>CAZWTB010000083.1:0-2498 GCA_964636875.1 uncultured Thermodesulfatator sp.
TTGAAAATCCAGAGCTTTGTGCAAGGTGCATGGAGGTGATAAAACAAATTCAGAATAAAAGAGAGGGTTAATGCGAATCTTCTGGATTTCAGCTCTGATAACATTTTTTCTGGATAGAATAACCAAGGTATTAATTTTAAAGAGTAACTTTACGGTTTTAAAAATTTTTTCTTTTTTAAATCTGGTTAAGGTGTGGAACACAGGAATAGTTTTCGGGCTTTTCTCAGGACACAGGGAAATTGGCAAATATATTTGGATAGGAGTGGTGGGATTTTTCCTGGGAGCTATTTTTTCCTGGGCAAGAACTCTTAAAAATGACAGAACTTTAAAAATCGCCCTTGGAATTCTCTTTGGTGGAGGGCTCGGAAATCTCGTTGACAGATTTCTCTACGGAGCTGTTTTTGACTTTATAGACTTTCACATACAGAATTATCACTGGCCAGCCTTTAACATTGCAGACGCAGGAATAACCGTTGCTATTTTTTTTATTTTACTGAAGTATGCGAGGGGCTAAATGTATCTCCAGGTTATAGAGCATCCCAAACTCCTTCACTTCGTGTTTAAAACTCAAAGCCCTGAAATAAGGCTTTATCTTGACGATGTCTTTTCAAGGAGATTTTTAAAAAAAGGGAACAGAATTTTTGAGATAAAAAAAGGAAGACTTCACGAATTAAACGACTGTCTTGAGAGAGTAAAGGCAAATTATAGTAATGTTTTAAGAAATTGTCCTGTTCCTTTTTCTTTCTTTTTATCTAAAAATCCAGAAGATCTATCCAAGGTTAAAATTCCTTTAAGAGCTGGGAAAATTTACCTTCTGGATAATTTAAAAAGAGATGTAGATTCTGAGTTTAAAGAAGTTTCTCTTTTTCACAAACTTCAAAAGTGGTATGACCTTATAGAACTCGTTTTACCTTCTACAGTTGATCCAAAGATAGACTTCTTTTTTAAAGACATCTTCTGGACTGGTAAGGAAAAATTTTGTTTTTTCTGTAAGAGCACCTGGCATCCTCTTGAAAATTGCCCGGCTCTTGCACAACCAGAAGCAAGGAAACTATTTATAGATCTCATTAACACCAGTTTTTCTAAACTATCTCAAATTTTGTGGAAAGGAATTTCAGAAGAAAACTTCGTTAAAGAAAAACTGAAGTATTTTTATATAAGGCACTTTTACCTACTTCCAGAATTTTTAAAAATTTTGTTTTTCAAAGCAGACGAGGTAAAACACTGGGCACAATTCAGACCAGAAATAGAGCCTCCTGTAAGAGGCGGAGATATTGGAATAGGACTTGATTCCCTGGTTAAAAAACGCCTGGATATAGCTGAAAAAAGATTTAAATCTGCAGGAGAAGAAGACTACAAAGCTTCTCTTGGGTTGTGTTATGTAAATATTTTAAGAAAAGATTTTAAACAGGCTATTTACTTTGTTGAGAATGCTTTTGAAAAAAGCGTAACTCCCTTTTTAAAAAGCTATGCCCTTTTTTTAAAGGGTTACATTGCAGAATTCGGAGGAGACGAACTTGTAGCAGAGGAGCTTTATAAAGAAGCTTTAAAAATTGACTCAGCCTGTCTCCCTGCTCAATATCACCTCAACCTCCTTTTATACAGACAAACCGAAGACTTCGGAGTAATAAAACCTCTTCTTGAAAATATTTACGGTATTTATCTTGCCTACTTGGAGCCATTTTTCATTAAAGATCAAAAACAACTTGAAGAACTTGTATATCAGCGACTGAATCAGAAAAGAGAAGAAGTTTCAAAAAGGCTTAAAGAGGTTGAAGATAAGTTTCATTTATTAAAAGAAATAATGTCTGAAAAAGAGATAGAGTCCTATGAACAGCAGATTAAAACTTTAAGAGAATACATTTACGAAGGAGGACTTAAGAAAATAGAAAGAGCTTCAGAACTCTCTTTAGAACTTAACTTCGAACTTCAGGGCTACATCTTTAACAAAATCAGACTCATACAGAAGAAAGTTCAGAACCTTCAGCAGGATTACGAAACTTTAAGAAGTTTCTGGACATCCTATCCTTACAAAAGAGAAGACGCCTTTTTTGGAGACACTCTAAAAGAAATATACCATGTAATAAGTGATACAAACAGAAAACTTAAAAGTAGAGATCTTTCCAAATTCCTCAAGCTTATTCTGAAAGAACTTGAAGGAGCTCAAAAGAAAGTTGAAAAGTTAAAAAAAGCTAAGGAAGAACTCAATAAAAAGTGGATATTTAGAAAAAGGGTTTATGAGTTTTCCAAAAACTTTATTATCCTTGAAAGCCTGCTTACAATTTTTTACACTGGCGGACACTTTCTTTCTGTTTTTGAGGGCTTTGAGAATGTATTAAGCTTTGGAAGCTTCCTCTTTATCTCCTTAGTCTTCCTTATATTCTGTCTGCTTTCCGCTTATTTAAAGCACTATGAGTAAATTTCTCTATGTAAATGCCCACAGAATTCCTTATAGAGCTTACATCTTCTCAAATCCTGTAGAAACTCTCGTTTTAGAA
>CAZWTB010000084.1:0-20781 GCA_964636875.1 uncultured Thermodesulfatator sp.
CTGCATTAATTCCAGTTATACCAACTTTTATCATTTTTCTCCTCCATAAGCATCAGCCTTCCTAAATTTTTTTATATTTAACTCGAAAGTTCTGTATAAAAAGGGAATCTTTTTAAATTGCAATTACATCAATCAAGAAAACAATTAAACTCATTCCTGCAAGGAGTTTTATAATTTAATCTTCCATGAGGCATGATGTAAAGGACGAAACCACTTATTAAACTTAAAAGGAAAAACAAAAAGAGTGCGAGACTTGTAATTTTTCTCATAGAAATTCTCCTTACTGGTTTTTAGTTAAGTTAAAAAATTTAAATTAAAAAATAAAAAAATTTAAATAAATCCGTAGATTTTAATTTGTTCCAGAAAGTCAAGGAGGTCTCTTTTAGCTTCTTCTTCGTTTACATCAAATTCTTCAATCAGTTTTTCAAGAATTTCATTTTCACTTTTCCCCTGTTTAAGTAAGTTTAAAATAAATAGACCTGTAGAATTTACTGTATAGGTATCTCCTGTTTCTGGATCGAAG
Source organism: uncultured Thermodesulfatator sp. (assembly GCA_964636875.1). Lineage (GTDB taxonomy): Bacteria > Desulfobacterota > Thermodesulfobacteria > Thermodesulfobacteriales > Thermodesulfobacteriaceae > Thermodesulfobacterium. The sequence continues at coordinate 524 of CAZWTB010000084.1, forward strand.
ATAAAGCCTTCTTCACTTATAGCGAGTCTATTTAGTTTCATAATAAGTCCTCCATATAAAAATTTTTAAAAGCTTCCAGCCCCTTCGGAGGGGGGAAGAGAAGGGGCTGGAAGGGGGAGGGGGGATTTAGAAGTTTGGACACCTCCTTAAAATGTGCTCTTTTCCGGTTTTTACATCTTTTATAAAACACGCCAGATAGGTGTTCTTCAAATTTAATCTCTGCCATCTCAAAGGCAAAAATACCTTTGCTTCCACAATGTCTCCTTCTCTTACACCGGGATTATATAATCTACGCACGGGATATAAATAAATAGTATAAACTTCTTTATCTTTTTCAAGATCCATGACCCACCAGAGTCTTCTACCTCTTGGACCAGGCAGTTTCTTTACTGCTATAACTTTACCTTTTATAAGATTCTTCTGACCTGCCACTGCTTTTTTATTAAAGCTTGGTGAACCAGTAGAAAAAGAAATTCTTTTACACCACTTTCTTGTTCCGGTAAAGTCATAGAGAATATCTGCATTATTATCTTTTATTTTACAGCTCATTACTTCATTAAATCCTTTTATCCTCCAGAAAGGAGGCACAAAACCTTCAACCTCAACACTATCACCTTCTTTTATTTGAATAGAAGGATAAAGCCATACAGGGGCAATTCTTACTCTTATACTTTTTCCTTCTTTATCTTTAACTTCCATAACCCACCATAAAATCTGATTTCTTCTTAATCCAGGTGCTTTTTCAACTTTAACGACTTTTCCGCTGAACTTATAGCCAAGTGTAGGTCCTGTTATTACTTTTGTAGCCTGAGCCTTGTTAGTAGTTATTCCTCCAAACATAATAAGAGCCCCCAGAAAACTTGCGATTTTAACAAACCAATTCTTCTTTTTCATAGCTGTCCCTCCTTGTTTTATTTTTTTTATAAAAATAAGCAAATTAGATGCCCGATAAAAAACAGGATATTTTCGGAAAATTTTCCGAAAATAAGAAATTCATTCGGAAAAATTTCCGAATAACCAGAATAAAAATTTATATGGACAAGTTTAAAGGGAGGTGTTAAAATTTGAGAGAAGTCGGAATGTTATCCGAATTTTAGTTTTTTTACACTTTGGGGGTGAGAATGAAAGAGTTTGTAATAATTGCAGGACCCTGTGTGCTTGAAAGTCTTGAAATAGCTATTGAAGTGGGAAACACTATAAAAGATATTTTAGAAAAAATAGAAAAAGAATACGGTTTAAAGTTCAGATATATATTTAAATCTTCTTTTGATAAAGCCAATAGAACATCTCTTTATTCTTATAGAGGTCCTGGGCTGGAAAAAGGACTTGAGTGGCTTAAAAAAATAAAAGAAAAACTGAAAGTTTGGATAACCACGGATGTTCATGAAACATGGCAGGTGAAAAAAGTTGCAGAGGTTGTTGATGTAATTCAAATTCCTGCTTTTTTATGCAGGCAAACAGATCTTCTGGTAGAAAGTGCAAAAACCGGTAAAATCGTCAATATTAAAAAAGGACAATTTATGTCTCCCTGGGATATGAAATATGCGGTTCAAAAAGTTCTTGCTTTTACTTCTGCAGAAGTATGGGTAACTGAAAGGGGGACAAGTTTTGGTTATAGAAATCTGGTAGTTGACTTTAGATCGATACCGATTATGAAAGAATTTGCTAATAGGGTAATATTTGATGCAACTCATAGTGTTCAACTTCCAGGTGGAGGTGAAGGTCGTTCTGAAGGAGACAGACATTTTATCCCTTATCTTATAAGAGCTGGTGTTGCTGTGGGAGCGGATGGAATTTTTATGGAAGTGCATCCTGAACCGGAAAAAGCTCTCTGTGATGGTCCAAATTCTTTAGTTTTAAAAGATATAAAAAAAATTCTTTATCAAATAGCAGAATTGAGAAAAATTGTGGAAAATTATGAAAATATCGGATGAAATTTTAAAAAAGGCTGAAAAAATAAAGTTATTGCTCCTTGATGTTGATGGGGTTCTTACAGACGGAAAAATTATAATAAGCGAAAAATACGGAGAAATAAAGCACTTTTGTGTTCTTGATGGTCTTGGTATAAAACTTTTGCAAAAAATAGGTGTAAAAGTTGGGATTATTTCAAGCAGAAATTCGGAAGTTGTTAGAATTAGAGCAAAAGAACTTGGAATAGAACTTCTTTTTCAGGGTGAAACCCAAAAATTAAAAATTTACGAAACAATTTTAAAAGATCTTGGGTTGAAAGATGAAGAAGTAGCTTATATAGGAGACGATTTTGTGGATTTACCGATTTTAAAAAGAGTTGGTCTGGCAGTGGGTGTTCCCAATGCCCGGGATCCAGTTAATCAATTTGTTCATTATGTTACTCAATTAAAAGGTGGAGAAGGTGCTGTAAGAGAAGTCTGTGAAATAATAATAAAAGCCAAAAACAAATGGGAAGAAGTTTTGAACTTTTTTTATTAATACTAACTTTTTTTCTTTTAATAAGTTTTAATAAAGGATTGTCTTTTAAGAAAATATCCTATCCTCAAAATTTTCATCCTCAGGTAATAATTGAAAAGGTAGAATATTCGGTTTACAAAAGGGAAAACCTTGAATGGAAACTTAAAGCCAAAGAAATATGGCAGAATATAAAAGGAGATTTATGGGGAAGAGAAATTTTACTTATAAATGTTAAAAAAGGAGTAAGGATAAAAGGAAAAGAAGGATTTTATTTTGCCAGAAGAAATGAGTTTTTATTAAGAAAAGGTGTTATACTAAAAACTCAGGACAATAGAACAGTTTCAACAGAAGAATTAAAATTTTTTCCTGACAGAGGGATAGTTGTAAGCAATAAAAAGGTCATTGTAAAAGAGAAGAGGATGGTTATGAAAGGAAGAGGCTTTATTTATTTTGTGGATACAGGGGATCTAAGAATAAAAGAAAAAGCTAATGTTAAATTGAAATTTTAAACTTTTTAAACATATAACAATTTACGAAAGTGTTTTGTTTCATTTAAATTTTCTATTTTACAATATATTGTATTCTTTTAAAGAGGATTTATAATAAAATTATAAAAATTTCTGGTTGAGTAGAATGGTGAGTCAAAAGGGTTTTAGTTTGTTGGAACTTCTTGTAATACTGGCTATTTTGATAATTCTGGCTGGATTTGGGACAGGCTCTTTTTCTTCTTTTTATAACAAATATAAATTTAAAAAAAACGCATATTCTCTGGAATATTTTATAAAAGAAGCAAGACTTTATGCTTTAAAAACCAGCACAAATATTGGTATCTGCGTTCCGGATTCCAGAACAGTAGAAATTATTAACATGGGAGCCAATAGAACAGACCCCTGTGCAGGGAGTCTTATTAATAGTTTTGTCTTGGATGAAGGGTTCACAGTAGAAGCTATAAGTCAGCCAGCATTTGATCCAAGAGGAATAGCTATTTTTGCAGGAAATTTATGTATAGAAGGTGCAGGACGATATTATAAAATAGAGGTTGCTAAAAATTCCGGATATATAACCTCTGAAGAAGGAGAGGGTAATTGTCCATGAAAAAAAAGAAAGGGTTCACACTTATAGAAATTCTTATCACCATGGTAATTTTAATTATTTTAATAGTAGGGGTTATGGGATCTTTAAATTGGTTCAGTTTTTTCTCTGAAGACAGACTTATTAATACCTGCCTTGTTGAAGGAGCAAGTTCAGGAATAATGGCATGTAGAGGAGGAGAATATATTTCAAATATAACCTGTGGAAATTATACTATAAATGTTCAAATAGTAGGTAATTGCACCCCTGCCTATGGCAATTGTAGTGAAGTGGTGGTAACTGCAACATATAATACAAAAAGTTTTACTCTCAATGATACTGTATGCAATTTTTAAAAGGAGCTTAAAATGAAAAAAGGCTTTACTTTGGTAGAGCTTCTGATAGTAATGATTTTAATTTTTTTAATAGTAGGAGCAGTTCTTTCTATCCACTTAAAATCAAGCGAACTTTTTAAAGAAGGTAAAGAACTGTCAGATGTAACAGAAGATGCAAGAATTGCTATTACCACCCTGGATTTTGTTTTTTCCAGATGGGGTATGGGTGTTCCCTGTGCTAATAATACCTGTATTATAAGTGATGTTTTGCCCTACTGTAACATTCCCCTTTCTGGTAATACTTTAATATCTCCACCTACTCTTCCTTCAGATCCTATGTGCATTGATACAGGAACGAATGGAGAAGAAGCAGTATTTTATGCAAATCTGGAAGGTTTCGGTTTTGTAGTAAATTCTACAGGCACCTTAGCCGATATACTTAGCTGTAGACTTGATACAAGTCCAACCCAAAATTGTTATTATATATGGAGAAATGGCGTAGTGTTAAATCCTTCAAATAATACTTTCTTTCCTTTATCAGTCCCTTTAAACGGAACAATTAATGGAGTAGATTGTATAAATACTACAGATCCTAATGTTCAAATTAATGCTTATACAAGTGGTATAACTCTTGAACCAGGAGATTATATTACCAGAGTTCCTTATATAATAAGAATTTATATAGATAACATAAACGGAACTGATTGGCTAATGATGAAAAAAATTGATCTTGCAACAGCCTGTAATAATAACGAACCAGCTATTAAACTTGCTCCTGTAGAAAGTTTTAATGCAACTGTAATAGGAAGAGCTGTAAAACTTATTATCACTTTTGTAAATCCAAAAGATCCTTCTAAAAAAATCACAATAGAAAAAATATACTCTAAATAACTTCCATTTAAAGAAAGGAGGTGAAATCCATGAAACAAGAAAATAGAAAAAATGGGATAATATTAATAGCAGTGTTAATACTTTCTTTAACTCTTGTATTACTAAGTCTTACAGGTATTTATTTAAGTAAGTCCGGATATATAAGTCTTTCTTCAGAAGCCAAATATGAAATAGCAGAAAAAAAAGCTAATAGTATCTTAGTAAATGTAATAAAATATATAGCAAGATCTCGAGAATGTAATTATCCTTATACCTTGCCATCTAATTATGAACTTCACTTAAAGCCTGATAACACCAAAAAATCTTGTTTAGTATGGGTAAAAGTAAATTATAAAGGAGCTAAAGTAGTAAAAGTTGCTGTGGTTCCTTTAAATTTTCCTCTATGGAGCACCGTGATACTAAGGAAATTAACATATTTTAACTTACAGGGAAACAGTGCTATAATAAGTTGTGAACCCAGAGAATGTAAAATACCTGCTTTAATAACCGGAAATACTGTGGAAAATGCAACAGAAAAAGAAAGTATCATAACAAATTGTCCTGCTGAGTTTTTAAGTTCTGGAGTATTAGCCAAAGTAGATCCTTATATTCCTGATGCCTTTAATGCGTCTTCTGTTGATATTACCTCTTGGATTTTCGATTCTGCAAATAGAACCGAATTATTAAAAAAATTGGAAAATACTTATGGAGTTAACCTGCTTTCTAATAATGGTGCACCTTCTGGTCTTGTCCATCCTGATGGTATTTTTAACTTTTCTTCATGTAAAGTAACCAGTCTATATACCATTACCTGCGATGATAGTGTAAGTTTTACCTGGGATAATACTACCCAAACTTATATTTCAGGAACTAACAAATATTCTGCTCTGGATCTGGGAGATGCTACTCTCTTATTTGGATATCATGGAGGACCATGGACTGAGTTTTACGGAGGAGGAAAAATTTCTGCTAAAGATATAATCATATATCACAGAACACAAATATCTTCTGCGGATTCTAAGAATAGTCCTTTAATTCTTGTTGCAAAAAATTCTTTAACTTTTAAATTATGTGGATGTATGCACAATATACCTACTCTTAAAAATGTTTATATTTTTGCTAATGCTATGGATATATCAGGAATGGGATGTTGTGGAAATCCCCATTCTGCTGATAAAATAAAAATGGAAGGTGGTTTACTTTATGTTCATAAAGATTTGGAACTTAATCTTACCAATCACTCCTACATAGGAACAGAGGAAGATCCAACTTTAATAATTGCTGATGGAAATGCTTTAATTGGTAAAGCTGGAAATTCTGAAATTCATGGCTTGCTTTTTATAACAAATTCCAATGCAACTTTAAAACTTGGAGAATTTTCTCCAATTTATACACACGGACATGGACACGGAGGACACTGGGGAGCAGGTAGATTCCTATTTGAAGGTATGATAGTAAGCAATTCCCTGGACAATCAGATAAAAGCTTCTGGAAATTTTGAAATAAGATTTAATAGAGAAATAATAAAAAAATTAAAAGAAAAAATAAACTTTATAAAAGTTCCTTATTGTGGAAGTTATTTTGATTATCTTATACTAAATACCAAAGCAGTAATTTACTAAAAGTAATAAAACAACAGGAGGTGGGGTATGAAGGTTTACCGTGAAGAAGATGCGGATCTTTCAATTTTAAAAGACAAAGTTATAGCGGTAATAGGGTATGGAAGTCAGGGACATGCTCATGCTTTAAATTTAAGGGATTCCGGTCTTAATGTAATAGTTGGATTAAGACCTGGAGGACCAAGTTATGAAAGAGCTAAAAGAGACGGTTTTGAACCTCTGTCTGTAAAAGATGCCTGTGAAAAAGCAGATGTTATAATGATTCTTCTTCCTGATCAGACTCAACCTGCTGTGTATAAAGAATGTATAGCACCTGTTTTAAAATCCGGTAAAATGCTTCTTTTTGCTCATGGTTTTAATATTCATTACAATCAGATTGTTCCTCCCAGGGATGTGGATGTAGCAATGGTAGCTCCTAAAGGACCAGGGCATCTTGTGAGAAGAGAATTTGAAAGAGGAGCAGGGGTTCCCTGCTTGGTTGCTATTCATCAGGATGCTACAGGAGAAGCTCTTCCCAAAGCACTTGCCTATGCTAAAGGGATAGGTGGAACAAGAGCAGGAGTTATAGAAACTACCTTTAAAGAAGAAACTGAAACTGATCTTTTTGGAGAACAGGTAGTTCTTTGTGGAGGAGTTTCTGCTCTTATCAAAGCTGGATTTGAAACTCTTGTGGAAGCAGGATACCAGCCTGAAATAGCATACTTTGAATGCCTGCATGAATTAAAACTTATAGTAGATCTTATTTATGAAGGCGGGCTCAGTTTTATGCGTTACTCTATAAGTGATACAGCTGAATACGGAGATCTTACAAGAGGACCGAGGATTATTAATGAAAAAGTTAGAGAAGAAATGAAAAAAATCTTAAAAGAAATTCAATCTGGAGAATTTGCAAGGGAATGGATACTTGAAAATCAAGCAGGAAGACCTGTATTGAATGCCTTAAGAAGAAGAGAAGCAGAACATCCTATAGAAGAAATTGGAAAAAAGCTCAGAGCAATGATGCCCTGGTTAAAAAAACCCGAAAAATAAAAATAAAAAGGGGGCTTGTAGCCCCCTTTTTATTTAATGAGTAAAAGGCAATTCCAGTTTTCTGATCTGATCCTCACTTAAAGGTTTAGCATACCACCACTGAATTATTTCTTTTTTATTACTCTTAAGTGGAATCCACTTTTTATTTCCCACTTTGTCAAAATAAGTCCACTTTATTTTCCCCTTAATCACAGGAATTACACCTTTCCAGAAAACAATTTTTCCATTTCTGTAACTAACTACAGGAACTGCTTTTCCCTGTTTAATTAAATTAATAGCTTTATTTCCATGGCACTCTTTACAGCTTCTTCCTTTTTTAACAACTATATGAGTAAAATAAGGTGCATAAGTTACGAATTTGTGTTTTTTATAAACAATTGTCATGGCAGTTCCAGTTGTAACTTTACCATTATAATTTACAAGAAGAACCCAGCTTGCAGAAGGAATAAAATTCCCTTTCTTTCTATGAGTTTTGAAAAAAGCTCCCATATGGCAGTTTACACATGCAATACTTCTGTAAACATGACAGGCTTCACATGAAACTTTACCTTTGTGAACCACATGTGCTCTTATCTTTTTAAGAGTTTTGTGACAATTTCTACAGCTTGCCCTTATAACCCCTTTTTCCATCATTGATCTCGGAAGAACTCCGTTTCCATGAACATCCATGCCTCCGTGACAATCACTACAAACCATTCCTTTACTAAAATGAACATCTTTTATCCCCATCTTTTTCGCCATCATTAAGGATAAACCCGCTCTTGCATGACACTTTAAACATGTTTTAATGTTTTTCACTTTTTTAGTTGAATAAACCCATCCTGCTTTTTCCTTCATTGCATGACAGGTATCACAGGTTTTAACATGACAATGCTCACATCCCAGTTTTTCATAAGGTATTTTTAAAATTTTCTTAAAACCTTCGTCATATCCATTTTTCATACCTGCTCCTGTGTGATGTAAACTTCTATAAAAAAAACAATCCTGAGAAGATCCCCATAAATTATTAATACTTATTAAAAATAAAAAAAGTAACAAAAAAATACTAAATTTTAAATACTTCATATCATCACCTCCTATATGTTTTTTTATTTTTGATTTTTAGAGTATTTTACTATTAAATCAAAAGAAGTCAAGAGATAAAAATACTACTTATAATTAATTATTCGCTATTTTAAAACGTTTTTCAAATAAAATCTTTCTTTTTTTTAAAATTCTTTTTTTAAACTTCGTGAAAGAAGGCTTCTAAGACCTTCTTTAGGACTCAGCTCTTCGTAAAGAACTCTGTAAACCTCAAAACATATTGGAAGTTCTACATTATATTTTTCTGCCAGTTCCTTTACCACTTTTGCAGTTTTTACTCCTTCTGCTACCTGTTTAACTTCTTTTAAAACCTGAGAAAGTTTTTTCCCCTGTCCCAGCTTTAACCCAACCTGATAATTTCTGGAGAGAGCTCCTGTGCAGGTAAGTATAAGATCTCCAAGTCCTGCAAGTCCATAAAATGTTTGCAAAACTCCTCCTATTCTTGTGCCAAGACGAATAAGTTCTACAAGTCCTCGTGTAATCAAGGATGCTCTTGCATTCAATCCAAGCCCCAAGCCATCACTTATTCCAGAAGCAATAGCTATAACATTTTTTAATGCTCCTGCTATCTCAACCCCTACTGGATCATCACTTCTGTAAACCCTGAAATAGGGTAAAGCAAATAGTTTCTGAAGCTTTCCGGTTTCTTCAGGATCATCTCCTGCTATAACCACGGCGGTTGGAAGCTTGCAGGCAACTTCCTTTGCAAAAGAAGGACCTCCCAGCACAAAAAAATTACAGTCTTCTCCAAGTTCACATTTTAAAATTTCAAGAGGTGTTTTTTTTGTCTCAAAATCTATACCTTTTATACCTGAAACATGAAATTTTACCTTTTTAGCTAATTTTTTTAATCTATTTAAAGCTTCATAAAGAGCAAAAGAAGGAATAACCCATAACACTACTTCTGCTTTATTAAAAGCCTCTTCAGGTTCCAAAGTGGCTTTAAGTTTTTCTGGAAGTTTAATCCCTGGAAGATAATAAGAATTCTCTCTTTGGTTATTTATAGCTCTCTCCACCTCTTTTCTTCTTACCAGAATTTTTACTTCTATTCCCTTTTCACCAAGCAATTTCCCCAGAGCAGTTCCCCAGCTCCCACCTCCTACAATACATATTTTCCTTATTTCTTCCATTTTTTACTCCTTAATAATCAATTTTAAGGAATAAGATATTTTCTTCCTTCTGCAGGAATCCACCATCTTTCTATATTATAACTGATTCCAATTGGAGCAGGTTTTATACCTTTTATCCTTTTATTTATTGCCTGAAGAGAAAAAGGAATATAAAGAAAAGTATAGGGTTGATCTTCTGCAAGAATCTCCTGCACCTTATAATAAATCTTTTTTCTTTTCTCCTGATCAAGAGTGTATCTTCCTTCCTCAAGAAGTTTATCAAGCTCTGGATTTTTATAACCTACAAAATTCAATCCCGGAGGGGGAATCTTGGAAGAATGAAAAATATCATAAAGATCTGGATCCGGTCCCATTGCCCAGCCAAGAATCACTGCTTCAAATCTTCGATGATCTATAAATTGATTAATTAAAGTAGTCCATTCAACAACTCTTATATGCACCTTTATCCCTATTTTCGAAAGTTCTCTTTGAATAATTTGAGCAGTCAAAAGCCTTGCAAGATTTCCCTGATTTACTAAAATAGTAAATTCAAAAGGCTTCCCATTTTTTCTTAAAATACCGTCTTTACCTCTTTTAAACCCTGCCTCCTCAAGAAGTTTTAAAGCTTTTTCAGGTGAATAATCACAGGTTTTTTCCACTTCTTTATTGTAATACCATGTATCAGGTTTATAAGGACCATATGCAGGAATCCCCTGTCCAAGAAGAGCTCCTTCAACAATCTCTCTTTTGTTTATAGCATGACAGAGCGCCTGTCTTACCCTTTTATCTTTAAAAAGCGGATGCCTTAAATTGTAACCCAGATAAGTAAAAGAAAATGTAGGATATTTGTAAATATTAAACTTCTTTCTTAATAAAGGATCACGCTGGATCTTCAAGTATTGAAGAGGAGTTAAAGAAATCCAGTCCACACTTCCTGTTTGAAGTTCCATAAAAGCAGTAGAAGGATCAGGAATAACTCTGTAAATTATGTAGTCAAGATAAGGTCTTCCTTTGTAATAAAGAGGATTAAATTTTAATACTATCTTTTCCTGAGGTTTCCATTCTAAAAGGCTATAAGGACCGTTACCAACCGGTTTTCTTCCAAACTTACTTATAAGATAGTCCAGCGATTTTCCTTTTAAAAGGTGTTCAGGAAGAACAACAAGATTTCCCCAAGAGGCAAGAGCCAGAGCAAAAGGTTTTTTATAGGTAACTCTGAATACATATGGACTTAAAATTTCAAACTTTTTAACCTCGAGAAAGTCACTTGCATACGCAGAAGGAGTTTTGGGAGAAGTAATAAGTTTAAATCCAAAGTAAACATCTTTTGCAGTTACTTCTTTTCCATCAGCCCATTTTACCCCTTTTCTTAAATAAAAAGTTATTGTCTTCTGATCCCGGGAAACTTTAAAACTTTTAGCAAGATCTCCAACTATTTTCAAATCCGGACTATACTTTACCACTCCCAGAAAAATTAAATCTGCTACATCATGACTTATAACATCAGTTGCAATCATGGGCACAAGAACACTTGCATCTGCACTCACCCCTATAACAAGAGTGCCTCCACATTTACTACATTCCTTTACCTGGCTTTTTTCTTCTGTATATCCTCTGGAACATCTCCAGACTTTAAAACAAAAGAAAACACAGATAAAAATAATAAAACTTAATTTAAAGAATTTACTCATCTTTAAAATTGAATTTCTGCAGAACTTCGTAAACCGGTCCCTTGGGGAGAAGGATGCTTTTAAAAAAAGTTACTTCTCTTACATAAAAAGTATAATTTTTAATCTTTTCAGCCTCTTTCTGAAGATGAGCAAAATATTCCTGAAAATCTCGTGGGTTTCCGAGCTTTTTTATTCTAAAAAGTGTTATATGAGGGTGAAATTTCTCTTTTTTTTCAGAAATTTTTAGCCTTTTAAAAGCTCTGGTAAGGTCTTCACTTAACTTTAAAAGCTTTTCTATCTGGGAACCTGTTTCATAGCTTATACCTATCCACACAACCCTTGGATTTGCCTTTTCAGGAAAAAATCCCAGCTCCCCTATTTTTAGCTTAAAAATTTCTATTTCTTTTACCACTTTTTCTGTGCGGTTATAAAGCTTTTTTAAAAAGGATTCAGAAACATCACCGAAAAATCTGAGGGTAAGATGAAAATTTTTTTCCTCAACCCATTTAATTTTTAAAGTCTCTGGTTGAGGTATAAAACTTAATTCATGCAATTTTTTCTTTAATTCCTTCGGCAAATCTATAGCTAAAAAAGCTCTTATCATAAAGAATATACCTCCTCAAAATATCCAGAGCGGTATAGCTTGCAATAGTCTGCACTTCATTTCTGTTTCCGTTAAAAACAAATTTTAAACTGAAGCAATCTTTTGGGGAGGAAAAACCGATATAAACTGTGCCCACAGGATTTTCAGGAGTTCCGCCACTTGGTCCTGCAAAACCAGTTAAAGATAAAGCAAAATCTGTCTGACTCTTTTTCCTTGCTCCTTCTGCCATCTCCATAGCAGTTTCATAACTAACCACACCATACTTTTTTAAGGTTTCTTTTTTTACTCCCAGAAGCTCTACCTTGCTCTCAGGACTGTAAGTAACAAAACCCCTTTCAAAATAATCGGAACTTCCTGGAATGGCAGTTATAAGTGAAGCAAGTTTCCCACCTGTGCAGGATTCTGCAGTAGAGATTTTTTTACTTTTTTTCCTTAAAAGCTCACCAATTACCTCAGGTAATCTTAACCCGTTTTTACTTACCAGTTCTTTTTTAAATTTTTTTTCTACAAGTTCTGCAACTTTTTCAATAATATCCTCTTTGTATCCCTGCAAAATCAATCTTACTTCTGGAAAAACCGGATAATAACCTATTTTTATTTGAGAAAATAAATCTTCTGGAAGCTCTTCAAGAAAAAGATTTAGATCTGTTTCATTAAGATCAAAAAAAACAAAAGTTTTTATCAGGGGTTTTTTTCCTGCAAATTTTTCCAGAAGAAAAGGTATAACTTTATTTTGAAGAAGTTCCTGATATTGATAAGGAACCCCTGGAAGAAAAAAGAAGTCTTTATTTTTTATACAGAGATAATAACCCGCTGTTATACTCTCTTTTTCTGCAAGTGGTTTTGCTCCTTCTGGAAGAAGAGCCATTCTTCTGGCTATTTCCTGAGATTTATGATATTCTCTGCATTCCTTAATAGCAGAAACAAATTCCTTGTTTTCTACAAGTTTAAGATTAAAAGCTTTTGAAACAGCATAATTTGTTATATCATCATCTGTAGGACCAAGTCCACCTGAAGTTATTACAAATTCTACTTCTTCTGCAAGCCTTTTAAAATGAAAAATTAAAATGTCAAGTTCATCAGGAAGGGTTAGCACTTCTCTTATTTTAAAACCATAAGCAGAAAGCTCCCTGCAGGCAAGAATTACATTAGTATTTATAACCTTCCCAGAAATAAGTTCATTCCCTATAAAAACAAGAGCTCCATTCATGATCTATACAGGTTTAAAAAGCTTTATTACTATAAGTAAAGCATTAGTAAGAATTCCTCCTGCAATATCATCAGCCATAATACCTGTTCCTGAAGGAAGGCTTTCAAGACGTTTCAAAGGGAAAGGTTTGGTAATATCTATTACTCTAAAAAGAACAAAACCCAGAATAAACTCCCACAGATTTGTTTTTCCGATAAGAGAAAACCACATCCCTGCAATTTCATCTATTACAATTTCATCTGGATCTTCTTTATTGAAAAGAGGTTTACTCCAGGAAGCTGTTAAAATTCCCAGAATACTTAAACAAATTGTCAGAAACGTTTGATTTAGTAAAGGAAAATCTTTAAAAAACCAGAAAATTACAGCTCCTTCAAGAGCTCCAAATGTTCCAGGACATACAGGTAAAAAACCAACAAATCCCCCACTTGCAATGGATAAAGAAAACAATTCTTTAAAACGGAGGGTTCTTAAGCTCTTTTTTAAATTGCTCATAATTTTCCAGATTAATAAGTTCTTTGAGCTTCCATAAATAAAATTTTATTTTTAATGCATCCTTTTTATGATGCTTCAGGTATTCTTCAGCTTTTTTCTTTATTTTTTCAAACTTTTGTAAAGCTTTTTTCCTGAGATTTTCTTTATAACTTTTTAGTTTTTTAAGTAATTTCTCAGCAAGTGCTTTTGTTTCTTCAAGTTTTCTTTTAGCTTTAACATAAAATTTGCTTTTGTAAAGTTCCTGAGCAGTTTTCCAGACATAATTTACTTTTTTAAATTCTTCAGGAAAAATACTATCTGCATTATATTCTTTCAGTTTTTCAATAAGGGTTTCAGTTGAGAGGTAAAGTTTTTCAGGAGGAGGTGGAAGGTGGATGTATTTTTTAATAAAAGGGATTTTAGAAAGTCCAAGTTTTGTTCTTTCAACAATATCTTCTTTTATTTCGTGAAATGTGGTTTTTACTTTTTTAGAAATATTTTCTCCTGTTTTACATCCAGGCAGAAGAATCAGGAAGATACATATCCACAGGAGGAAAAAATTTTTAAATTTCATAAATACACTCTATTCTGGTGCGGGAGGGGGGACTCGAACCCCCACGGGGATATACCCCAGTGGATCCTAAGTCCACAGCGTCTACCAGTTCCGCCACTCCCGCAGAATATAAATTTTTCAAATTTCTAAAACAAATCTTAATAAATTTTCCAGAAATTTCAATAAATCTCTTTACCTGAGAATTATCTTCTTAAACAAGAACTTTAAAATGATAACAATTTTTTAAAAGACTTTATTTCGTCAGAAGTGTATAAAATGGTGGGCGGAAGAGGATTTGAACCTCTGACCCCCGGCTTGTAAGGCCGATGCTCTCCCCCTGAGCTATCCGCCCATCACCAAATAACTGAATTTTCTTATAAATTAACACACTTCCCGTTTTTGTCAATAACCTTACAGAAATTGTTTTTTTAATAACAAATCATTTAAATGTTTTTTAATTATAAAATCTTCTAAGAAATTCCACCACCTTCCAGAGCGCTTTTTCTACCACAGGACTTAATTCCCTCTCCCAGAATCCTTCTTTTTCTACCTCAACCCCTATAATTCTTAATTCATCTGGCATCTCGTCTTTAAAAAATTCATAGCCAATTTTTAAAACTTCAAAAACACTCAAACTGTGAGTCCCTGAAGCATGGCAAAACTTAATCTCATCTTCTAAAGGATTTATCTCTATAATTTCTCCAGGAGAAAAACCTGCCTTTATAGCATCTACTATAATAACTCTATTCTTACCGAGCAAATAGTCAAGAAGCTTAAGGTCAGAACTCAAAAGGTGCACAAGTTCTACATCTTTGAACTCTCCTTTAGCTTTCAGTTTTTCAAGAACCTCTATAACTCTCTTCCCTATTCCGTCGTCCCCTCTGTTCGGATTCCCTATCCCTATTACTGCATTTTTCATCACTAAAAATTTTTTAAAGTTTTTATCAATTTACCGTCTTTTGAGAAAATCTGCATTTCCACAGGGAGCCTTCCAGGGATACTGTGCGTTGCACAGGCAAGACAGAGATCATAAGGTCTGTATGCCATCTCAACAAAGTTTAAAATTCCTTCATCAACTTTTCCATTTTTTATAAAGTGCTGGGCTGCTCTTTTTATAGCCATACTTATGGGCCCTTTGTTCTGGGTGGTTGAAACTATAAGGTTAACATCAGTAACTATTCCGTCTTCAGTCGTCTTATAGTGATGAATAAGAGTGCCTCTTGGAGCTTCTACAATTCCAACTCCTTCTCCTGTAGCTTTACCAACCCTCTGCATAACATTTGGATCAGTAATACTTTCGTCTGATGCAATTTCCTTAATCCGCTCTGCTGCATTAAGCATTTCTATTGCTCTTGCCCAGTGATAAGCAAGAACATTGTGAATCGGTTTTCCTCCAAAAAACTCTACCATCTTTTCGTATTCTTCCTGAGCAAGAGGAGTGCTGTATCCTTCTGCTACATTAAATCTTGCAAGAGGTCCTACACTGTATAAAGATGTCCCTTCTCCATCAACAAATCCTTTCCATCCAATCTTCTTAAGATAAGGAGCTTTTTTATAACTCCAGGGTAAAGTCTTTTCTGCAATGTATTCAAGATATTCCTTTCCTCTAAACCTTCCTATTTCGTTTCCTTTCGTATCTACAATTTTCTGAATCCCATCGTAATAAGCAACTTTTTCGTTTTCGTCAACTGTTCCAAGATAATTCGTCACAACTTTATACACATCCCCTTTTAAAAGTTCTACATATTCAGGATTTTTTAATACTACATCTTCAAAAATTTTAAGAGTCATTTTTCCGAGTTCTATGCAATCGTCTGCGAGTTTTAAAATTTCCTGTCTTTCTTCTTCTGTAAGTCTTTTTGACCATCCTCCAGGTATTGCTGAAACAGGATGGCTCGGTTTTCCACCAAGCATTTCAAAAATTTTAACTGCAGAAAAACGCTTCTTTAAAACATCCTTTCCAAGTTCAACGCCTACTTTCTTAATAAGTCCTATGAGGTTTCTTTCTGAAGGAGGAGCAGTTGGTCCACAAACAAAGTCCGGAAGTCCAAGAGCATAAAGAATTTCCATATGATCCTCTATGTGGTGTGCCAGAAAAAGAATTTCTCTGAGTTTTTTTGCAGTTGGAGTAGGCTCAACTCCATAAATTTCGTCTGAAGCCTTAAGAGCTGCTGTAAAATGAACTCCTCTACAAACTCCACAAATAGTGCTCACAGTTCTGGGAACTTCTTCTATAGGCATACCTATCAAAAACTTTTCATATCCCATAAATTCCATAACCTGAAAAAAAGCATTTTCCACATTACCTTCTTCATCAAGGAAAATGGTAATTTTTCCGTGCCCCTCAAGCCTGGTCATCGGATTTATTTCTATTTTTTTCATGGCTTGCCTCCTTTTTGTCTTCTTTTATTTCTTATTTTTTCTCGCTTTTTCTATAACCTATCCAGGAAGACGGCAGACTGTATCTGTAAAACAAAAGAGTTGGTGCAGGTATTTTATTTATAAGCTCCTCGTTTTCAAGAACGGTTGCAATGGTATTCATTGCTCTTACTCCAAAGTCAGGAATATCTGGTAGAGGTCCTCCGCATCCCCTACAGGGCATGTTTACTTTTAAACAGGCTGCTCCACAATCCCCCTGAGTTACAGGTCCCAAACATAAGTAACCTGCTTCAAGAAGACATCCCTCTTCAGGAACTCCTTCTATAATTCTCTTTATCTCTTTTACTTTTTCCTTGGGTTTTCCTTCTTTTACAGGATTTCTGGGACAGACATCGCAAACCGCGTGTCCCATGGTAAGCCAGCTTCCCTTAGGAGGAAGATTCCCTTCCAGAAGAGCTGTAAAAACCCTTTTTACATGTTCGTAATGAGGAGGGCATCCTCCCACCCTGTAATCAACTTCCACTACCTGATGAAGTGCCCTTGCCCTGGTTAAAGCCGGAAGTTCAAGTTCGTATTTTCCATCAACAACAACCTTTGGACTCGGTAAAACTCCTTCTGGATTATCTGTAGAAAATGTGTCTCTGTATGCCTTTTCCAGAATCTCCTGATTGTCATAAAGATTTACAAGTCCTTTTATACCTCCGCAACTTGCACAGATTCCAAAAGCAATGAGAATTTTGCACTTGGCTCTCATCAGTTTTGCCATGTGTTCATGTTCTGTATTTCTCACATTTCCGCTAAAAAGTCCTATATCTATGGATTGATCCGGCATTTTTTCAAGATCTTCGTATTTTATGTCCATAAGAGTTGGAGCAAAAAATACCACATCAACTGCCTGTAGAACATCAACCAAAAAATCTGCAAGATCTACAATTGATATATCACACCCCGCACACCCACCTGCAAGGTAATAAGCCAGTTTTGGTTTGGACATCTTTTGCCTCCTTTTTAAGCATTTTTATTCTTTATTTTCTGAAGTCTTTCATTCATAAGTTTTAAATCGTTGGCAACTACATCGCCCCTTGTAACTCCTATGTATTCCCATTTTATAATCTTGTCTTTATAACCAAGGTCTTCCAGAACCTTGTTCAAAATTCCTACTCTTCTTGCTTCTATGTAATTTCCCCAAATGTGATGACAATTATTTACAGGACAACCTGCTATTAAAATACCATCTGCAAGGTCTCTCCCCAAAATTTCCATAATAAGATCCATGCTTATAGAACCAGAACATCTTATCCTTATGCTTCTAAAGTTTTCTGGAGCTTTTATTCTGTAAACCCCCATATAATCTGCAGCAGCATAGGCACACCAATAGCAGAGAAGTCCAAGCAATCTCGGTTTTCTATCTGAAAGATGTTTAAAAGCGGTTTCTGCCATCTTCAAAACCTGATATTCCTCAAAGTTAAGTAGAGTTATTGCATGGGATGGACAGGCTGAATAACAAAGTCCACATGCTTTACAAAATGCAGGATCTATAACCACCCCCTCTTCTTTTATTGCAATAGCACCATGTGGACAGCATGCAGAAACACATATTCCACAGCGAGAACACCTCTCCTGATTTGTAATGGAAACATACTTCTTCGTGGTTCCTTTTAAAGCATTATACACCTGGGTTGCAACTGCTCTTCCAGATTCAACACTTTCCTGAATATCCTTAAATCCTTTAGCACTTCCTATTACAAAAACTCTTTCTACATGAGTCTCAAGAGTATTTATATTCCTTGGTTGAAATTCAATAGGAAATCCGTATTTATCAAGCTGAACACCAAACATTTTGGCAATTCTTACCTGAGAAGGAACCAATGGCTCTGCAAGAACCACCAGATCAGCGTCATACTCTCCTTTGTCTGTTATTACCTTTAAAAAACCTCCTTCTCCTTCTTCTATTTTTTTTACCTCCTCCTGCATAAAAGCAACTCCTCTTTCCTCTGCATCCCTTCTAAATTCTTCAAAAGCCCTTCCACAGGAACGCAGGCTCTTATAAAAAACATTTACCTCTGTTCCAAAGTATGCCATGGCAAGTCTTACAGAATGCTTGAGAGTGGCAAGACAGCAGAGTCTTGAACAATAACCAACTTCGTCCTTCTGACAGAGAACAAAGGCAATACTTATAGGAGGTTTTCCTTTAAATCTATTTGCCCAGAGTCTTTCAAATTCAAGTAGGGTTATTACATTGGGATACTTATATCCGAGGTTTTCAAAAACCGACATATCATATCCTTTAAATCCAGTTGCAAGCACCACTGCTCCAAATTCCTTTTCAATAACCTGAGGTTTTGCATTAAGATTTATAGCATCCTCTGGACAAACCTCCACGCATTTTCCACACTTGGTGCATGCTTCTTCTATTATGTTGTAAACATCAGGCATTGCAAAACGAAAGTCCTTATCTATTACCTTTCTCTTTTTTAATCCTATGTCAAATTCGCTGTCCACCTCCTCTGGACACACTTCTGCACACTTTCCACAACCAATACACTTTGCAGGATCAACAAACTGGGGTTTTACCTCAATCTTTACTTTAAAATTCCCATTAACTTTGCATGCTTCAACGATCTGAGAATTGGTAAAAACTTTTATATTGTCTCTTATGTATGTATCTCTTCCCATTACAGGAACGAGACACTCACTCGTGCAAACCGCAGGATATCCTTCTCCCTGCCAGATAAGAGGAATCTTTGCTACATTTCCCCCGAGGTATGGTTTTTCTTCAACAAGAGTGACACTTATCCCCAGGTCTGAAAGTGCCTGAGCACATGCCATTCCAGCAACCCCACCTCCAATAACCAGAACATCCTTATTAACATCATCAAAAACAAAAGCAGATACATTAGTTTTAACCTTCTCATAACCCATGAGAAGCTGGTCAAGGGCTTTATTCGTGGTTTCAACAGGATCATCGTGAATATAAACACATTGCTCTCTTAAATTTACCACTTCAAAAAATGCCTCATTGATACCAAGAAACTTTAAAAGTTTTTTTATCCTGTCCTCGTTAAAATTTAAAGAGGATCTTTCAGAACATCCTCCAAAAATAATTCCGTCAAGCTTTCCTTTTAGCTCTGCAAGTTTCTCTTCTGGATTTTTACAGAGATCCTTAAAAACTCTAACTTCAACGACTCCCTCAAGAGATTCTGCAAGCTCCTTCAATTTTTTAAAATCTATCTTTTCTTCAAGGACCCCTCCACAACTACAAAGCACAACCCCCAACTTTAAACCTTTGCCTTTTTCTTCACCCATCCTTCTCCCCCTTTAAACCTTTTTAAAACTTTTAAAAAGATTCAAACTCAATTTCTCTTCAAATTATATTTTATTTCTATTTAGAAGTCAAATAGATTTTTATAAAATATTAAACTTATCTACTTTTAAAAAATAACTGCTTATCCAAGGTATTTTCTTACTTTTTCACAAATGGATAGAACTGTCTGAGAAATGGAATTTTTAGAAAATTTTAGAAACGGAACCCCCTGTCTTACTGATTCGACTATATCCTGAGAAAAGGGAATTTTTCCAAGAAATTCTCCTCCAAGCTCAGGAATTTTGCTTTCTATTTCTGAAGACAGTTTTTCGTTAAGGTCAAACTTATTTATTATAACTTTTGCAGGCACTTTAAAGTGCTGACATATTTTTAAAACTCTTTCAAGGTCGTGAAGACCTGAGAGAGTTGGTTCTGTAACCACAACTGCAAGCTTTACCCCTGTAATTGAAGCCATAACAGGACATCCCACACCAGGAGGTCCATCTATAACAATGTATTCCTTT
>CAZWTB010000085.1:0-2150 GCA_964636875.1 uncultured Thermodesulfatator sp.
CCTACAGGACGGACACACTACCTCTGCACCCGGAACCTTAATCTTTTTCTTCCCTCCAAGTGCAACCTCTTCAACACTGAGCTCCAGAATTTTAAAAAAGTAATTCCCCCTGGTGGGACAATTTTTAACAATCTCTACCTGCTGAGAATTCCTGAATGCTTCTGAAAAACTCTCATACCACTTTATAAAACGCAAAAACTCCTCAGGATTTCCTCCTCTATCAGGATGTAGTTTCTTTACCTCTTTTCTAAAAAATTGTTTTAGCTCCTGAAAAGAATTAAAATTCCTAAATTCGTATTCAATCATAACTTTTTTAAATTCTATTTTTTATTTATTTTTCGTCAGCAGTTTTAATTTCTTTAAGCTGCTTTTTTAGCTCTTTTCTGCTCAAGAAGCTCTTCAATACTTCTCAAAACCTTTTCTCTTTCAAGTTTTATTTCATAGGCATTTGCCCCAAGCTCAAAAACTTTTCTCTTTATGTCTTCTCCACTAAGAGAAGTTAGCACCAGAATAGGAAGGTCTTTAAACTCCGGCATCTCTCTAACTGCTTTTATAAGATCAAATCCATCCATCTCCGGCATTTCAAGGTCTGTTACAATAATATCAAAGTTGGGATCAGCCTTAAGTTTTTCAAGAGCAACCTTTCCGTTTTCAGCTGATTCAACCTCATATCCAGCTCCAGTAAGATAATTCGTAACCATGTTTCTGAAGAACGGAGAATCCTCTGCAAGGAGAACTCTTGCAGGTCCTACCTCTTCTTCTTCTCTCTTTACAATAAACCACTCTGGGTCATACATTTCTATAACTTTATAAATGTCTATAAAAAGCACCGTCTTTCCGTCTATTATCCTGTGCCCCAGTATTCCAGGATGATTGTAAAGTCCTTCTTCAATTTCAAGAGTGGTCTCTATGGTATCAACTATGTTAGAACAGAGAATTCCACAGGTTTTGTCTCTTTCTGTAAAGAAGAGAATGTTGTAATATTCCTGAGGAGGCAGTCCCTGAAGAGGCAGGTAGTTTTCAAGACGAATAACAGGAATTACCTTATCATTATAAACTATAACCTCTTTTCCACCGATGTATTGGAGTTCATCAGCCTTTATCTTGTCAAGCCTTGCAATAAGTGCAAGGGGAATTGCAAGAATCTCTTCTCCAACATTAAAGAGAAGCACAAATTGAGTTTCTTCTGCAGAACTCTTCTTTATAACTTCTGCTTCCTCGTATCCTTTTTCGAGTTCTTCTATGCTGAGACCGATGTAGGTTGAAAATCCTACTATGTCAAGAATAAGAGCAAGTTTTCCGTCTCCCATAATGGTTGCACCAGAATAAATGGGTATGTTCTTAAACCACTTTCCAAGAGGCTTTACAACTATTTCCTCGGAATCAAGAATCTGATCAACGAGAAGCCCTATGTATCTCTCACCTGTAGTCAGAACAACAAGGTTCTTTTCTTCTTCGGTTCTGCCGTTTGTTTTTAAAATAGTAGAAAGTCTTAAAACAGGGATGATTTCTCCTCTCAGTCTGTAAAATTCAGTGTCCCCAATTTTAAGGATGTCCTGCTGGGGATTGATACTTATAAGTTCCTTGAGGTTCACCTGAGGTATTGCATAACGGAAGTCTCCAGAAGTAACAATAAGCGCAGGAATAATTGCAAGGGTTAAAGGTATCTTGATTCTTACAGTGGTTCCCTTTCCAAGAACAGTATTTATTTCTATGGAACCTCCGAGCTTCTCAATATTTGTCTTAACAACATCCATTCCAACTCCGCGTCCAGAAACCTGGGTAACTTTTTCTGCCGTGGAAAAGCCCGGTTTAAAAATAAGGGCAAGAAGTTCTTTTTCAGAAGCAACTTTTGCTTCTTCAGGAGTAAGAAATCCCTTTTCTATTGCCTTCTGTCTTATTTTTTCTATGTCTATTCCCTTTCCATCATCTTCTATTTCAATTATAACCTGCCCACCTTCCTGATAAGCTCTTAAAACGAGATTCCCTTCTGGAGTTTTTCCAACCTGAACCCTTATGTCAGGAGGTTCTATACCATGATCTATTGCATTTCTAACCAGGTGAGTAAGAGGATCCTTTATTGCATCAATGATGGATTTATCAAGTTCTGTTTCTGTTCCTTCAAGATGAAGATTTACTTTTTTACCAAG
>CAZWTB010000086.1:0-1980 GCA_964636875.1 uncultured Thermodesulfatator sp.
AACATTCTGGGTTATCATGTTGAGTCGGAGCTTTTAACGCACAGAGGCAGGCTTGACATGGTAGTTCGATATCCTGATAAGATATTTATATTTGAGTTTAAGGCGGGGATTTCAGCGGAGAAGGCGATAGAGCAGATAAAGGAGAGAGGGTATCACGAGAGGTTTTTCAGAGAAGGTAAGCCGATTTATCTTTTTGGAGTGAGTTTTGACCCAGCAGAGAGAAAGGTAAAAGAGGTAAAGTGGGAGAGGGTATAGGCTTTTAAAAACTTTTATATCTTATTTTCGACAAGTAAACAATTTGTTCAGCGATATTGTATTTTTCTTGTAGTAGCAGAATTACCCGGAGCTTCAGCTTCTGCAAGGATAGGAAAGATTTTTTAATTTTAACTTCGACATTAAATTTATTTAAATTTTGAGAAGTTGTTCAATTATTCCCCATCATTAAAAAAAATTTTTTAATTTAATCAATCTTATACTTAAATAATTTCAATAATAATACTTAAACTTTAAGAAGAAGAATTTTTGGGAGTTTGTGCCAAGTCCACCAGCTACCAGAAACAGATTTTCTCCAAGAGAAATTTCTTCTTTAACCTGGAAAAAATATTCTTCTGAATCAAAACCCTTTCCTCCAAAAAATGAAGTTTCAAATATGTCTTTGCTCCAATTTAAACCTGCTATGAGATAATTTTTTTCTGATGGTTGAAAAGTAATTTCTAAAATTTTTTCTTTTGCTTGATTGTAATAGTATTCCACAAATATATAAACTTTTTGAAAAAACAAATGTTCTACTCCTGAGGCATTTCTAAAGTAAACCTTAGAAGATTTTAAAAACAACCCGGAGTCAATCCAGAAACCGGCTTTTTTAACAGGAAGATACGCTCCAAATCCCAGTGCATACCAGTCTTTCGCTTTCAGTCCTATTAATTTAAAATCGCCTTTTTCAGAAGGATAATATCCTTTTACAAAAAAGCCTCCATTTTTTAAAACTTTTTTCTTACCCATTACTACCCCTGTCTGAATTTCAACCTCAGTATCTTTTACAGAAAAATACTTTTTTATCCAGAAAGAATCCACTCCAAAAGGTTCCTCATCTTCAAGTGAAAAGTTTTTCAAACCTGTAAAAATCTCCACAGGAGAAATCCCTTTTGCAGTCCCCAGAGAAATTATCTGTCTTCCTGCACTAAACTCCACACTCTGGTAAAATCTCCGATAATAACATCGATTTAAATTTTGCAAAATTTGTGCTCTTTCTTCAGAAAAAAGTTTTTCTGAAATATCAAAAATTCTATAGTCCTTTAAACTCGTATAAAACACAGGGATTTCTGCATTTTTATTAAATGCATAAACAGGAAAAATTTCATAAGACAGAAAAGCAGTATAAGTATTTTTTTCTTTTTTAACTTTTATTCTGAGATGGGACCACATTATTTTCTTCAAATTTTGATTTTCTTCTTTTAGGAGGATGCTTCCACCTTCAGCAATACCGTTTATTTCCATCTGATATTTTTTTATCTCCCAGGCACCTGCTGAAAAACAGAAAAAAAACACTAAAAAGAAAAACAGCAAAAAACAAAATTTTTCCCTGAAACTAAAAGTTTTTCTTTTCTTCAACAATCTCTCCATCCCTTAAAAGTATAAGTCTTTCTGCTTCTTCCATAATAAGTGGATCATGGGTTGAAAAAAGAAAAGTTATATTTTTCTCCTTGTTTAGTTTTTTCATAAGTTTTAGAATGTTTTTACCTGTTTCTGTATCAAGGTTTGCGGTTGGTTCGTCTGCAAGCACGATCTTAGGTTCGTGAACAATTGCTCTTGCAATGGCGACTCTTTGCTGCTGACCTCCTGAAAGTTGAGGAGGAAATCTCTTTTCAAGCCCTTTAAGTCCCACTTTCTCAAGCACATCCCTTACTTTTTGAATTCTTTCAGAAGCCTCTATTTTTTGAAGTAAAAGCACATACTCTACATTTTCCTCCACTGTAAGCA
>CAZWTB010000087.1:0-3088 GCA_964636875.1 uncultured Thermodesulfatator sp.
AAATTGAAGAAAGACTGATTAAAAGAAGAAAGGGCATCATTATGCGGGTCAGGTTTACAGTCAGGGAAAATTTATAAAAGTTCTGTTTAAAATCTGGAGCTATCAGGGAAACTATTTCTGGAGAAAAAATGATACCAATTAAAACTGTGATTATTAAAATTATAAAAAAGTTAGAAAGGAGAGTTGAGGCTGTAAGAAAGGCGTTTTTTTTCCCTTTTTTTTCCATAATTGAACTGAAAACTTTTACAAAGGCAGAGGCAAGGGCTCCTTCTGCAAAGAGGTCTCTGAGAAGATTTGGAATTCTGTAAGCAACAACAAAGGCATCCATACTGAGTCCTGCTCCAAAAAAATAAGCAAGAACCTGTTCCCTTACAAGTCCGAGGATTCTGCTTATAAAAACCGCTATAGTAACAGAAGTGGCGAATTTTGTAACTTTGTCTATCCTGTGTTTTTCTTTTGACACTTTTAATAACTCTAAGCTTTTAAACGAACTTAAACACAATTTTACCAAATGAAAGCTATTTTTACCAGATTTTATTAAAAAGATAAATGAAAACAAAATATTTTTGATTATATTGAGATATAAAAAGAAATTAGTGGTCGGGGCGAGAGGATTTGAACCTCCGACCCCCTGCTCCCAAGGCAGGTGCGCTCCCAGGCTGCGCTACGCCCCGTTTTATCTAAATAATATTATAAACCAATTTTTCCTTTTAACAACCTCCTGCAGATCTAAAAAATAATTTCAAGATTTCAAAATAACCGGACACCCTGCAATTATAAAATATACTTCATCAGCAATTTCAGCAACTTTTTGATTTAAAACACCTGCCAGATCTCTAAATTTTCTTCCCAGAGGAAAATCAGGCACTATTCCAAGTCCTACTTCATTAGCCACACATATTATATAAATATCTGGATGTTTTTGATACCTCTTTAGCACTTGTAAAAATTTTTCTGTATATTCATCTACATTTTTTTCCTCATGTATTATATTAGTAAGCCAAATTGTAAGACAGTCTATTAAAATAACACTATTATCCTCCACATTTTTTAAAATTTCGTGTAAATTAAAAGGCTCTTCTATAAGTTTCCATTTATCTCCTCTTTCTTCCTGATGTCTTTTGATTTTTTCCTCCATTTCTTTATCAAAGGGAATAGCTGTTGCTATATAATAAAAATTCGAAAGAAATAATTCTTCCGCATATTGTATGGCGTATTTTGTTTTTCCACTTTTAGCTCCCCCCAGAACCAGAACTATCATAACACCTATCTCTTACTTTCTCACAATCTAAATTTTAACTACTACCAACCCTTTATTTAAACATGTCTCTTTTTAAAGCATTTTAAATTCATTTTTAATAATTTCAATTAATTGCTTTCTAAATTTCGACATCTTTCACATTAAAATTCTATTTATTTCTATGTTATGTTATTTCTATAGCGAATTAAAATCCAAATTCATCCAAATTTTGAAAAACACCTGAGCAGTCAAAAAATTGACGGAAAAATTTTCCTCATTCCCTCACTTCTTAATGGTGAAATTTTTTCCTTATATTTCCAAAAAACTTTTTACAAACAAAATTCATAAGTTTCCCAGAGTTTTATTTTTTAAAATTATCCCATTCAGATGGTATGATTTTTGATACAATCTTTAATAGAAACTTAAGGAGAAAGTTATGAGTGGTTTAAGAATTAACCCGCAACTTGGACTTCTTGAAGCACTTGAAGCAGGACAGCTACTTAATCGTAAACTAACTGTTACAACAAATAACCTTGCAAACATTGACACCCCTGGCTACAAAGAAGACGGACTTGAATTTAGAGAGGTCTTTATGAGAAAAATAGGTCCTCGCTACTATCGTATCTTTAAAGAAACAGTTCCTTATACAAGGTTTACCCAGGGAGATATTGAACCAACTGGTAATCCTCTTCACTTTGCAATAGTTGGTGAAGGCTTTTTTAAGGTAAAAACTCCTGATGGTATTGCTTATACAAGAGCTGGGAACTTTACCCTTGATTCTCAGAGAAGACTTGTTACACCAGATGGTTATCCTGTTCTTGTAAATGGTGCTCCTCTTGTGCTTGATCCAGGCCTTGCTAAAGGAGGGCTTATTACCATGAATAACATAAAACTTCGGGTTTCTCCAGAAGGAATCCTTTCCATTGATGGAACAGAAGTTGGAAAACTTGATGTGGTTACTTTTGACGATCTCAGCAAACTAAGAAAAATAGGACAGAACCTTTTTGTTGCAAATGGTGCAAAGGAGATACCTGCTAAGAATTACGAAATAAGACAGGGATTTGTGGAAAAATCAAATGTAAATCCTGTAAGAGAAATGGTTAAACTTATTGAAATTCAGAGGGCTTTTGAATCCGTGCAAAAGTCAGTTATTTCCATAGATGAAACAGAACATAGGCTTATAGAAATAGCAAGAAGATAGAAGGAGGGATTAAAACATGATTAGGGCGTTGTGGACAGCTGCAACAGGGATGCAGGGGCAACAGCTTCAACTTGATGTCATCGCAAATAATCTTTCCAATGTAAATACCCCTGGTTTTAAAAAGAGTAGGGTTGATTTTGAAGACCTCTTTTATCAGAATCTCAAACTCGCAGGAGCACTTACTGCTGATGGAACTCAGGTTCCTGTGGGAATGCAGATAGGACTCGGTGTAAGACCAGTAGCTGTTTCCAAAATCTTTACCCAGGGTGAATACGAACTAACCAATCAGGAACTTGACTGGGCAATAGAAGGAAGAGGATTTTTTAAAGTCCTTATGGGAGGACAGGAATATTACACAAGAGCAGGTAACTTTAAAATTGATAGAGATGGCTATATAGTTACTGCTGATGGAGCAAGACTTCAGCCAGAATTTGCAGTTCCTACTGGAACAGTAAAAATAGAAGTAACTCCAGACGGAGTAATTACTGCACTTGGCCCAAATGGAGAAGTTCTTGCTCAATCCCAGCTTCTCCTTTACGACTTCCCAAATCCAGCAGGACTTTATGCAGTCGGAAGAAACCTCTTTAAAGCAACAGATGCAGCTGGTGATCCAGTTGAAGGAACCCCCGGTAAAAACGGCTTTGGAA
>CAZWTB010000088.1:0-9358 GCA_964636875.1 uncultured Thermodesulfatator sp.
AGGTGAGCACATTAAGAGAAAATGAAACTTATACTTTAAAAAGTGAAGAAAGTTTTGCTATATTTGATGCTCTTGGAAATATTGAAGCTGGTGGTGAAGAAGGACTTTATTATAAAGGAACTCGCTTCCTTTCAAGATACGAACTATTTCTTTATTCCTTTCGCCCTGTTCTTTTAAGTTCAGCAATAAAAGAAGATAACACTCTTTTTACCATAGACCTTACTAATCCTGATATTTTTCTTAACGAAAAGCTCGTTATTCCAAAAGGTTGTGTTCATATTTTAAGAAACAAGTTTCTCTACAAAAACTCCTGCTACGAAAGAATTCACATAGAAAACTTTTCTCTCTCCCCTATAGAATTTATTCTTTCCTTCTTTTTTGAGGGAGACTTTGCAGATATATTTGAAATAAGAGGCTTTAAAAGAAAACAAAGAGGAGAATTTCTTTCTCCTTTGACCGACAAAACTAAGATAGTTTTTGGTTATAAAGGAATTGACGGAGTTGTCAGAAAAACCCAGATAGTCTTTTCTCATCCCCCGATTAATTTGAGTTCAAAACAGGCTGAGTTTAAAATAAAATTAAAGCCCAAAGAGAGTTATACTTTGCATGTAGTGATTCACTGCCTTGTTGGAGAAGAAAAACCAGAAGAGCTTTCTTATAAAAAAGCTCTTTTTTACATAACCCATCGTTTAAAACGCTGGGAAGAAAGCACATGCAAAATTTCTACTTCTAATGAGCAGTTTAATCAGTGGCTTAAGCGTTCTCTTGCAGATATAATAATGCTTCTTACTGAAACTGAAAAAGGACCCTACCCTTTTGCAGGAATCCCCTGGTTTACCACTCCATTTGGTAGAGACGCAATTATTACTGCACTTGAGTGCCTCTGGATAAATCCTGAAATTGCAAAAGGAACCCTTGCTTTTCTTGCAGAAACTCAGGCAAAAGAGTTTGATCCTGAAAAGGATGCAGAACCAGGAAAAATAATTCACGAAATAAGAAAAGGAGAACTTGCCTCAGCAGGAGAAATCCCTTTTGCTCTATATTATGGAAGTGTTGATGCAACTCCTCTTTTTGTTATTCTTGCTGGAAAATATCTGGAAAGAACAGGCGATGTTGAATTTATAAGAAAAATCTGGGAAAATATAGTTCTTGCAATGGAGTGGATAAAAAAATACGGAGATCTGGATGGAGACGGATTTGTAGAATATGTTCCTTCTGAAAAAGGACTTATTAACAAAGGGTGGAAAGATTCTTTTGACAGTGTTTTTTACGAAGATGGATCTTTCCCAGAACCTCCAATAGCACTTGTTGAAGTTCAGGGTTATGTTTATTATGCTAAAAGAAAAGCAGCAAAACTTGCTGAAGCACTGGATAAAAAAGAACTTGCACAAAAGTGGAGAAAAGAAGCAAAGGAGCTAAAGAAAAATATTGAAGAAGCTTTTTGGTGTGAAGAAATAGGTTGTTATGCCCTTGCTCTTGATGGAAAAAAAAGACCCTGCAAAGTAAGAACGAGCAATGCAGGACATCTCCTTTTTGCAAAAGCAGTAGAGTCTTCAAGAGCAAGAAAACTTGGGGAACTCTTTTTTGAAAAACACTTCTTTTCAGGCTGGGGCATCAGGACTCTTTCTTCTCTTGAAAAAAGATTTAATCCTCTTTCCTATCACAATGGTTCTGTCTGGCCTCATGATAATGCAATCATTGCCTACGGTTTTGCAAAATACAGACTTAAAAATTATACCTTAAAACTTCTTCAATCCCTTTTTGAAGCAAGCACATTTTTTAAACTTCACAGAATTCCAGAGCTTTTCTGCGGATTTAGAAGGCGCCCAAACGAAGGACCTACTCACTATCCAGTTGCCTGCCATCCTCAAGCCTGGTCTGCTGGAACCGTTTTCTTCATGCTTCAAGCCTGCCTTGGAATAAATTTTAAAGAAAATCATCTCTTTCTCCACTACCCTACTCTTCCCCCTTTTCTTCAGGAAGTATGGATTCAGAACCTAAAACTTAAAAAAGGCAGAGTTGATCTTCACTTTAAACGCTACGAAAAAGATGTGGTTGTGAATGTGCTTAACAAAGAAGGGGATGTAAAAATTTTTATAGAGAAATAAAGCGTTAAACACTTGTTTTATCAAAATAAAATGATATATTGAAAAGTATGAAGGTATGGAGAATAGAAGTCACAACGAAAAAAGGTCTTAAGGATGTCAGTGGATTAAAAACAAAAAAAAGAATTCAGGAAGATCTTAAAATTCCTGCCAACGATGTCAGGTTTGTTAAAGTTTATCTCGTGGAAGGAGAATTTTCTGAGGATGTAATAAAAAAGTTTATAGAATCAGCACTCTGTGATCCAGTTATTCAAACTTATTCACTCAATTCTCCTGTGATTTCAAAGTTTGACTTTTCCTTTGATTGGGTGATAGAAGTTGGTTATCGTCCTGGAGTTACTGATAACGAGGGAAAAACAGCAGAAGAAGCTTTAAGCTATGTTCTTGAAAGACCCCTTGATTCTTCAAAAGAAGGTGTTTATTTTGCCCGGCAATACCTTATAAAAGGTTCCCTCAGTAAAGAGGAAGTAGAAAAAATTGCAAAAGAACTTCTCGCAAATGAGCTTATAGAAAGGTGGTTCATTCTTTCTGCTGAGGAATTTCTGAAAAATGGTTTAAGTTATCCTGTGCCAAGAGTTACTGAATACTTTCCTCCAAAAGTTGAAAAGTTTTATTTAAAAGATTTTTCAGATGAAGAGCTAATAAAACTCTCTAAGGAAAGGCTTCTTGCTTTAAATCTTGAGGAGATGCAGACTATAAAAAAATATTACAGCAGGAAGGACTTTATTGAACTGAGGAAAAAATTTGGACTTGATGAAGCAATAACAGATGTGGAGCTTGAAAGTCTCGCTCAAACATGGTCAGAACATTGCAAACATAAAATATTTAATGCAAAAATCACTTATAAAGACGAAGAAACAGGTGAGGAACTGGTTATAGATAGTTTGTTTAACACTTATATAAGAAAGGGCACAGAAGAGATAAGAAAAGAAAAAGGAAAGAAGGACTTTTGTCTTTCTATTTTTATTGACAATGCAGGTGTTATTAAGCTTGACGACAGGTGGGCACTTGCTTTTAAGGTTGAGACTCACAACAGTCCCTCTGCTCTGGATCCTTATGGAGGTGCTTTAACAGGAATAGTTGGAGTTAACAGAGATCCTCTTGGAACAGGAAAGGGAGCTAAACTCATTTTTAACACGGATGTGTTTTGCTTTGCTCCTCCTGATTGGGATAAACCTCTTCCTCCAAGAATTCTTCATCCCAAAAGAATTTTTGAAGGAGTAAGGCAGGGAGTTGAACATGGAGGAAATCAGAGTGGAATTCCCACTGTAAACGGTTCTATAGTTTTTGATCCCCGTTATCTTGGGAAACCCCTTGTTTATTGTGGCACAGGTGGGCTTCTACCTCTTTACATAAACAAAAAACCAAGCTGGGAAAAGGGGGCAAAACCAGGTGATTATGTTGTTATGGCAGGTGGAAAAATAGGAAAAGACGGAATTCACGGAGCAACTTTTTCTTCTGAGGCTCTTCACGAAGGTTCTCCTGCAACAGCAGTTCAAATAGGAGACCCCATAACCCAGAAAAAACTTGTTGATTTTCTTCTTATTGCAAGAGATAAAGAGCTTTACAACTCCATCACAGACAATGGTGCCGGCGGACTTTCCTGCTCTGTTGGAGAAATGGCAAAAGAAAGCGGAGGAGCAGAAATAGATCTTGCTAAAGCTCCTCTTAAATACCCGGGACTTCTACCCTGGGAGATTTTTCTCTCAGAAAGCCAGGAAAGAATGACCCTTGCAGTTCCTCCTGAAAAACTTGAAGAATTTTTAAAGCTTGCAGAGAAAATGGGGGTTCTTGTTAGTGTTCTGGGAAGATTTACAAATACCGGCTATTTTCATGTTTTGTATGATGGAAAAACCGTCGGACTTTTACCTCTTGATTTTCTGCATGAAGGTGTTCCTCAGATGAAGCTTTCTGCAGTGTGGAAAAAACCTGATTATCCTGAAAAACCCCAGGTAGAACCTCCTGAAGATTGCGAAAGAATTTTAAAAGACCTGCTTTCAAGATACAATGTGTGTTCAAAAGAGTATGTGGTAAGACAATATGACCATGAAGTTCAGGGAGGAAGTGTTGTAAAACCGCTTGTTGGAATAAATAACGATGGTCCAAGTGATGCAGCAGTTATAAGATACGATCTTGAATCTGATGCGGGGATAGTGGTTGCTCATGGTATATGTCCGAAGTTTTCGGATTACGACACATACTGGATGGCTGCAAATGCTATAGATGAAGCTGTAAGAAATGCGGTATGTGTTGGTGCGGATCTTGAACACATGGCAGGGCTTGATAACTTCTGCTGGTGCGATCCAATTGAAAGTGAAAAAACTCCGGATGGAAAGTATAAACTCGCTCAGCTTGTAAGGGCAAATATGGCTCTTTACGAATTTACCAGAACTTACGGAGTTCCCTGTATTTCTGGAAAAGACTCTATGAAAAACGACTATTTAATGGGACTTGGACTTGATCCTGAAAAACCTAATCCTTATGGAGTTGGCACAATTCTTAACGATGGAAGTCTGAAAATATCTATTCCCCCTACCCTCCTCTTCTCAGTTGTTGCAAAGATCCCCAAAGTTGAACTTGCTCAAACCATGGAAGTAAAAAATCCAGGAGACCTTATCTTTATCTTAGGAATTACCAAGGATGAACTTGCAGGTTCTGAATACTTTTCCTATCTTGGAATTTATGGAGGATCTGTTCCCAAGCCTGATCCAGTTTTAAACAAAAAAATTTACTTAAAGCTCAGGGATGCTATTTACTTTGGGCTCGTTGAATCTGCTCACGATCTTTCAGACGGTGGACTCGGGGTGGCTCTTGCTGAAAAGGCTTTTTCAGGAGGATATGGAATTGCAGTAGATTTAAGTGCAATTCCCTATCAGGGAGAAAAAAGAGATGACTTTATACTTTTTTCAGAAAGTGCTGGCAGAATCCTTGTTAGTGTTAAAAAAGAAAAACTCAGAGATTTTGAAAAACTCATGGAAGGTATACCATTTGCCTTAATTGGTGAGGTGATAGCAGAGCCTGTTTTAATTGTAAAAGGGCTTTCCGGAAACACTATCATTAAGTCTCCTATCAAAGAGTTAAAAGAAAGCTGGCAATCTCCTTTTAAAAACTGGTAAAATTTTTTTAAAAGAGGTTTTAAAATGGGGCTCAGGATTTTTACCTATCCTTCAGATAAAGGAGAAAAGTTTTTACAAAAACTTATTAACAGAGCTGAGGAATTTCCTGAAAAAATAGAAAAGGAAGTAAAAAAAATTGGTAAAGAAGTTTTAAAAAAAGGAGACAGGGCTTTAAAGGAGTTTACGAAAAAATTTG
This sequence comes from uncultured Thermodesulfatator sp., assembly GCA_964636875.1. GTDB lineage: Bacteria > Desulfobacterota > Thermodesulfobacteria > Thermodesulfobacteriales > Thermodesulfobacteriaceae > Thermodesulfobacterium. The sequence continues at coordinate 5,418 of CAZWTB010000088.1, forward strand.
ACGGAGTTCTTATAGAGGACTTTAAAGTAAGTGAGGAAGAAATAGAGAAGGCTTACGAAGAAGTTTCGGAGGAGCTTCTTGAGGCTATAAGATACGGTATAGAAAGAATAAGAAGTTTCCACGAAAAGGGGAAACCTGAGTCGTGGTTTGAGTGGAAGGATGGAATTTTTCGTGGGCAGGTTGTAAGAGCAGTTGAAAGAGCAGGACTTTATATTCCTGGAGGAAAAGGTGGAGAGACGCCTCTTATCTCCACGGTTTTAATGACTGCTGTTCCTGCTAAGATTGCAGGAGTTGAAAAGGTAGTTATGGTTTCTCCTCCGAGAAAAGAAGGAGGACTTCATCCAGCTCTTCTTGTTGCAGGAAAAGAGGCAGGAGTTGACGAAATATACAAAGTAGGAGGTCCCTGGTCTATTTTTGCTCTTGCTTATGGAACTGAGAGCATCCCAAAAGTGGATGTGATCTGTGGACCAGGGAATATATATGTTACAGTTGCTAAAAAGCTTGTTTCTGCTTTTACAGGAATAGACATTATTGCAGGACCAAGTGAAGTTTTGATAGTTGCAGATGAAAGTGCAGATCCTGAATTTGTTGTGTGGGATCTTTTTGCTCAGGCAGAGCATGATCCCATGAGCCTTCCTCTTTTAATAACCACTTCAGAAGAGCTTGCAAAGGAAGTAAAAGAACTTGCAGAAAAGCTTGTAAAAGAAGTTCCAAGAAAAGAAATAGTTGAAAGTGCCCTTTTTAAAAAAGGAGGAATTTTTGTTGTAGAGGATATTGAAAAAGCAATAGAGCTTGCCAATCTTATAGCTCCTGAACATCTTGAGCTAATGGTAAAAGAGCCTGTGGAGGCTTTAGGGCTTGTTAAAAATGCTGGAGCTGTTTTTCTGGGAAGTTATACTCCTGAGGCAATGGGAGATTACATAGCAGGACCAAACCATGTTTTACCTACCATGGGATTTGCAAGGTTTTGCTCTTCTCTTTCTGTGGATAAGTTTTTGAAAAAGGTCAATTTTCTTAAATATTCAGAGGAAGCATTGCTTAAAGATGCTGAAAAAGTAATGCTTCTTGCTGAAAAGGAAAATCTTTTTTGTCATGCAGAAGCAGTAAGAGTAAGGGTAAAAAAGTTAAAATAAAATATAATAAAAATTTTATCAAAAAGGAGGGAAGAAATGCAGGAGTATAATCCTCTTGAATTTGCAGAGGAAATTTTGGAGGATATAGATACGCAGGTAGAGAACCTGGGACCTTGTAAGATTCCCAATCCTATAAAACTTTCTTCAGTTTGTTTTGTAACAGACGAAAACAGGATAAGTCTCAGGGTGAGTTATGAATATTTAAAGGACATGCTTGCAGAGGGAAAAGAAGCTCCTTCTCTTGAGCTTGCAGGACCAAGACCTTACATTTATTTTGATCCTTCCAAGGTAAAAGCAGGGATTGTTACCTGTGGAGGGCTCTGTCCAGGGATTAACGATGTTATTCGTTCTATAGTTATGACGCTTTATTATTCTTACGGGGTGGATAAGATAATAGGGTTTAAGTATGGACTTCAAGGATTTATTCCGAAGTATGGGCACAAGGTAGTTGAGCTTACCCCTGAGGTAGTAAAGGACATACACACTATGGGAGGAACTTTCTTAGGGACTTCTCGCGGTCATCAGCCAATAGATGAAATAGTTGATACTCTTGAGAGGATGAACATTCAAATCCTGTTTATGATAGGGGGAGACGGAACTTTTAGAGCAGCTTATAAAATAAAAGAAGAGATTAGTAAGAGGGGACTTAAGATAGCTGTTGTAGCAGTTCCCAAGACCATAGACAACGACATCTGGCTTGTTTCAAAGACTTTTGGATTTGACACAGCGGTTGGGCTTGCCTGCAATGCTATAAGGTGTGCGCATACAGAGGCAATAGCTGTTCCTAATGGAATAGGGCTTGTTAAACTTATGGGAAGGCATTCTGGATTTATAGCAGCTGCAGCAACTCTTGCCACAAAAGAAGTTAACTTCTGTCTTATTCCTGAGATGGACTTTGATATAGAGGGAGAAAAAGGTCTTCTTGCTGAACTTGAAAGAAGACTTAAGAAAAGAAAACATGCTGTAATTGTTGTTGCAGAAGGAGCCGGACAGAAATATGTTCAAAAAGATCCTCCAGAATATGATGCTTCTGGAAATATTAAACTTGGTGATATTGGAAAGTTTTTAAAAGACAAGATTGCAGAACACTTTAAAAACAAAGGAATAGAGGTTGTAATTCGTTATATTGATCCGAGTTATATTATAAGGAGTGTGCCGGCAAATACCGAGGATAGAATTTATTGTGGATTTCTCGGGCAGTATGCTGTGCATGCTGGTATGGCTGGAAAAACAGGAATAATGATAAGTTATCTCCATGATCAATTTGTGCACATACCATTGAAAGAGGCTGTAAAAAGAAGAAAGCAGGTAAACCTTCACAGTAGATTTTGGTTTTCTGTATTAGAATCAACAGGACAGGGGCAACTTAAAAACGATTAATGGAGAAAAATCAAAAACTAATTTTTTTGTTTTATTTGGGTTTTTTTCTTGCAGTGCTTTTATTGTTTATAGAGAGGGATTATCTTCGTTATCAAAGAATCACTTATAGTGAATTTAGAAATCTTTTGGAAAAAGGGCTTGTTGATGATCTGGTAATAAAAAAACACGAAATACTTGGAAAGTTCAAACAAGGAGCAATAGAAGAACTTCGTAAACTTAGAAAAACTCCTTCCATACGCCTTGGAAGTTATTTTAAAACTTCAAGAGGATATGATTCAGAGCTTATAAAAATTTTGGAAAAGAAGAAAATAAATTACGATTTCAAGACTGGTGATAATAAGTGGGTAACTCTTTTTTCTTGGTTTTTTCCATTATTTCTTTTTCTGGTGTTCTGGTTTTTTATTCTTAAAAAGTTTGCACCTCCAGAAGGTGGAATAATGGGGTTTGGGAAGAGCAGAGCCAGGATTTATGTAGAAAACGAAATAGAGGTAACATTTAAGGATGTAGCTGGGGTTGAAGAAGCAGTGGAAGAATTAAGAGAAATAATAGAGTTTCTAAAAAATCCTGAGAGATTTACTAAACTTGGGGGCAAAATACCGAAAGGTGTTTTGCTTGTTGGGCCTCCTGGAACAGGAAAGACCCTTCTTGCAAGAGCTGTTGCAGGAGAAGCGGGTGTTCCTTTTATTTCCATATCTGGTTCTTCTTTTGTGGAAATGTTTGTTGGAGTGGGAGCAGCAAGGGTTAGAGATCTTTTTTCCCAGGCAGAAAAAATGGCTCCCTGCATAATTTTTATAGATGAGATAGACGCTGTGGGAAGAGTAAGGGGTGTTTCTCCTGTGGGAGGAACAGAAGAAAGAGAACACACATTAACCCAGCTTTTAACTGAAATGGATGGATTTGATCCTAAAAAAGGAGTGATAATAATTGCAGCAACAAATAGACCAGAAATTTTGGATCCTGCTCTTTTAAGACCCGGGCGCTTTGACAGAGTGATTGTTGTAGATAGACCGGATTTAAAAGGTAGAGAGGAGATTTTAAAACTGCACTGCAGGAACATAAAACTCGCTTCTGATGTTGACTTAAAGATTATTGCTGCAAGAACGCCGGGAATGGTTGGAGCAGATCTTGCGAATATAGTTAATGAAGCAGCGCTTCTTGCAGGAAGAAAAGGAAAAGACGCGGTTGAAATGGAAGATTTTGAAGAAGCAATAGACAGAGTTATTGCAGGACTTGCGAAGAAAAACAGGTATCTTTCTCCAGAAGAAAAAAAGAGGATTGCCTATCATGAAGCAGGACACGCAATAGTAGCCTCTGTTCTTACTCCACAGGAAAAAGATCATAGAGTTTCTATTATTCCAAGAGGGATAGCAGCACTTGGTTATACTCTTCAGCTTCCAACAGAAGAAAAGTATCTTCTTACAAAAGAAG
>CAZWTB010000089.1:0-4890 GCA_964636875.1 uncultured Thermodesulfatator sp.
TTCTTCTATATCTGTATTTTTTTCCAGACATATACAGACCACTGCGATAACTTTATTTTCTGATTTTATAGGGAGGCATAGATATTTATGGGTATGCTGTTTTTTTTTGTTTACGTATAAGCATATTTCTTCGGCTTTAAAATTAGAAGCTATTCCCATTGTTTGAACTACATGACAGGATTCTGGATTTTTACAAAGTTCTATTTCTGTTTCTTTAAAATTTGTAAGATGTTTTATAACAGGAGTCATTTTGTTTAAACTGTTAGATATTTCAAAAATTATAAAATTTTTTAAATTGAATTTGTGTTTTAATAAGTATGAAAGACGTAAAAAAATATCGCGAGAATTTTTTTCTTTTTCAATGGTATGTCGGAAAGATATTACATCTTTCATTTTTTCTATTATTTTATAAATTCTTTTAATTAAGAGGTTTATTTCTTTAGAAGTTCCTGTGAATAATTTTTCTATTTTTATTTCATCTGAAAAAGTTATTAAACTTTGTCCAATTATTTCTTCTATGAATTTTAATTCGGCATTAATAAATCTAAGAGGTTTTATGACTTCTGCGTTGAGCACGATTAGATAAAAAATATTTAAAGGAATAAGAATAGAGAAAATTATAAATATTGTAGAACTCAATTTTTGTAAAAAGAAAGAAGGTAGTTTAAAACATGCCACATAAACTGCTATAGGATTTTTATTATAATCGTAAATAGGGGTTCCTAAAAAAAGTATATTGTTTTTAATTAAATAATATTTCTGATATAAAGATTTTTGAAAAAAGTTTTTATCTAACATTTTTTCGTAAAAAGGAGGAAGGGGTTTCCAAGCGATGAAAGTATTATTAAGAATTCTTTTAATTTTGCGGGTTGCAGCGAAAAGTTTTATTTGGGGATGAAAATATATGCCTTTTATTCCCTGAGAAGTTTCTTCTAATTTTATAATTTCTGCTATATCAAAAAACTTCTACACTTCCTAAAAGTTTTTTCTTATTAGAAATTTCTTCTACAATGGGAGCGATTCCTCTTACAGCTAAACCTACTCTTCCAAGTTCTATACCCCATGCTGGTTGAAAAGTTTTCTGTACCCATATTACCATTTTTCTAAATGCAGAAATGTTATCTCCAAATTTATAAGGTTTCCAGCTTCTTAATAATGAAATACCACCGGGTAGGTGGTAATGGACATAGTAGTGATAGGGAAAAGTTCTTTGAAGTGAGTGTAAGAATTTTTGAGTTAATTTTAACAACTTTTTTCTGTTTTTATACTTGATAGCTTTTACTATATTTTCATTTAAGCTGATTAATATAGCATCTTGAGCAGCAATTTGAGCGATATCATTAAGAAGTCTTTCTTCTTCTTCCATTATTTTAAATTTAGATTTTATATATACTTTTTTTTCTTTAACACTTTCGAAATAACTCCATAGAATCGAGCCAAACAAAATAAAGAGATTAAGAAAGATAAAAGGAATTAATAATTTAAATTTTAAAGATCTTTCACTCATAAAGAAAGAAATTAAAGGAGATTAATTTTAAAATTATACAGTTAAATACCAGATTGTCAAACAATCAGATTGAATACTCAGACCAACCTCGTAAGTGCGAAAACCCGCACCAATTCTACCTTTTCGCAGTTCGTAAGTGCGAAAAAGGTTAAAAAAGTTTTAAAAGGTTTAGTTTGAAAGAAGGGAGTTGAGAAAAGAAAGAGTTACTTCCTGAGCTTTAATTATCTCTTTATGAAGATGTTTCAACTTCTCTCTATCTGTTATGTTTTTTATCTGCTGTTCTATGTGTTCTGGAACATGCCCGAGCTTAACCTCTATCGCTGATAAAACCATATCCTGAGCTTCAAGTATTAAACCACGCTGTATTCCCTGTTGTATTCCCTGCTGTATTCCCTGTTGTATTCCCTGTTGTATTCCCTTTTCCATTCCTTCCTGAATCCATTTATTTACAAGTCTTTGAAAAACCTGCTTTGTTCTTTCGCTCCAAGCTCCTTCCCTTATCATTTCCTCTACCTCCTCTTCTTTTACCCTCCCCACCTCTATAATATACATCAAAAACTCCTGAAAGTAAACCTCATGCCTCTCTTCAAATTCCCTCACCGCCTCTGCAAATGCTTTTAATCCTTCCTTTATAAACTCCTTTCCCCTCCACGCATTTTTTAAAAGGTATATTCCAAACACAAGTATATTTGCAAGTTCTATTTTTCTTAGAAGTTCTTCGTCTTTTAGTTCCTCTGCATTAAATAGAATATACTCAAAATTAACAAGATACTTTTTAATTTCCTCTGGAACATCGAAATATTCGCTAAACCTGAGGGGTAGGATCCACTTTGCTCTGTCGTGATAGAATATTATTGGTATAACAGGAATAAATTTTTCTCCCTTCCTTAAGTTTTCTTCCCAGAGAGATGCCATGTAGTAAAGGATCTGGATAAAGGTATAATTTTCAGGTTTGCTTTTGTGTTCAAAAAGAAGATAAATGTGCAGAGGTCTTTTTAGTTTTTTTAATTTTGCTTCTACAACGAAGTCAAGGAGTTTTCTTTTTCTTTTGGGGAGTATCATTTTTTCGGGAGGGATAGGATTAAGGGAGTTTAAATCGAGGTATTTAACGAGGGATTTAGGGAGGAAGAGGCGGACGAAGTCTTTCAGGTTTTGTGGGTCTGAGAGGAGGAGCTTAAAGAGCCTATCATGAGGTTTTTCTGGCATGAGTTTTATTTTTTCAGATTATAGAAAATTTGCAAGAGGAAGCGATGCTTTTCGCACATCGTAAGTGCGAAAACCCGCACCAATTCTACCTTTTCGCAGTTCGTAAGTGCGAAAATGGGTTAATAAACTTCAATTTCAGACAATCCTTTTTTTACTAAATACATTATTTCTTTACTCCACGAAATAGCTTTTTCCGCATCTTCCAGAGAGTATTCCTCAGAAGGAATCCAATCAAAAGCTCCATAAAAAGATAGCTCTCTTTCTTTTCTTAATTCTCTTGAAATGTGTCTGATTCGTTCAAAGTTTGTTTTAATTGTAGATGGAAAAAAATCTAAATTTTTTTTTATAAAACTTGACACATCGTGCACTTTAGGAATTTCTAAACCAACAGCTAAAATTAAAGCTTTTAAAAGAAGTTCTACTACTTCTTGAGCTTCTCTTATTACATCAGCATAGTCTTTTTCTTGTTTTAAAAATTCTAACATTTTTATTCTTTTTTCAGCTCTAAAAAGATAATCTTTGATTAAGGCGCTCTTCATTACCTATTCGCCAATAGACTTTATTTTTTAATTGATAACGAATAATTTCATTTTCTTTTAATAGTTTTTCAACTTTTTTTAAAATTTTTTGAATAAAATTATTTTTATCATAAAGAATTAAACATCCTTCTAACATGTCCAAATAAAGTGGTTTAAACTTTTTAGCTTCTGATTCAGTAAAAATTAAAGGAGATACAGGAAGTGGAAAATTTTTTACATTTAGTTCGTCTCCCACTTTTTCCCAAAATTCAGTAATTCTTTTACGAAAAGGAAGATCGCTTTTTTTTATAACTATAAATAAGTCCACATCTGAAGAAGTTGTAATGTCCCCTTTTCCACCTGAACCGAATATTACAACTGAAATAAGATTGTTTTGATAAAAACTTTCAATTTTTTTTAAGAAAATTTTTATTTCTTTATAAAACTCCTGAGCAAAGAAGCTTGCCATAAGTATAATTTTACTGATTTGTATTTTTTCTATTCAGATAACCATAAATTTTTCGCGGTTCGTGGGTGCACCTCGTAAGTGCGAAAACCCGCACCAATTCTACCTTTTCGCAGTTCGTAAGTGCGAAAAAGGGTTTTATATTCTCTGTTAAGAATTCTCCATTTTTCTAAAATATTCCTTTTTTAACATTTCAGAAAGAGCAGTGGGTAATTCTATAGGCAAAAAATACTCCTCTGGATATAAATAATCTTCTCCGCTTTCATCAATAATTCTTATATACCCTTGAATCTCATTTTCTTTTACTATTGGGTAAATCTTCCACTTTTCTAAAGAAGCTTCATAATCTTTATTATTGATACAAATTACAAACTTAAACATTTTTTAAAACCTTTAATATATGTTTAATTTTTAACTCCTTTTTACCTATTCCATGTGCCTCATACCAATGAATTTCAGCCAGACACACCGTTCCATTTGGCAGTTTTATTTTAGCAATTCCTTTTAATTTTCGCCACCGTCCTTTTCCATAAATCTTTTCTAACCGTTTCAATTCTCGTATAGATCTCCCTATAGCTATTGTTTCTATGTTTGTAATTTTACTTAATATTTCAAAATACAATTTTAAACTTTTTCAATTTATCTTCTAATCTCAGAATTTAGCAATATTCTATTCGGTTTCTGATTTTATTTTAAGACTTTTTCAAAATTCTTCAATTTAATACCTAAACTCAATAGCTTTATCTTTCCAGTCCTTTGGTAGTATAAGAAATACCTCTAAAATGCACCTCGTAAGTGCGAAAACCCGCACCAATTCTACCTTTTCGCAGTTCGTAAGTGCGAAAAAGGGTTAATAATATCCATCGCAATCCCTTTTACATCAGGGAACCCTTTCTGACCAAGAGGATTTCTTAAACATCTTTTCTACTTTGCAGGTTGTCGCAATCCCTTTTACATCAGGGAACCCTTTCTGACAAAAGCCAAAAGTGAAAAAGAAGTGGTTTCTATTATGTCGCAATCCCTTTTACATCAGGGAACCCTTTCTGACAAAGATAGAAGGTTTCACGTGGTGAAGTATAGGTGCTCTTGTCGCAATCCCTTTTACATCAGGGAACCCTTTCTGACAAAAGCCAAAAGTGAAAAAGAAGTGGTTTCTATTATGTCGCAATCCCTTTTACATCAGGGAACCCTTT
>CAZWTB010000090.1:0-2149 GCA_964636875.1 uncultured Thermodesulfatator sp.
TTTTTTTCGAGTTTTTCCTCTATATCCATACAAAACTTTTTTATCTGATCAAGAAGAGGAATCTGAATCTGTTTTCTCACCTGTTCTTCGAGAAGAAGGAATTCGCAAGCCAGTTTGTCGTAAGCCTGAGGAGAAAAGTCTCTACAAAGAAGGTTTTCCTTAAACCAGTAGGAAAATTCTTTTCTCAAAATGTCAACAAGATACATAAAGTCAAACTCAAGCTCGGTTCTAATTTTCATAAGTTCCTGATATCTTTTCTCACTTAAAAACTCAGGAAGAAGTCCCCTGTGATAAATGTGCAAAAGTGCATACAAAAAGTGAACACTGCTGAACTCAACTTCTTTATCTTCAACAAAAAACTTTTCTTCTCTTCCTGAGTAATCCCTGGCAAGCTTTTTTATCCATTCAAGGGTATAAAAGTTTTTCTGTATTTCCTGCATTTTTTAAATTAGCGTTTGTAAAATTGATATTCGAGATAGCTATATACTTTTGCAGAGGAGCCAAAGAAAATTCTTTTTCCTTAAGTTTTGCTATGCTCTCAACCATTGCCCTTGCACAGGAAAGAGTTGTTGCATACGGTATGTCAAGTTCCATTGTGTATCTTCTTATAAGATAAGCATCTTCTTTACTAACTTTTCCCTTAGCAGTGTTTATAGCAAGAGCAATTTCTCTATTTTTTATTAGATCCAGAATATTTGGGCGGAGAAGATCTGATATTTTAGGAACCACTTTTACTTTTATGCGGTTTTCTTCAAGAACACGAGCTGTTCCCTGAGTGGCAATGATCTCAAATCCAAGTTCAGCGAGTTTTTTAGCAATATCAACAACCAGGGATTTGTCCTCGTCTTTTACAGAAATAAAAACCTTTCCAGAAGTAGGAAGTTTCATACCTGCAGAAAGCTGAGCCTTGGCGTAGGCAAGAGCTGGATCCCAGTCTATTCCCATTACTTCTCCTGTTGACTTCATCTCAGGACCGAGCATTACATCAACACCTGGAAACCTCTTAAAAGGAAAAACCACCTCTTTAACGCAAAAATAAGGAGGTTCTACTTCTCTGGTAAAACCTATGTTTTTCAGAGAATCTCCAAGCATTATCCAGGTTGCAAGTTTTGCAAGGGGAACACCTATGGATTTTGATACAAAGGGCACTGTTCTCGATGCCCTTGGATTTACCTCAAGAACATAAAGTTCATTATCTTTTATAGCATACTGCACATTTATAAGCCCTATTACTTCAAGTTCCTTTGCAAGAGCCTTTGTAGCTTCTTTTATTTCCTTTTTCATTTTTTCAGAGATATGAACAGGAGGGAGAAAACAGGCTGAATCACCGGAGTGAATTCCTGCTTCTTCTATGTGCTCCATTATTCCTGCTACCACAACAAGCTCTCCATCAGAAATAGCATCCACATCAAGCTCTATCGCGTCCTCAAGGAACTTGTCTATAAGAACTGGATGTTCTGGATTTACCTTCACCGCAGATTCCATAAAGTTTCTAAGTTCTTCTTCTGTATAAACTATTCTCATTGCTCTTCCACCAAGAACATAGGAAGGTCTCACAAGCACAGGATATCCAATTTCTTCTGCAACTTTTACAGCCTCCTCAACACTAAAAGCAACTCCTGCCTTTGGTCTTTTTAAACCGAGTTTTCCGAGAAGCTGATCAAATTTTTCCCTGTCTTCTGCTCTGTCTATATTTTCTGGAGATGTGCCAAGTATTTTAACCCCTGCTTTATAAAGAGGAACTGCAAGATTAATAGGGGTCTGTCCTCCAAACTGCACTATAACTCCTTCTGGATTTTCCTCTTCGTAAATGTCAAGAATGTGTTCAAGGGTTAAAGGCTCAAAATAAAGACGGGTTGAGATGTCGTAGTCAGTTGAAACTGTCTCAGGATTGGAATTCACCATTATAGCTTCTATTCCTTTTTCCTTAAGGGCAAGTGAAGCATGAACACAGCAGTAGTCAAACTCAATTCCCTGTCCTATTCTATTAGGACCTCCTCCTATAATAAGAACCTTCCTGTTTTTTGAAGCTCTGGATTCGTTTTCAACCTCGTAACTGGAATAATAATAAGGAGTGTAAGCCTCAAACTCTGCTGCACAGGTATCAATAAGTTTATAAGTTGGTTTTATTCCAAGAGACTTTCTGTAA
>CAZWTB010000091.1:0-16577 GCA_964636875.1 uncultured Thermodesulfatator sp.
CCCATACTGCTCAATTGATGCACTTTGAGCAAAACCCTTACCAACAAAACCACTTAAAATAAATAAAAATACAAATAACAACAACCCAAATGTGTAATACCACTTCTTACTACTCATAACACCTCCTTTAAATTTTTAGTGTTTTAAAACTAATTTTTTATAGAAATTATGTGAAAAGTAAATTCAGAAAAAGTTTGATTTTTTTTGAAGATTTTTTGTTAAAACATGAGATTTAAAAAGTTTTAACTCATTTCATAAAACCTTGCTTCTATCTTTTGATTTATCTTTCAAGAAAAAGTCTTACAAGTTCTGTGCGGGTTGAGACTCCGAGCTTTTTAAATATTCTATTAATGTGAGTCTTGACAGTCTGAACACTTATTCCCAGATGCTCTGCTATGTCTTTATTGGGAAGCCCTCTGCATACATGTTCTATTATCTCCCTTTCCCTCGGAGTAAGGGAAAATTCCTGCACCACTTTTACATCCGATTTCCCAAAATTTTCAATAAGTAATCTGGTATAATTGTTATCTATCCATAATTGCCCGCCTTTTATAACTTTAAGAGACTTTTTAAACAATTCCAGATCAGTATAAGGTGCAATAATACCGGAAAGTTTGTAAATTTTTAAAACACTTATTATATCTCTTTTCCTTAAACCATTATCTATTAAAAGAAGATGTGCTCCGGGATATTTTTTATGTAGATCTTTAACTTTGCTGAGAGATACCTGATCTATTATAATAAATTCCGGCAATCCATCTTCTTCGTCCTCCACTATTTTTAATTCACCTTCCGGTGCAAGCAGACTTTTTAACGCGTCTTTTATAAGCCTGTTATATACCTCTATCTTTATTTTCACCTGCTCCTCCATGGTAATTGTTAAATATTACATAAAATTTTTATTAAGCAATAGCAAAAAAGTTTTAAAACTTTTTTATCAATTATTAAAATTTATTTTTAAATTTAAATCTTCGGAAAGAATTTTACAATCTTGAATATTAAAAAAATTTCTTTATCATGATAAAGGTAAAATCTTGGTAAAAATCTCTTGCAATTTTCAAAAATTTGATTAATTTTGAAAAATATTTAAATTACCCAAAAATTGAGGTGTAAAAAGAATGGATTATCTCTTTAATAAAACAAAGGAAATTGTGGCAGAAACAGGAACTTTTCTTAAAAATGCTTATTTTTCTTCTGTAGAGGTTTTCCATAAAGACACTATCGATCTTGTTACCTCGGCTGATCTTAAAGCAGAAGAAATGTTAAAAGAAAAACTCAAAAAACTTGATCCATCAATAGAATTTATTGCAGAAGAGAGTTTTTCTTCTGAAAATCTTGATAAAAAAGAATTCTACTGGTTAATAGATCCTCTTGATGGAACAACTAATTTTGCTCATAAACTTCCCTGGTTTGCAATTTCTGTTGCTCTTATGAAAGGCGAAGAACCTTTTTTTGGTATTATTTATAATCCTGTTACTGAAGAGTTCTTCTGGGGAATTAAAGGTGAAGGAGCCTATTTAAATAATGAAAAAATTAAAGTCTCTCAGACTGAAAAATTAATAGACTCTCTTTTATGCACGGGTTTTCCTGTTTCTAAAATTCTGGATAAACCGGATTTGTTTATACCCCTTTTTAAAGAATTTATGACAAGATGTCAGGGAGTAAGAAGATTTGGTTCTGCTGCACTGGATCTTGCTTATGTTGCCTGTGGAAGATACGAAGGTTTCTGGGAAGCATATCTAAAACCATGGGACACTGCTGCAGGTTTTCTTCTTGTTAAAGAAGCAGGAGGTGTAGTAACAGATTATTTTGGTAATCCTTATAATCCTTTTTTAAACAGTATTGTTGCTTCTAATGGTAAAATCCATCTGGATATGATAGAATTAACCTCCAAACATCATCCGGAACACTTTAAACCTTACAGAAATCCTTTTCCCACTGTTGATATAATAATAGAAGTTGACGAAAGTATAGTATTAATATACCGCAGAAATTACCCTAAAGGCTGGGCATTACCTGGAGGTTTTGTAGAATATGGAGAAACTCTGGAAGAAACTGCAATAAGAGAAGCAAAAGAAGAAACAGGACTCGACATAAAAATTAAATATCTGCTTGGATGCTATTCCAGACCTGACAGAGATCCAAGATTTCATACCATAACAACGGTTTTTGTTGCAGAAGCTAAAGGAAACCCTGCAGGAGGTGACGACGCCAAAAAAGCTGAACTCTTTAAACCGGAAAACATTCCCTGGGACAAACTCGTATTTGATCATGCTGAAATATTAAAAGATTATTTAAAAAGGAGGGGTTTTTCTAATGACTCTGCTTAATTACTGCCAGCTTATAGAAAAAGAACTTCATGAAAAAGTTAAAGTATTATTAAAAGAAGATGATTTTATGCTTAAAACTCTTATAATGGAATTTTTAAAAGATCTCGGAATTAAAGTAAAGGAAGTATTTTTTTCTGAAGAAATTTTTCACTTTCTTGCCAATGAAATATTTCAGGTAGCTATTATTTCCTTTACTTACAATGATCAGGGAAATCTTTCTCTTCTTGAAGAAATAAAAAAAGTTTTTCCTGATGTAAAAATTTTATGTATGCTTGATTATTTTAAAGAACTGGATCTTGGAGAATACTTTGAAGCAGGTGCAGATGATATAATTTTAAAACCTTTCAGCCTTGGAGAATTAAAAGCAAGGCTTTTTAAACTTCTGCGAGAATACTATCTTGATGCCAAATTAAAAAAATTTATAGTAGAAGATCCTCTTACAGGTGTTTACAACAGAAGATTTTTTGAAGAAGTAATCAGAGATGAGGTTTATAAAGCAATAAGACAGAGATATCCTTTATGTTTGCTTATGATAGATCTTGATGATTTTAAATGGTATAATGACAATCTTGGACATCAGGCAGGGGATCAACTTTTACAGACACTGGGAGAAGTGTTAAAAGATAGTGTTAGAGAAAAAGTAGATAAGGTTTGCAGATATGGAGGAGACGAATTTGTGATTATTTTACCGCACACCAATTGGGTTCAGGCAAAGGCTGTTGCAGAAAGAATATGCCAAAACTGGGAAAAAGTCCATTTTGAACCTGTAACCCTTTCCATAGGAATTGCTCAGTTAATAAATAAAGAAGAAGGACTCGAAGCTTCTGTTTCAGATCTTATAAAAAGAGCTGATGAAGCTATGTATAGAGCTAAAAAAATCCTTGGAAATGCTTACATGGTTGATGAAGTAACTTTAAAATTCTTTCCCGCTGAAAAAATAAATTATAAAGAAAATAATGCAATTTCTCTTTCAAATTAAGTAAATCTTACTCTTAATATCTCAAGATGAGGATTTACTCTTTCAATTTTTACCTTTACCTCATTACCGGGTTTTAAACCAGAAGGAAGATTGAAAGCCTCTGCAGTTATATTAAAATCTTTCAGATAAATTTTTGCCTTTTTTGACTGAATCTCAAGAACAAGACCTTTTAAAATGGAATCTTTTTTATATTTCTGTAAATATTTCAATAAAAAATATTTTACTCTTCTGTTCTGAAGATATCCTGCTCTTTGAAGATTGGAAGAAATTTCAGGTAAAATTTTATTAAGAGTTTCTCTGGAAAGAGGTTGAACACCTGTTAAAAAGCACTTTAACTGATATTGAATAAGGAGATCCAGAAATCTTCTAATTGGAGAAGTTGCCATAGTATAAAATTCCACCCCGAGTCCAGAATGAAAACCCGGAGAAAGAGAAAGTTCTGATCTTGAAAGATATTTAAGCTGAAGAAGTTTTAAATATAAGTTTTCTTCAGAATTTTCTATTACTTCAAAAGGCTGAGGTTGAGAGCGATATACAGCCGGAATTTGATTTTCAAAAAGAAATTTTGCCAAAAGATAATTGGTAATAATCATGGCTTCTGCAATAAGATCCCTGGCAGGAGTCATTTCTATCCGTTTTATAAAAATTTCTCCCTTTTCATTAACTCTTACCTGAATTTCCGGTAAAAACACTGCCAGAGCACCTGCTTTCTTTCTTTTTTCCTTATGCTTCATTAAAAGTTCGTATAATTCCTTAAACCTGTTTTCTTTCTGAAGAAAAAAATCAACTTCCTCATAGGTAAGTCTTTTTTTTACTTTAATAAAAGAAAGAAAAACTGAAAAATCTAAAGGCTCTCCTTCTGGATTTAATTTTATTTTAAAAGTAACAGCTGGTTTCAATTCGTTGTGTCTTAAACTGAATTTCTGATGGGACAGAATAAAAGGAAACATGGGATATATTTTATCAGGAAGATACAGGGTAGAGCCTCTTTCCATTGCCCCTTCCCATAAAGCTGAAAAAGGAGAAACCATTCCTGCAACTTCTGCAATATGAACATAAAGAACCGTATTATCTCCTTCTTTCTCCACACTAAGGGCATCATCAAAATCCTGTGTTTCTTCTGCATCAATCGTAAAAGTATCAAGATGTGTGAGATCTTTTCTATTCTTTTCATCATAATTCTTTTTTAGAAGCGCTTCTGCTTCTTTTAATTCTTTATCAGAAAATTCAACTGGATAGTGCATTTTTTCGAGTTCCAGATATTCGTCTTCTTTAATATATCCTGCACCAACAAGCAGTTCGAAAACCCGATATGAATCTGTTACTCCGTTTCTTTTTAAAATTTCTTTTACAAGTTTTCCACGCGGGGTTTGATCTTCCCATAGTAAAAATTCCCTAAAACTTTCCAGCCATTCTTTTTTCTTTTCTTCGTTAAACTCCTCTAATGCCCTTTTCTTGAGTGCTTCCCAGAATCTCTCTCCTTCTGAAATCTTTCTGAGCTTTTCAAGTTCTTTCTTCCTCTGTAAAATAAGTCTCTTTACCTCATCTCGGGAAATTATTCTTAAAGTCATTAAAGTTTTAATTTTAAAATATAATCTTTCTTCCAGAACCTTTCTTAAAAAACCTGCTACAAAATCTTCTTCTACTTTTTCCCCTGCAAGAAGCTCACAAATTTCTTCAGCAGAAATCTCCTCCAGATCATCCACAACCACTTCCCAAACTTCTTCCAGATTTATTTCTTCCTTTAACTTCTCCCTTTTTTCATGCTTTTCTTTAAGCAATAATAAAATCTGATTCAGATCCTTGATAGCTGTTTTTTTCTTTTCAAAGTGAATTAAAGAAGAATGACTGATCAGTTCTTCTTTACCAGAAGGTAAAATTATATGAAGCCTTTTATTTTTTACATCTTTAACATAAACCGTGGTAGGTTTGTTTTTATAAAATACATCTGCTATTCTACCTTTTATTTCTTCAGGATTCATAAGCAATTTTTAAAGCTTCCTTCAGATCAAGAGTTCCTTCATAAATTGCTCTTCCAGTAATAACTCCTTTAAGTCCTTTTTTTTCAAAGGGTTTTAATTTTTTTATATCCTGCAAATCACTTACTCCACCTGCAAGAATAATAGGTTTTTTACACACTTCAAGTGCTTTTTCAAGTCTTTCCACTTCCACACCTCTTCCGGTTCCATCTCTTTCTATAAGAGTTAAAATCACTGCTTCCAGTTCATAATCATTTAATTTTTTTAAAAATTCTAAGTAATGTTCCTCTGAAACCTTTAGCCAGCCTGAAACTGCAACTTTTTCCCCTTTTACATCCACACTAACTATAAGTTTTCTCGGATATTTTTTACAAATTTCTTTAAGCCATTCAGGAGATTCTATAGCTTTTGTCCCCAGAATAACACTTGCTATTCCATTTTCCAGATAATCCCTTATATGTTCTTCGTTTCTAATTCCTCCTCCTACTTCAACAGGAATATTAACCGAACTTGCAATTTTTAGAATTAAATTTCTATGCACAGGAAAGCCCTCTTTTGCTCCTTCAAGATCTACTACATGAATTCTCGGAACACCAATTTTCTGGAAAAATAAAGCATATTCTACAGGATCACTTCCATAAACTTTTGTTTGAGAATAATCTCCCTGAAAAAGTCTAACTACTTTATTTCCCTTTAAATCTATAGCAGGTATTACCCACATGTTCTATATTTTACAATAAAAATAAAATTTTTAAATACTTCCGCTTTCTATATGAACTTCCATTGCTTTTGTAACGCAAACAGTGACACAAAATTCGCAAGCAGTGCATTTAGAAGGATCAAACAAAACTTCAAAGGTTTTTCTATCAATATAAAGTGCTCCACTGGGACACACCCCTGTGCAAACTCCACAATGTATACATAATTCATCATTTTTTATTATCTGTTGCTCAAGAGATTTTACCTCTACCCCCAGACTTTTCAAGTATTCAAGTCCTTTTTTTAGATTTTCCATTGAGCCTTCGAGTTCAAGAATCATTATTCCTTCTTTTCCCGGAGTAATAGTTGCTTTAAGAATGTTAAAAACAAGATCAAATTCTTTAACCAGTCTGTAAACTATGGGTCTATCCACCACATCTGGAGGAAATCTTAAATAAAGTCCTTTTTTATACATTTTGATTAACCTCCTGTAAAATCCTTAATTTTTCTATTTACTAAATCTACCTTTTTTTAAAATATTTACAACCATATTTTCAAGAACTTCTGGAAAGACGGATTCTGGGATCTGCAAGCGCGTATCCTATATCCGCAAGAAAGTTTCCAAGTAAAGTAAGAACTGAAATAAGAAGAAGATTCCCCATTATTACAGGATAGTCTCTTGCCATTACAGCCTGCCACATAAGTTGACCAAGTCCTGGTATCCCGAAAATAGTTTCAAAAATTACACTTCCTCCTATAAGACCGGGTAAAGACAGCCCTAAAATTGTAATCAGTGGAAGCAAAGCATTTCTTAAGGCATGTTTATATATTATTACTTTCTCTGGAAGTCCCTTTGCCCTTGCAAAAAGAATAAAATCAGCCTGAAGCACATCATAAACAGAATTTCTCACATATCTTGAAATTCCTGCAAGACTTCCAAAACTCGCCACAAAAAGCGGACAGAGAAGGTGTTTCGTCCAGTCCCAAACCTTTTCCCAGAAACTCATTTTTTCATATCCAATAATAGAATGCAGACCGGATATAGGAAGAAGATGAAGTTTAACTCCAAAAAGCATCATTAAAAGAAGGGCTAACCAGAAACTGGGCATTGCGTATCCCACAAAAGTAAAAACCGTAAAAAATCTATCAAAAAAACTCCCTGCTTTAACTGCAGAATATACTCCCAGAGGAACACCAACCACAATAATTATTATCATGGCAAGTGTGTTTATAAGAAGGGTTACAGGCAGTCTTTCCTTTATTTTGTCCCATACAGGTCTTCTATCCGGCATAAGAGATCTTCCAAAGTCAAGTTTTAAAACCCCTTTAAGCCACCTCCAGTATTGAATATAAAGAGGTTTGTCAAGTCCATACATTTTTATAAGTTTCTCCCGATATTCCGGTGTTATCTTGGGATTAAACTCAGTGATAGCTGTGAGAGGACCTCCTGGAGCAAGATGAATTATAGAAAAACTTATTATGGTGATCCCAAGAAGAGTGATTATCATACTTAAAAATCTCTTTATTAAAAATCCAAGCATTTTTAAGACACAAACTTGCCTGTTTTTCTTTCTGCTTCTGAGGCTTTAAGATAAAAAGGCAAAACTTCTTCTCCAGAAAGGAGTCTGGCTTCTCCTGTAAGAAGTTTCAAATAAGCAAGTTTTGCCACAAGTTCAGGACTTAAAACCGGTGGTATTAAAGGTTTTTTAAAAAGCTCTTTTAAACCTTCTGTTAGTTCACTTTCCCACTTTTCAAGAGTCTCACTTAAAAAAAGAGAAGGACTCTTTATTGAAGAAATCACATCTTTGAGAGGTACGCACCTTGGAGGAATCAAGCACTTCAATTTTTCGTCTTTCCAGACATAAGAGGCAAAAAAGACCTCTTTTGTATAGGCATCAATTAAAGAAACAAGCGGTAATTTTTCTGAAATATAATTCATGCAGAGAGCTTCCAGACTTAAAATTGGTATTACTGGTCTGGGGTGCACAAGAGTGAAGGCTTTTAAAACAGAAAGCCCGATTCTAAGTCCTGTAAAACTTCCAGGTCCCACATCCACCGCATAAAAATCAACTTCTTTAAGAGACACTCCTGTAGATTCTATTAAAAAAGGTAATGAATTGAATAAAATTTTGTTATACGACTGCGTGGAATACAAAGTTATACTTCCCAGGACCCTGCCCCTGTAAAAAGCAATGCCCCCGGTTTTTCCAGATGTTTCTATAGCAAAAATTAAGGGGTTTTCCATCCGGTAAGAAGTTTTATTATGTCGTTGTAAAACACTGCTATACTCAAAGCTATGATAAGAGCAAGTCCAATTTTAAAAATAATCTCCTGAGTTTTCAGTGAGAGTGGTTTACCTCTTATTGCTTCAATTCCATACAAAACCAGATGTCCTCCATCGAGCATTGGTAAAGGAATAATATTAATAATACCCAGGTTTACGGAAAGGAGAGCTGAAAAAGAAAGATAGGCAGGAAGCCCCAGCCTTGCGGTTTCTCCTGCCATTTTTCCTATGGTAAGAGGACCTCCCAGCGTGGAAAAAGGCAGCTCCCCTGCAAGCAGTTTAAATATAGCTGTAAAAGTAAGGGCTGTAATTTCCCAGACCTTTTTAATTGCCATTATCAAGCCTTTAAATATACCGTATTTTTTGTGAATCACCTCTGGAGACGCTTTTATACCAATAATCGGAACTTTTGTCTTCTGCCCAAAAATGTTATATCCTTCTTTTAACTCAGGCTTGAGTTTTATAGTAAAAATCTTATTTCCCCTTTTAACCTTAAGCACCACATTTTCTATCAGCTTACTTCCTCTTAGCTTTAAAACGAGCTGTTCAAAGGAGTTGACTTTTTCTCCATTTAGCTCAAGGATCTGATCTCCGGGTTTTAAACCTGCTTTTTCAGCAGGAGAACCAGGTAAAACCTTTCCTATTTTAGGTGGATAGATATAGGAACCCACTGTGCTGAATAAAAACCAGAAAACAAGCACTGCAAATAAAAAATTTGCCAGAGGACCAGCCAGAACCACGAGTGCCTTTTGCCAAGGCTTTTTCAGAGCAAAAGCCCTTTCAGGTTCCTGTAAATAGGAAAAAGGTTCTACCTGTTCTCCATAAAGCTTTACATATCCTCCCAGAGGAACAAGAGAAATTCTGTATTCTGTTTCTCCTCCTTTTATCCCGAGAAGTCTGGGACCAAAACCAAGAGAAAAAACTTCAACCCTTACCCCCATTAACTTTGCAACCAGAAAATGTCCAAATTCATGAACAAAAATAAGAATCCCTATAACAAGAACTGCAGAACCAAGAGTTATAAACATTGCTTAAGACCTGTTCCTATTTATAAGCTCCTCTACAAATTTACAAACCTCTTTGTGAATCTCAAGAATATCAAAAATGCTTTCAATTTTTATTGAAGTTATTTTAAATTCATTTAAAGTTTTTTCAATAAAATAAGGGATTTGGTCAAAAGAAATTTTTCTTTTTAAAAATGCATCCACAACCACTTCATCCGAGGCTTCAAGAATTAAAGGATAAATTCCTCCTGTTTTCCCTGCTTCAAAAGCCATTCTCAAACAGGGAAATTTTTCAAAATCTGGTTTTTCAAAAGTAAGGGTGTGAATCTCTGTTAAATCAAGCACTTTAACAGGTAGATCTTTTCTTTCTGGATAGGTAAGTGCATAGGCAATTGCTATTTTCATATCAGGAACACTCATGTGAGCCAGAAAACTGCCATCAATAAACTCCACAAGTCCATGCACTATGCTCTGAGGATGAATAAGAACCTCTATTCTATCAACAGAAAAATTAAAAAGCACCTTTGCTTCTATTACTTCAAAGCCTTTGTTCATCAAAGTTGCAGAATCTACAGAAATTTTGGCTCCCATTTTCCAGGTGGGATGAGCAATTGCCTGTTCAGGAGTTATTTCTTTAAATTTTTCTCTGGAAATTTTATAAAAAGGTCCTCCGGATGCAGTAAGATAAATCTTTTTCACATATCTCTTTCTTTCTTTTTTTAAAAGCTGAAAAAGCGCTGAATGTTCACTATCAACAGGAATAAGTTTAGCTTTATGTTTTTTCAAAGTGTTTTTTAAAATATCTCCAGCTACTATAAGACTCTCTTTATTAGCAATTGCAACTGTCTTACCTGTTTTTAAAGAAAAAAACGAAGGAATAAGACCTTTTATTCCTGAAATTCCTATTACACAAAGATCTGCTTCTTCAAGAGAAGCAAGCTTTTCCAGACCTTTTTCTCCCCACCAGACTTCTGCTCTGTAGCTTAAAGATTTCTTCAAATCTTCTGCATCTTTTTCTTTTTCAACAACCAGATAAGGAACTTTAAATTTTTCTGCTATTTCTTTAAGTTTTTTTATACTGGTTCTGGCTGTTATTCCAAGAAGGGAAAATTCTTCTGAATATTTTTGTAAAACTGCAAGAGTTGATCTTCCAATGGATCCGGTAGCACCAAAAAGAACAACTTTTTTCATTTTTACTTTTTATTCTTTTCTGAAGAAGCTTTGTTATGCGTTTGAGAAGAACCTGCTGGTGAAACTTTTGGAGGAACAGGAATATTCTTATGAGAAAGAGGTTTTTCTTTTGCAGAAGGAGATGGTTTTGCAGAAGGCACTGGAGGCTGGGTGCTGGCTTTTGGAACAGGAGGAATTTCTATAATTGGTGTTTTGTGTTTTATAGCAGAAATTTTTGTAAGAAGAAGGGAATTTAAGAAAAAGAGAACCGCAAGCACCATTGTAACTTTATTTAAAAAACTGGTAGGACCAGCTCCTCCAAAAATTGCCTCAGCTCCTCTAAAAACAGCTCCGTATTCAGAACCTTTGGTTACATTTACAAGCACTATAAGAATTATCAAAATTCCAAGCAATATCTGAAAAACAATCAAAAATGTTTCCATTCTTCCCTCCCTTTAAAATTTAAAATTACCGCATTGGAAAGAGATTTGCTCCTGGAAGAGGAGCCACCGGTTCTGTAAGAAGCATCTCTCCATTTTTTAACCACTCTTTAAGTATATTTGCAATCTTTCTTGCTTTAAGAAGGCTTGAAACCGGAACCGTTGGCACTTCCTTACCCATTATTGTTATTTTTCCGCTTTTAAGCTGGGCATAACTTACAATTCCGTAATTTCTGTCTATTCCATTGGGATAATCGTATGAATAGTCTATAATCTGAGTAAAAAGATCTTCGTCTGAAAGTCCTGCCCATTCAGCAACCTGTTCGTTTAAAATAGGAATAGGCACACCTATTCCCACTGCCATGGAACATCCGTATCCTATGTGACTTGTTCCAACGAGCCACTCCGGACTCATTTCTTTAAGATTTCCCATTACCATGAGGGTTCCTGCCGGCTGAATAGGAGCACCTTTGGGAGTTCGTTTTACCTCGGTTTTGTGTTGGGTTCCACACCATACTATGTATCCCTTTGCACCACCAAGAAAAATCCTCGTTCCAATACCAATGGTTTTTAAATATGGATCTTTTAAAAGTGGAGAAAGACATCCAGCAGTTGCATAACTTGCATTGCCAAGATGGGGTTTTAAAACTCCCATGTATGTGTAAAGCATTTTATCCGAAAGATTTACAGCACACACATAATTTTGATAACAATTTCTGGGATTACAGAGCACTGCATTGACAAGATCGTGAATGGTTATTTCTTTTTCGAGATATTTTCTGGGATAGCAGTGAGTTCCATAAGCCACGGCTTTTAAGTGAATTTTTTTACCTGCAACAAGATCGTGAATAACATGTCCTCCACCATATCTGAACTGTCCGGGAAAAACTTTGTTTAAAGGATCGTCTTCTCTTGGTTCAGCAGCTCCGATGTAAATGTCAACTGCTGCAAGTCCTGCATAAGCTGGCACATCGTTAAGCCACACTCTATAAGCTTTTATCGTGGGAATAGAATGCCCAAAATTAAGAAAGGCTCCAGATGAACACATTGGAGAAAATGTTCCTGTGGTAACAACATCCACTTCTTTTGCCGCGTTAACAGGTCCCACTTCTTTAACAAGTTCACAAAATTCCTCTGCTGTAAGAACTACTGCTTCACCTTTTTCTATTTTCCGATTAATTTCTTCTATACTTTTTTTAACTTTAAATTCTTCTACCATTTTGCCCCTTTATTCAATTACAGAAATCACTTTGTGCCCCAGGGTTTCAAGATCAAGCACTATTTTTTCAAGAGGCATTTTTTCAAGTCTTATAAAATATACCTTCTCTCCATCAAGATTAAGATCCATACCTATGGAAATTATTTTACCCCCGTCTTTTTTTATTACCTCAAGAACTTCGTCAAGATCATCTTCCTGAGGAATAACATCGAGTCTGCAGGAAGCTCTAAGAATGCCCATAAGCTCTATAAATGCTTCCAGAATGTCTGTTATGGTAATAATTCCTACAAGCTTGCCTCTGCTTATTACAGGAAGACCTCCGATTTTATATTTATAAATTAACTTTGCAGCTTCATCTATGGTGGTTTCTGGATCCACAGTAATAGGATTAAGAATCATCACTTCTTTCAAAGGAAGTTTAAGTTTATCCGGATGAACATAAGGTCTGAGATTACTTTCTGTAACAAAACCCACGAGCTTATTTCCCTCTCCTACTATAGGAAGATGCCTTATAGAATTAATTTTCATCAATTGAATAGCATCCTCCACCGTGTTTTCAGGAGAGGCTGTTATTAAACGGGTTACCATCCAGTTTTTTACTTTCATACACACAAACTATATCATAAAAATTAAAAAGTAAAAGAGAGTTCCCAAAATTCTGAACAGGCTTTTTGATAATGTTCCGGTGTTCCAATGTCTATAAAATATTCGTCGAAAGGTAATCCATAAAACTTAAATTTTCTGTAATATTTTTCCAGAAAATCTTTTTCAAAAGAAAACTTTTCTGGAAGAGGGAGTTCTTCTAAAATTTTTTTATTTAAAAGATAAAATCCTCCGTTTATTAATCCTTCCTTTTTAAAACTTTTTTCTTCAAAACCAATTATTCTATTCTCTTTATCAATTTTTACGGTGCCGTATCTATCAAAATTTTTCATCGATTTTAAAGCTATGGATAGATCTGCCTGTTTTATAATGTGAAAATTCCAGAATTCGAAAAGATTTATTTTGAAAAAGGTGTCTCCATTTAACACCAGTATTGTAGGGGTTTCAGCAAAAGAGAGGGCTTTTTTTATGGCTCCTCCTGTGCCAAGAAGTTCTTCCTCCACTGAATAAATCAGTTTCATGTGTTGATAAGTGTTACCAAAATATTTTAAAATTATCTCGTATTTATAACCCACTGCAAGTATTATTTTTTTTATTTTAAAATTTGCGAGATACATTAATAAATATTCGAGGAAAGGTTTACGATTTATTTCTGCCATAGGTTTAGGGACATTTTTTACAACTTTCCTTAATCTTGTGCCGAGTCCCCCTGCTAAAATAATTGCTTCTTCAAGCACTAAACCCTCCAGGTTGTAAGTCCGTATTTGGTAAACTGATATGTTTTGAATTCTCCTCCAAACTTTTTAAGAGCTTCTATTACATTATACCTTGTGTTACCCGGGCAGTAAAACATCATAAAACCCCCTCCTCCTGCTCCGGATATTTTTCCACCTGTTGCACCTGCTTTTTTAGCGGTTTCATAAATTTCATCTATTACCGGATTGGTTATACCTTCTGCCATCTGTTTTTTATATTGCCATCCGAAATCTAAAATTTCTCCTATTTTATCAATTTCTCCTTTTAAAAGAGCTTCTTTCATCAAAACAGCCTGTTCTTTAAGTTTATGCATAGCTTCCACAGGTTTTTCTTTTTTTTCTATAACATTTTTTGCCTGGGCTTCTATTATTTTAGAAGATAACCTACTTGTTCCAGTGTAGTAAAGTAAAAGGTTATATTGAAGTTCGTTTATATATTCAGTCTTAATTCTCAGGGGATTTACTATTACTTTGTCTTCTGCATAAAATTCCATAAAATTGAAACCGCCAAAGGTAGCAGCGTATTGATCTTGTTTCCCCCCTGCATATCCAAGATCAAGTCTTTCAATTTCATAAGCAAGATGAGCTATTTCGTATTCTCCAAGAGGAAGTTTCAGCCATTCTGCAAATGCTCCCAGAACAGCAACCACAAGGGTAGAAGAACTACCAAGACCCGATCCAGGAGGTGCATCAACATAGGTGGTTAATTCAAAGGACAGAGGTTTGTGTGTAAAATCTTTTACTATTCTGTTATACACACCCTTTAATAGAGTAAGTTTTCCATCTATTTCAAGTTCTTCTTTTGACTCCAGAATCAACCTCTCCTGTCTATCTACTGCATTTAATATTATTTTACCATTATTCCTGGGTTCTATAGTTGCATAAGCATACATGGTAATCGTTGCATTAAGAATAGCTCCTCCATAAATATCTGAATAAGGACTTACATCTGTTCCTCCTCCTGCAAGACCGAGTCTGAGAGGTGCTCTGGATCTTATCAACATTGTAAAACCTCCCTTATAACTTTTATTACTTCCCTTTCATAAATGCTCCATGTAAAATGTTTTTTTATAAATTCCCTTGCATTTTTTTTAATCATTTCAAATTTTTCTGGATTTTCGTAAATTTCATGTATTTTCATAGCTATTTCTTCAGGAGAATCAATTACAAAATAATGTTCTCCATGTTTAGCCTGGATGGGTTTACCTGCAAGTGAAGAAATGATATTTATGGTTCCAAGAGCCATGGTTTCCAAAATTTTATTCTGAATACCTCCTCCTGTTTGCATAGGAGCAACCACACATAGGCAGGACTTGAGAATTAAATAAGGATCCTCCACATATCCTGTTACCACCACTCTTGGATTTTTTGTAAGTTTTAAAACCTGTCTGGTAGGTCTTGCACCAACCACAATAAACTTTATTTCCTTCTTTAATAATGGAAGAACATTTTTTGCAAACCAGATTACTGCATCTATATTTGGCTGATAGTCCATTTTTCCAAAAAAAGCAACAAAATTTCTGTAATGTTCGTCTTTTTTTTCGTATTCCAGAAGGGCTTCATTAACTCCGTGAGGGATCCATCTTGTCTTTTCTGGATTTTTAAAATATGCTCTTTCTTCTGGATTAAAAAATAACACCCTGTCAAATTTCTCAATGCATTTTTTTTCAAAATTTAAAAGTCTTTTACTTTCGATTTTATAAAAAATTTTCCAGAAAAGAGAAGTAGTTTTTTCTGCTGATCTCTGATAATTCAGTCCTATGGAATCAGCCATATCAAGAACTTTAGGTTTGTCAAGTTCTATTACATACTTTGCTGTTCTTATAAGAGTTGCCCAGATTAGATCAAAATTCGAGTATATTTTCTTTATATAATCTTTTACATCTCTAAAATAGTAATAACTTACCTGAATCGGAGATCCACCAGAGAAAACTCCTTTTAGAGCATTTAAAATAAACACTGGTTTCTTTTTATAAAAGATTTTAAAGTCAAGTTTGATTTTTTTTGCCCAGTAAAAAAATTCTTCAGGCACGGGTTCTTCTGCAATAGAAACAAGGTGAACTTTAAAATGTCTGGAAAGAATTTTTAGAAGCCAGTGGTTTTTAAGTCTGTCTCCACCCACAGGAGGATAAGGAAGTCTTGAGGAAAGAAAAAGAACCTTTATTTTCTTATTCATTTTTTATCAATCCTTCTATAGAACCTTTTATCCAGGAAATAATAGCCTTTTTTTTCTCCCTGGATCCCCTTAAAATCTGGTAAATTCTGAAAGGTGTGTAAAGAAATACATGTAAAATCATGTAATATGCAAAATAAATTTTATTAAAATGTTTTTTTCTGAGAACAACATTACTTTTTGCAAGATGATACATTACAAATGGGCTGGTTCTTCCTTTTTCTATGTGTATATCATGCCAGGCAAATGCAAAAGGAACATATATAATTTTATAACCTGCTTTTTTAACTCTTAGACAGTAATCCAGATCTTCTGCATAAAGAAAAAAAGTTTCATCAAATAAACCCACTTTTTCAAATGCTCGAGAATCAATCATAAGGGCACATCCTGTAAGAAAATCCACAGGTTGCACAGGTAATTTTACAAGATTTTCTTTTTTTATTATTTTATTTTTAAAAGGCATTTTTATTCTACTTAAAAGTTTATCAAAATATCCCCCTGCACTCCATACTCTGGAAGGTTCTCTGGCATAAAAAATAGTGGGACCTGCAAGAAGCACATTTTTGTAATTTTTTATACTTTCTGTTAAATACTTTAAACAATGTGTATCTATCCATGCATCATCGTTTAAAAGAAAAACATAGTCTGCACCTTCTTTTAGGGCAAATTTTATTCCGGTGTTTACTGCTTTTGCAAAACCTTCGTTAACAGGATTTTTAATAAATACTAAAGATAGATCCTGTTTATCTGAAAAAATTTTTTCTAAACTTGCAGAAATTCTATTTTTTTCGCTATTATCCACAAGGATAATTGTAATTTTAAAATTTTTATCTAAAATAAAAGCATTAAAAACAGAATTAATTGCTTTTTTTACCGGTGCAATCTTATTATATAAAACTATTATAACCCCTATCTGCATTTTACGCTTTTTCTAAGATTTCT
>CAZWTB010000092.1:0-8777 GCA_964636875.1 uncultured Thermodesulfatator sp.
AAAGTTTTCTATTTCATCCCTTGACTTCTTTAAAATGTGTTTAAAAAAAGAAAAAGGAAATCCAAGATACTTTTTAGGATTTGTTACTCCAAGTTTTATAGCTATGTAGCGAATTGCATCAAATTCGTGAATGGCTTTTAAATCTACTTTTACATCTTTTCTTGTGGTATCTCTTCTTCTTCTGTTAAAAGGCGAAGCCACACATCGCTGAGCTTCTGGACTTAAAAACCTGAAAAATAGCTCTTCAAGTTCAAATTGGTCAGTTTCTACCCCCTGTTTTTTCAAATCTTCTTCTATGGTAATGCAAAAAGCAACCTCACTATAATATTGAATATACTTTTCTGGATGAGATCCCAAATAAAATAAAGTTCGCGATCTATAATAAGGAGCTTCAAAATAAGATTCTCTTATAAAATATTCATATCCTTCTGAAGTTAGCTTGCGAGCTATATACATAAAAATAAAAAGGGGGCAAAAGCCCCCTTAAAGTAAAAAAAAAGTTAATTACACTTCGTTAACAGTAATAGAACCTGTGGGGCAAACCTCTACACAGGTCTGGCATCCAAGGCAGTCCTCTGCTCTTGCAACCACGGGTTTACCATCATCACCCTTGTCATAAACCTGTGCTGGACAGGACTCAATGCAGGTTCCACATGCCTCGCAGGTGTCGTAATTCACTGTAATCTCAAACATCGCGCACCTCCTTTAATTTAATTTTTGCTCTTTAAACATTTTAGCCCTTTTTAAAAATTTTTCAGCCCAACATTTTACACTAAAAATGTGAATATGAGTATAACTTGCTAACAAATTTCTGTAAAAAATTCCATCCCATTCTCCATTTAAACCATATCCTTTTTCAAGTTTAAAAACAAACTTCAAATCCTTATTGTTTTTTAAATTTACTGGTCTGGAATAGTGAAATTCGTGTCCTTTTATAACCAGTCCTTTATCAAAATAGGGATTTTCTCCTTCAACCTTTGCAATTACATAACCGTGCCCCTGAGGTCTGCTATTTACCTCAAAACTCATAGGTAAAATACCTGCCATTTTATATCTTTTACCTTTCCATATTATTTCTTCTCCTAAATACATTAAACCTCCACACTCTGCATAAAGAGGCATCCCTTCCACAACAGCTTCTTTAACTTCTTTAAGTAAAGTTTCATTTTCTGAAAGAGCTTCTGCCTTTACTTCAGGAAATCCACCCCCAATGTAAAGCCCATCCACTTCAGGAAGCCCTCTATCCCTTAAAGAATCTATATATTTTATCTCTGCACCAAACCCCATAAGTCCTTCTAAATTTTCAGGATAATAAAACTGAAAAGCCTCATCCCTAAACACACCTATTTTTACTCCTTCATATTTTTTTTCTTCTATATTTTCAAATAAATTTATTTCTAATGGCAAGACTTCTTTACAAATTTTCACAATTTCTTCCACATCAACATTTTTTTCTACTGCTTCCCTTAATTCATCTAAAAACTGCTTTTCATCGTATTCGTAAGAAGTAATTAATCCAAGATGCCTCTCCTTTGGAATACCTCTTAATTTAGGAATACTTCCGAGAACCTTTACTCCTGTGTAATATTCTATAGAACTTCTAATAATATTTTCGTGCCTTGCTCTTGCTACCTTATTTAAAACTACTCCTTTTATTTCTATATCCTTTTCAAACTCCAGAAAACCTTTTACAAGGGCTGCAAGACTTCTCGTAACTTTGGTGCAGTCGAGAACAAGTATAACAGGACTCTTTAAAATTTTAGCAAGTCTGGCAGTGCTGCTACTTCCGTAAACATCCAGCCCATCAAATAATCCTCTATTACCTTCTATTATCGCTACATCGCTTTCCTTACTCCCTGTATAAAAGGAAAAAAGATTATGTTCCTCGTCAAATAGAAAAAGATCAAGATTCCTGCACTCTTTACCTGCTATCTTTCCAAGCCATCCAGCATCTATGTAATCAGGTCCTTTTTTAAAAGCTGAAATTCTGTAACCTCTTTTAACAAGGACAGAAATTAAACCGAGAGTAAATAAAGTTTTACCTGCTCCACCTTTGTGAGAAGAAATTAAAACTCTTGGAATATTATATTGAATCGGAAATTGCATAAAAATAAAAAAAGGAGAGGGGGTATCTCATATCCCCTCTCCCTAAATTTTATATTAATTTAAAGCATTTATCCCTTATACTTTACTACAAGATTTTTAGAAGCTCTGACACCCATTGCTATCTTGTAAAGAATTGTAAGTACAAGCAATCCAACTGCCCATACACCAATTGCTACTCCAATCTCTGGTAAAGTCGGTCTATAAACTGTAATCGTTTCAAATGGAGTAGGAGTATATCCTCCTGTAATCAATCCAATTCCTTTATCAATCCAGCATGCAATAAATACCGCAATACATGCAATAGTAAGAAAGGTTTCGTTCTTCCTGAGTTTAGGTATTACTAAAAGAACAATTGCAATTGCTGCTAAAATTGCTGCTGCCCACATAAATGGTGCCCATTCAGCATGACCGTGAAGTCCAACAAAGAGATACTTTACAGGAGCTTTGTGAGAAGGAATTCCGCTATAAAATGCGGTAAAAAGTTCAAAGAAGAAAAGTAAGATATTAATAATAAATGCATAAGCAACAGTTTTCGCAAGAGAATCAATTGCTTTTTTACCAGGATCAAAGTTGGCAACCTTCTTTAAAATTAAGGCAGCTACTATTATAAAAGCAGGTCCTGCACAAAATGCAGATGCAAGAAATCTTGGAGCCATCACTGCTGTAAGCCAGAAGTGTCTTCCAGGTAAACCCTGATAGAGAAATGCAGTTACAATGTGAATGCTCGGTGCCCAGAGAATAGAAATGTAAATAAAAGGTTTCAACCAAGAAGGATACTTGGTTCCTTTATATTCTGCGTGTAATACTGTCCATCCACAAAGAAGGTTAAGCATTAAATAAACACTTAATACCATAGAGTCAAAAAACATAACAGAGTTAGGAGTTGGATATCTTAAAACATTAATAACTCTCATAGGTCTTCCAAGGTCAACAAGAATAAACAGAATACACATTATAACAGCTGCAACCGCAAGAAATTCTCCCAGAATCGTCATCTTTCCATATTCTTTATAATTATGCCAGTAGTAAGGCAAAACTATCATTACTGCTCCTGCTGCAACTCCAACAAGAAAGGTAAAATTCGCAATATAGAGTCCCCACGAAACATCTCTACTCATTCCAGTCATTCCCAAACCAACATGTAACTGATGCAAATAACACAGAAAACCTACCAATACCCAGAACAATAAAAAGAAGACCCACAACCAATACTTTTTACTTCCTTTTAGCGCCTTCTCTATCATACTTCATCTCCCCCTCAAATTTTCTTCTTTTTTAATCTATTAAGTAAAACACAGAAGGACCTGTTCCAAGCTCAACCTTTCTTACAATAGATTTTCTTTCTTCTAAAATTTTTCTTACTTCAGAATTTTCATCCTCTAAATCTCCAAAAATCAAGGCATTTACAGGACATGCTTCAACACATGCAGGCAATTTACCATCCACAAGTCTTTCGTAACAGAAAAGACATTTTTCCACAACTCCTTTAGTTCTCGTAGGATACTTTGGATTTACTCTTTTTATGTAAGGACGAGGATCTTCCCAATTAAAAGATCTTGCTCCATAAGGACAGGCTGCCATACAGAAACGACATCCTATACACCGATGGAAATCCATCATAACTATACCTTCTTCATTCTTAAAAGTCGCTTTAGTAGGACAAACTCTCACACACGGTGGATGAGCACAATGATTACATAAAAGTAAAAATGGAGTTCCAGCCATTACCTCAGCAAGAAATTCGTTAGTTGCAAGATCGGGAAAAACATGTTCAAATTCGTCGTCCCAGATCCACTTTATTTCGTGCTTTTTGTTAGGAATGTGAGGTATATTGTGCAAATAATTACATACCTCTATACACTTCCTTCCACAACCATTCTTTCTACCTTCCACACACTTTTTAACATCAATTACCATTGCCCATTGCTTTGCTTTTAATGCCTTGGGCGACTCTCTAAAACTTTCTCCTACAGATGCTTTAACCTCATTTTTACCTGTTATACCCTCCACTACCGCAGTAGCAGCTCCACCTGCTACTGCCAAACCAGTTAACTTTAAAAAATCCCTCCTCTTTAATGCCATCTTTTAGCCTCCTCCGGCACAATATGACATTCCCAGCAATCTGGGTGGGTTACCACTACATTATGACATCTATCACAAAATTGTTTTCTACTTGGATGACACTTCAAACAGGTCTTCTGCAAACTAATTCTTATCCTCTCCCCTCTGCTGTTTATGTAAATATACTTATTCTCACGAATAGCCTTGAGCCTCCATTCATCAAGAAGTTTCATGTGATAAGCTCTCATGTATTCCACAGGTTCAACACATTTCTTCCCTTTTGGAACTACAGGTTTAGGAAGTGCAGATACCTTACCAAAGTTAAGCCAAATAGGCATAGTAAAAAACAGGATAAAAATTATAATTCCGGGAATTACCTTTTCAGCATTATACATTTTTTACCTCCCTCCCTTTCCTTTTACCCTTCCTTTCCTTTTAACGGACGATATCTTAAATCTGTGGTTCTCTCTTTTTCTCCTTCAAGCACTATAGCATTTCCTACAAGCTCGTGCACTCCACAAACCTCAACACCAGGCACCCAGTATTTTAAAAGCGCCGGAAACACCGCCCTGTCTATTGCACATATACAGGCAAGCTGATTAACCCCATAATTTTTATGCACATACTCAACTGCATTCGCCCTCGGAAATCCTCCTCTCATTCTAATTTCCATATATTCGTCAGTGTTCAATCCGGATCCACTTCCACAACAGAAGGTTTTTTCCCTTATAGTATTCTCCGGCATTTCAACGAAATTGTTACATACGTGTTTTAAAATAAATCTGGGTTCCTCAAAAAATCCCATTGCTCTTGATGGATTACAAGAATCATGATAAGTAATAACTAAATGATCATTTCTTGATGGATCAAGTTTAATCTTGTTGTGAGCAATAAGATCTGCAGTAAATTCACAAATGTGAACAATCTTATTGCTCTTAGCATGCTCAAATACCGTTCCTGTAATAGGTGACTTGGGAACTTCAAGAAAATCTATAGGTCCATACCAGGTGTTGTGATATTGATGCCAGACCCTCCACATGTGTCCACATTCTCCTCCAAGAATCCATTTCACTTTAAGTCTTCTTGCCTCTTCATAAATTTTCGCGTGTAGTTTCTTTGCCCACTCAAGAGTATTAAAAAATCCAAAGTTTCCACTCTCAGATGCATAAGTGCTGATAGTATAATCAAGTCCAATGTGATGAAATAAAATTAAATATCCCA
This sequence comes from uncultured Thermodesulfatator sp., assembly GCA_964636875.1. Classification (GTDB taxonomy): domain Bacteria; phylum Desulfobacterota; class Thermodesulfobacteria; order Thermodesulfobacteriales; family Thermodesulfobacteriaceae; genus Thermodesulfobacterium. The sequence continues at coordinate 5,389 of CAZWTB010000092.1, forward strand.
TAAAGTTATAGATTCCTGGATCAGCAAAGTAGTCTCCAGATGGAGGAACAAATAAAATTTCAGCTCCTTTTCTATTAAATGGAACTTCTATTTTAACCCCTGTAATCTCTTCTATGTCGTAAACAAGATATTCAATAATTTCTTTCATTGTGTGAGGCTGAATTCCGATGTGATTACCGATAAAGTAACAATTTCTAACAGGCTTCATTGCCCAGTCAACACTGATACCCAGAAGGTGTAAAATCTCTCTCATCATTATTGTAATTTCAGCGGTATCTATACCGTAAGGACAGAATACAGAACATCTTCTACACTCAGTGCACTGATAGAAGTAATAAAACCATTCTTTAACAACATCTTCTGTTAATTCTCTTGCTCCAGCAAGTCTTCCAAAAATTTTTCCAAAAGTGCTAAGTTCTCCCTTAATAATAGATCTTATAAGTTCTGCTCTTAAAACAGGCATGTTCTTAGGATCACCAGTTCCAAGGAAGTAATGACACTTGTCTGCACATGCTCCACACCTTACACAAATGTCCATAAATAGTTTAAAAGATCTAAACCTGTTAAGCCTATCCTTTATTCCATTTAACGCTATCTCCTTCCAGTTAGGATCAAGTTTCCAGTCCTCGTCAGTTGGCTGCCATTCTCTTGGATTGGGAAGATTAAGTTCTTTTTGAACATCTATACTCGTTGCATAACAATACCTTCCCGGTTTAAACTCCGGTTTTATATCCATCCAGTGCTTTTCCGGCATCTTATGTAAATTTACATCCTGAATCAGTTCATCTGGTTTTGGAAGTCCCATATCTTTACCTCCCTCCTCTTATTGACTTATTGAGTGCTCTTCTGGGCTTGTGCTCCCTGTTCTTTACACCACTCGTCATCTATTGGTAAACCAGCCTGTTCAAGAAGCTCCCTGAAGTCCTCCTGCCATTCACAGTAAGTGTGATACTTAACAGGATACTCCCAAGGATTTACATGTCTCTTCATACGATTATCGTTAGCCATATTACGGGTTGGAGAGAAGAATACCCCAACCATGTGCACAAGCTTGCTGAACGGAAAATAAGCTGCAAGAACAGAAACTAAAAAGAGATGAATGTAAAATATAGTGCCTATTTTCCCCGGAATATGAGGATGTAAGGTAGCAAGCCCAATAGCAAGTTCCTTAACATGATAAAGATCAACCTTAACATTATATCTCATCAATACACCTGTAGTAACAATTCCTAAAATTAAAAACAACGGAAAGTAGTCAGATGCATGGGAAAGATAAGAAACCTTTGAATCCACAAATCTTCTAAGAAGAAGAAATGTCAATCCAGCTAAAATTAATATATCAGTAATATAAATTGGCGGAAGTCCAATCTGGAAGAAACTATCCACATAATCTACAGTTTCTATAAAAGAAGGGACCGGATTAACAAAAAGTCTAACATGTCTTAAAAGAATTATAAAGAAAGACCAGTGAAAAAGAATTGCTCCGAGCCAGAGCCACTTTGCAGATCCATAAACAAGTCTCTTCCCATAAAAATCCGCTCTCAAGTTTCTAAAAAGACTCCTGAAAAATACGATCTCTAAAAACATCCTTAAAACTACTTCCCATGTGTAAGCAGGAGCTTCAAGCCTGCTCCTTTTTACCCAAGGCAAACTAATTTGCTGACCACATGTCGTGGGAATCTTGTAGGGCTGAGGAGACTTAGCCCAGTCAATTATACGATAAATCAAACCTATAAAGAAAATTAAAAAACATACATAAGGGATTACTATCCCGAACAAACTCTGTAATCCCAGAGCCCCAACACCTATCCACGGAATTAAAACTAAAATAATAAACACTATTAAACTAAATCCTACATTCATACCCCTCTCCCTCTCCTTTTATTGATAATTTTTACTGTCCTCTGGTTTACTCTTTGGCATACCCTCCATAGGATCATATACTATACCAGCTTTTTTCAAAAGCAAAAAGTTGTTTCTCTTCCATTCCACATATCTCACTTCGTAAAGCCTTTCTCTATACTTCATGAAAAAGTCAAATGCTCTAAGCATAATCGCATTTAATCTGTCCTCAAGCTTCAAAAATTCTTCAATTCCGAATTTTTTTATAATATTCTCTCCAAGCTCCTCTCTTATAATACCTTTAAGCTGTAAAAAAAGATTTAATGCCTTGGAAGGGGTGTCTTCCTGAACAGCTCTCATCTGCATAAGCCTGTCAAGATGATAATTTGCCACCTCCCAATCAAAATCCCCAAATAAAACCCTCAAAAGCCCTTCAAAAGATTCATCAACTCTATAACCAAATGGATTCTGAAATCTATCAACTTCCTTACTTAAAAACCTCTTTGCCTCCTCACTTACAGAACCCCAAAAAACATCCTTCCACTTCTTTAAAATTGCCCCTTCTCTCTCTTCTAAATACTCTCTCATTTTTTTAGAAAATTCTGCTCCCTTAGGCATTATCTTAACCTTTTTATATTAGTTATCTTCAAAAAGTCAACCCCGATTATGTTAAAAATTCTCTTCTCTCCCAATGTTTTCTCTTTTTTTGAAAAAAAAATTTTTAGTTTTTTTTAAATTTCTCAATTTTTCCTTCAAATTTTAAATAAAGTGTTAAGTCTTCTAAAAAGCTTAAGCCTTTCGTTTTCCCCTATTTTAATCCTTCTCAAAATTTCTTCAAGCTCCATAATAGTGTGATCGTAAACTTTTTTATTTACCCTGTAAGGATGTCCGTCTTTGCCTCCGTGAGCATAAGCATAACAAACAGGATCCTCTCTACTTGCTCTTACATCGTAAATAAGTTCAGAAACAAGAGCAAGTGCTCTAAGAGACTTTGCTCCAAGCCCACCTCTTAACATAAGCTCTCTAAAGTCTTTCGGAGGATTCTCGTAAGTAATCTCCCAAACTTTCTTCAAACTTTTGTAAGATAGGTCTTCATAACTCAATCTGTGATCCTTCTTAAAAAACAAACTTCCCATAAGCCTTACTTCTTTTAAAACCCGCTCAAAATCTTCCTGCACAAGCTTTAAAATACATTCCCTAACATCCCTGCTTTTTTTAGCAACGAGATTTAAAACATTTTCTTTTTTAATCTCTGAAATTATTCCTGCATGAGGCTCTTCACAAAGCTCAATAACTTTATCACTATACCAGTGATACCTTCTTGCATAAGCACTAACCTCGTCCATACCCTGCTGGACAACTCCCCATTTTCCATCTGTAGTAAAAATAAACATGTGAAAGTAAATCTGAAATCCATCCTGAATAGCGTTGTTATCTATTTTAGCGGTGAGTCTGCTTAAAAGTATCATTTTTTCAGCATTTTGAGAAAGTCCTGCTTTTTCTCCCCATTGTTCTATCTCCTGAGGGGTTTTAAGTGCGGTTTTCCC
>CAZWTB010000093.1:0-3197 GCA_964636875.1 uncultured Thermodesulfatator sp.
ATTTTAAGGGTTAAAAAGGCAGGGCATGGAGGAACTCTGGATCCCATTGCAACTGGAGTCCTTCCTGTTTTCTTTGGAAATGCAACCAAAGTTGCTCAAATTTTTCTTGAAGGAGATAAAGTTTATGAAGGAGTTTTTAAACTCGGCATTAGCACGCTTACTTATGACATTACAGGAGAGATTGTTTCTGAAAAAGAACCTCCTTCTCTAAGCAAAGAGGAAATTCAAAAAGTTGCAGGAGAATTCGTTGGAGAGATACAGCAGATTCCTCCTCCTTTTTCTGCTGCCAAGTTTAAAGGAAGGCCCCTTTACAAATACGCAAGAGACGGACTTCTCATTCCCAAGGAACCAAAAAAAGTGAAAGTCTATGAATTTAAAATTCTGGAAGTAAATGGAGACGAGGTCAGATTTTATCTTTCATGTTCTAAGGGCACCTATGTGAGGTCTCTTATAAACGAACTTGGTAAAAAACTTGAATGCGGAGCAGTTCTCACGGAATTAAAAAGGCTTAAAAAAAGTATATTCACCCTTGATTTAGCTCTTACCATAGATCAAATAAAAGAAATAGTAAAAGAAAACAGAGAAAAAATTAAAGAAAAACTTATTTCTGTAAACAAGGCGCTTGACTTTTTACCCAAGGTGATAATAAGTGAAGAATTTTCAAAGAGAGTAAGGGAAGGGCGACAGCTTCATACAATCTCTTTTCTCTCCTTTATAAAATTTCAAAAAGTCTCCATTCTTCCTAAGGAAAAATGGGTAAGATTAATAAACACAAAAGGAGAACTCGTTGCTATAATAGAAAATCCTCTGCTAAATCCTTCACAACAATACATAACTTACTTTAGAGTATTTAAACAGAATCCTCAATGAAAAAAAAACTGAAAACCTGGTTCTTCTTTCTGCTAAGAGTTTTTATAAGCCTTGTTATTCTTTTTTTTCTTTTTAAAAAAACAGACATAAACAAGATAAAAACGCTTTTTTTAAAAATTTCTTTTCACTACTACTTTCTTGGTCTTTTGAGCTTCTTTTTGTTGCAGGTAAGTGCTGCTCTCAGGTGGAAAATTATCTGTAAAAGCTGGGGATTTAGCAAAAGCTGGCTTTTTTTTTATAAAAATTATCTTATGGGTTTTTCCTTAAATACAGTGGTTCCTGGATTAATAGGTGGAGACTTTTTAAGGGCTTTTTTATTAACAAAATCAGGGCTCAACTGGAAAAAAGCAAGTTTTAGCGTGGTTCTTGACAGAGGCTACGGTTTCCTGGGAATACTCACTCTTCTTGCTATTTCTCTTCCCCTTGCAAAAAGTTTCCTGCCCTCTGCCTTTTTCACATTCCTGAAGTTACTTACCCTTTCAGTTATCCTGCTTTTTTTTATCGTCTCCACAATATTGACCTTTAAAATAAAAAAAGAAATCTTTAAACCTCTGTTTTTCCCTTATAGTCTTTTACTTTTTTTCCTGGGAATAGTCGTTCAGTTTTTTTTCGTAATGGAGTTCGTTTACCTTGCAAAGGCTTTAAGTATTTCCCTTGGTATTAAAACTTTTTTTGCAATAATTCCGATAGTTAGCTTTGTTTCTGCACTCCCTGTAACGATTTCAGGACTCGGTATAAGAGAAGGAAGTCTGAGCTACTTCTTTTCCCTTCTTGGAAAACCTATTGAATATGGAGTTTCCTTGGGGCTTCTTGCCTATACAATAATCCTGATTCTTGCTATACCCGGTGTTTTGCTTTACTTAAAAGTAAAAATAAAAACTGAAGAAATACCTGAGTCTGTGGAAGTTAAGGAAAATGTCTGAGGCAGGTTATCTTTTAAAAAGTTTTATGGCTCTTTTTACTGTTATAGATCCTGTTGGAGGAGCACCTTTCTTTTTAAGCATAACAGAAGGATACAGCTCTTCTGAAAGAAAAAAGATTGCTTTCAGAGCTTCTTTAACTTTGTTTTTTACTTTAGAGCTTTTTCTCTGGATAGGAAAAAATCTTCTTGAAATTTTTCAGATTTCAATTTTTTCCTTTAAAATTGCAGGAGGGATTCTGCTGTTTGTTACCGCGATGGAAATGCTTTTTGGTCAGATAAGGCACGCAAAAACCTCTGTTGAAGAGGCTTCTCAGGTAAGAAGAAAAGAAGATGTTTCCATAGTTCCACTTGGTATTCCCTATCTTGCAGGACCAGGAGCAATTACCACCACCATTATACTTGCTGAAAATGCCCAGACTCTACATAAAATTGAACTTTCCTTTGTTATTCTGGCAAATGCACTGGTTACTTTTTTGCTTCTTTCTCAGGCAGAAAGGATATTTAAAATACTCGGGGAACTCGGCACAAAGGCGATAGTAAGAATACTGGGGCTGATACTTGCAAGCATTGCAGTAGAATACATTACAAGTGGTTTAAAACAAATTTTTTAATTTAAGTTACAGGGGGCAAAAGCCCCCATTAAAACTTTATCCTCTCCAGCTCAGAATTATTCTCTTTTGTTTGCCTTCTCCTTCTATAGCGTAATTTATGTTGTTTTCCTGCTTTACTATGTTTAAAACTATGCGTTGTTCCCTCTGATTGCCCACTTTTATAACCTGAGACTCTTTCGTGGTTTTTACCCTTTCTATGGCTTTTTTAACTGCATTAACGAGCTTTTTCTCTCTTTCTATGTTTATTCCTTCTGGTTTTAAGATAATTTTGGGACCAACTCCCAGTGCTCTTGCAACCACTTTGTTTGTTAAAAATTCAAGAGCAGAAAGTGGTTCAGCACCATTAATCAAAAAGTATTTTACATCGTCTCCAGAAAGAATGATTTCAACCTGAAATTGGTCCCTTACAAGGTTGGTTTGAGTTTCAATATTAAGGTCTGCGTAATAGAAAAGTTCTTTAAGGAACATCAAGGCTTTGTTAGCTCTTTCAGAAAGAACCTTATCAGGTTTGATACGGGCTTTTACCTTTACTTTTTTACCCGTAAGCCCGAGAAGACCGGAAGAAGAGGAATACTCAAGGATTTCAAGAATTAAGTCTTCTGGAACACACCCAAAGTCCTCACAAATTGTTTCCACTAACTGATCAAGGCTTTTTCCTTCAAATTCCTTCTCCAACATCATCCCTCCCACCTCTCAGATTATTTTTTTTGTAATTTTAAAGTAATAACCTGCTGACCTATAGATAAAATATTATTCACAAACCAGTATAAAACAAGACCTGAAGGGAAGTTTAT
>CAZWTB010000094.1:0-11071 GCA_964636875.1 uncultured Thermodesulfatator sp.
AGCTGAGCTCAGAAGGATATGAATATTTTATAAGAGAATCTTATTTTGAAGCTCCTTATTATAGATCACGGACTTTATTTTATTTGGGATCTCATCCAGAAAAGTATATTCAATATTATAGTGAGGTTGCTTTTTGCATTACCATAGAAGAAGATTTGAAAAAACAGGGTGTAGAAACCGATCAATTTGAACTTGAAGAGCTGTTTTTCAGGTTTTTAAGTCCAGAAGCTAAGCGCTGTGTTGCTTCGCCTTTTAACAGAAGAAGGAGAGATGCCACAAGAAAAAGTGTGAAAGTGGATTTAAAAACCATTCACGAATTTGATGCAATTCGCTACATAGCTATAAAACTTGGAGTAACAAATCCTAAAAAGTATCTTGGATTTCCTTTTTCTTTTTTTAAACACATTTTAAAGAAGTCAAGGGATGAAATAGAAAACTTTTTCTGGGACATAGAAGACAATCTCAAGTATAAGGAAAAAATAAGATATATGGAAGCTATATTTGACCTGTGTTTTGTAGAAGTTCCAGAAGTAAGAGATACTATTTTTCTTGAAAGATTATGTAAAATAGCAGAGGATGAAAATTATAGAATGGGACTTTCCAGAGAACAGGTTTTAAGGGATTATCTTGCAAGATATGTGTGGTTTTACTTTGATGCTATGCCTGTTAGAAGACCCCCTGCAGGATATGAAAATTATTATTACGAAGAGGTATTAAAAGAAATAGCATGGGTGCTGGAGATTCCTTTAAAAGAACTTGTGACAAAGTCCAAGGAGGAAATTTTAAAGCTTTTCAAGAGAAAGATGAAAGAAGTTCATCCTGACAAAGGTGGTTCTCACGAAACATTTATAAGATTAAGAGAAGTAATGGAAAAGTATTTTAAAAATTTTTAAACTTTTCTTTTAGTTTTTTTGCTACTGCTTCTGGAACAAGGTCGTCTATTTTTCCTCCGAGTTTAGCAGCTTCTTTAACAATGGAAGAGCTTAAAAAAATCCACTTTAAACTGGGAATTAAAAAAACGGTGTCTATACTGTTTGAAAGTTTTCTGTTCATTAAAGCGAGTTGCATTTCGTATTCAAAGTCCGAAATAGCTCTGAGCCCTCTTATAATTGCGCAGGCAGACTTTTTCTTAACAAAATCTACCAGAAGTCCGGTAAATCCTTCAACTTCGATTCTGTAACTTTCTGGTATTTCTTTTACAGCTTCTTTTACAAGGAGTATTCTTTCCTCCATAGAAAAAAGGGGTTTTTTGTTTGGATTTTCTCCTATTGCTACAATAACTATGTCAAAGAGGTTTAAAGCTCTTTTAATGATGTCAAGATGTCCATTGGTTATAGGATCAAAAGTCCCGGGATAAACCACTTTTCTAAGATTTTGTTCTTTCATATTCCCTCCCACGATTTTAAAAATTAATAAAAAATAGTTTAAAGACTTTTTTTCCATCTATTTTTCCAAAGCCAATTAAGCCGTTTAAGAATTCTATGTAATGAGTATCTGTTTGTAAATCGTCTATTTTTCTGAATAAAAATCCCAGTTCATTAACTTTTCTTTGATTACAATTTTCGTAAATATAAAGTCCCCACAAAAAGTTTACAAGTGTGCAATTTTGATTTTTATAATAATTAAAAATTCTAAAAATAGGAGCATAATTTTCCTGCATACCTCTTTCTTTAACGGGTATTATTTCAAAAAAAGAAAAATGTTTTTCCTGGGGGGTCTGTTTAAAGTTTAAAATGGGCCAGAGATTAAAAACCCTGCTAACCAGTGTATTATTGGAATAAATTCTTGCGAATTTTGATATAAGCAAAATTCTGTGTTCTATTCTGAGGTATGAGGTGTTTCCTCTAACAAAAAAATCTCTGGTAAAAAAGTAAAAAGGCCAGAGAAAGAAGGAGTGATAATAATCTGGTTTAACTGTTTTTCCATATAGGGGCCATAGACGAAATCCCTGAATTTTGTCGCCTTTTATTTTTCTATAAAAAGGCCAGGGAGCATCTATTTGTTCGTATTTAAATTTTGGAGCCTTTATAAATTGAAAAAAAGGCCAGAGATAAATGGTTTTTGTATAAAGATCTGTTTGTTCTTTTATGTAAAAAGGAAAGACGATAGTTCTTTTAAAAGGTTTTACTTTTTCTTTTATATTTTTTTCTTTTATGTAAAAAGGGAAAAGAATAAATTTTGTTTCACGCCAAGCTTCTATGGTTTTTCCGTAAAAGGGAAAGAATTTAAATCCTTTGTAAATAAATTTAGAACCTGGTTTGGTATGAAATGTTTTAACAAAGGGCCATAAGTAAGAGATTGTATAATGGTCCTGATAATCTACTCTGGTATAAAGAGGCCAGAAGAAAAATTCTATTTTTTGAGTTCCAAATCTATTTTTAAAGTTTCCAAAAAAAGGAAAAAAGCCACCATAAGTTTGATTTTCGTATGTTTTCCCCCAGAAAAGGAGGAGAAATTCGTTAAAAATTTCTTTTTTTTGATCTGGAAGTTTTATAACCTTTCTTTTTGCAAGAGGCACCAAGTAAAATATAGAAAAAGAAGGAGTTTTCTGATATTTTCCCAGGGGAGAAAGAAAATAAAATTCTACAGTTTTAGGAGTTTTTATATAAGAAAAAAGAGGTCTTAAAGAGAAAATTTTTTCTTTTTTTGAAGAGAATTCAAAAAATACAGGACCAAGAATTTTTAAAATTTTTGTATGTTCTGGTTTGATTTTTATATAAACAAAAAGGGGCCAGAAGTTAAAACGAACTTCTTTTTTATCCTGATAGGCATGAGCCAGAGAATGGAAAAGCAAAAATATTATCAAGATATAGAAATGTCTTTTTTTCATTTCCTTTTTAGTATAGCTACATTTAAAGAAAAATCAATTTTAAAGGAGGGTGTAATAAATTAATAAAAAAAGTTTTATAGAGGATATTTATATAAGAAATTTTTTACAAACTCTTTAAAAAACTTGGAAAACAACGATATTAATGTTAAAATAATAGGAAATTTTTAAGCAGGGGGAAAGGGATGAAAGTTTCTTTATTAAAGTTTGCAATTGGGGTAGTAATTTTAGGTTTTACTTTAGCTGGCTGTGGATGTCCTGTCAGGCATCCTGAGGGAGCTTGTGAGATTCCCAATATGAATTCTGCTTCCTGCTGCACCAAACTTCAGAACGAGATTAACAAGCTAAAGCTTGAATTTAATGCACTTAAGACCCAGATAAAAAAGTTTCAGCAGGAAGCTAAAAAAGCAGGAGAATCTGCCAAAAAAGCAATGGAAGCTGCTAATAGGGCAGAAGAAGCTGCTAAAAGAGCAGAAACTGCCGCTGCTAAATGTGAAAGGATTTTTGAAAAAGGTCTTAGAAAATAAAAGACATGTATAAACCTTTTGGTAAACTTAAGGAAATATTAAATACGGTTAATTTACGTCCTTGTGAATCCTGTTTTTTTATGCCTGTGGATTCATCATGGGAAGAAGTAACTAAAAAATCAAAGCCTTTAAAGGAAAAAAATTATTTCTGGAAATTAACTCCCAGAAAAGCAGTCTGGCACAGTGAGAACCCCTGGCCTCCTGAAAAAATAGAAGTGAAAGTATGGTTAACTTCAGAATACATGGAAGGAAGAGCAAAGGGCGTAAGCAAAAAAGTAGTAAAGGATTTAAGAGAAGGAAAGTATTCTGTTAAAAACAGTTTAAATCTCAGAGGTATGAGGGTTGAAGAAGCCCGTGAAGCATTTGAGGAGTTTATAAAGTTATCTATTCAAAGAGGAGATCAGTGTGTTTTAATAATTCATGGAAGAGGGCTTTCTTCTCCAGGAGAGCCAGTTTTAAAGAATAAAGTTAGAGAGTGGCTTGAAAAAGGACCTTATAGAAAATATGTAATTGCCTATGCTTCTGCAAGACCTTGTGATGGTGGAGCAGGAGCTACATATGTTCTGCTTTCAACTCGACCATTAAAACGTTAAAACATGTTTTTAAATTCTCCAAGAAAAAAATTATTTATATGTGGTTCACCAGGGGTTGGAAAAACAACCCTGATATGTAAACTTTATGAGCTTTTCAAAGAGACTCACAGTAATTTCCATTTCTGTGGTTTTATCACCAGAGAACAAAAAGAAAAAGGAAAAAGAAAGGGATTTGTTATTCATATTTTAAATAGCTCTCAGGAATTACCTCTTGCAATAAAAAAAGAACTTCTAAAAAAATCAGAAATTTGTAAGAATAATTTTGTAGGAAAGTATTATGTATTTGTAGAAAATCTTGAGAAGGTTTTGAATTTTCTTGAAGAAGAATGGAAAAAAGCAATGTCTGATAAGGTTCCTCCTCTTTTTGTAATTGATGAAATAGGAAAAATGGAGGTGCTTTCAGAAAAATTTTGTGATTTTATAGAAAAAGTATTGAATTCTCAGGCTTATCTTATAGCCACTCTTGGTTATGGTGATCATCCTATTCTTAAAAAAATAAGAGATTATCCTGGAGGTGTATTTTGTGAAGTCACTAAAGAAAATAGAAATGATCTTTTTGAGAAGTTAAAGATTGATTTTTTTAAAAAAGGAAGGCTTGTTGTAGTGGAAGGAATAGATGGAGCAGGTAAAACCACTTTTGCCAGAAAACTTCTTTATTTTCTTGAAAAACATTATTCAAAAGTATGTTTTTCTTCAGAACCTACAGATGGTCCTTATGGGAGAGAGATAAAAAGACTTTTAAAAGAAGAAAAAGTTAAAAGAAAAAGAATAAAAGAACTGTTTCTCAAAGATAGAAAGTGGCATGTAGAAAATGTTATAATACCTGCTTTAAAAAAAGGAGAGTTTGTGTTTCTTGACAGGTATTATCTTTCTACTGTTGCTTATCAAGGGGCTCAGGGTTTTTCTATAAAAGAATTGTTAAAAGAAAACGAAACCATTGCTCCAATTCCTGATCTGGTTATTTTTCTGGATATTTTACCTGAAATAGCTGTGCAGAGAATAAAAAATAGAGCAGAAAGCAAGAGTTTTTTTGAAAAACTTGAGTTTTTGAAAAAAGTAGCGGAAAATTACAATAAAATTTTACCCAACTTCAATTTTTTAAAGCTTTCTGCTACTGCTGAAGTGGAAAAAAATGTAGAGTTAACTCAAGAGTATTTAAAGAGTAAATTTGAAAGTTCCTTTTCCCAGAATATCGTGCAGGTGTAAAATACCAACAAGTTTTTCATCCTGATCAATTACAGGAAGCACAGTAATAAGATGTTTTTCCATTAGTTCAAGAGCTTCTGATGCAAGGCGATACTCTTCGATAACCTTAGGATTTCTTGTCATTACTTTTTCAACCCGAAGATTTTTAAAGGTTCCGTATTTCAGAAAAATTCTTCTTAGATCACCGTCAGTAATAATTCCAATTAATCTGTTAAAAGAATTTACTATGAGGACACAGCCAAGTCTTTTTTCATCTATTACTTTTATTGCATCTTCCAGAAGGGTATTTTCTTTTACTATGGGAATTTTTTCTCCTGTAAGCATAATTTCTTTTACCTTTACTTTAAGTCTTTCTCCAAGAGAACCTCCTGGATGATTTCGTCTAAAATCTTCTGATCCCAGTCCTTTGATTTCGAAAAGACACATTGCAAGGGCATCTCCAAGAGCAAGAGTAGCAGTGGTGCTTGCTGTTGGGGCAAGATTAAAAGGACATGCCTCTCTTGGCACCCTGCAATTTATAATTACATCAGAAAGTTTGGCAAGTCTGCTTTCAAGATTACCTGTTAAACTTATTATTTTAATATTTCTTTTTTTTAAAATATTAACAAGTTCACATACTTCAAGGGTATTACCAGAATAAGAAATTGCAAGAATTATATCCTCTGGTATAACCATTCCCAGATCACCGTGAAGAGCTTCTACAGGATGCAGAAAAAAAGAAGGTGTTCCTGTAGAAGAAAGTGTTGCAGAAATTTTCCTTCCTATCAATCCACTTTTCCCCACTCCTGTAACAACCACTCTTCCACGTGTGTTTAAAATAAGTTCTATAGCATTCCAGAAACTTTCGTCAAGATTATTTTTTACTTCAATAAGACCATTTATTTCTATCTCAAGAGTTTCAAGAGCCCGCTTAATAACTTTTTCTTTCATGGGATTCATTGAGATCAATGGAGAATACGGGGACGCTGGGAAATAAATTCTTCCTCCATACATCCATCTGCAAGATAACTTAAAAAATCCAGAAATTTGTTAATCATTTCAGTAATAATTTCCTCTCTTTTAAGTATTTCAGTTAATTTTTTTTCTACCCATTCCAGTTCTGACAGTGGAAGATCTCTCCAGGAAAGATATTTATAAATTTGATAATAAGCTCTACGTAATTCCATCCTTTTTTTTAAAACTTCGAGTATTTTTTCTATATTGGGTATGCTTTCTTCATTTAAAAGATTTTTAAAAAAATTTAAATCCTCTTCCTGAAAATCCCAGAAACTTATAATCCAGTCTTTTAAACTTAAAATTTTATCTGTAGGAATTGTATTTCCACTCATTAAAATTTGAATGTATCCCAATTAAGAAAAAAATCAAGAGGGGAAACTTGATATTTTGCTTGCGTCTGGTAACCTTTTTTAAAATGACAGAAGTATTAATTCTGGGATTTTTGATTCTTAATGGAATTTTAATCTGGCTTATTTATACCAGACTTAATTCTAAAATAGAAAATTTGAAAGACCTTTATTTTGGTATTAAAGAAAAAACAGAAGTTTTAAAGAGTGGAATAGATAATTTGCAGGATATTAGAAAGGAATTTCAAAAAGTTTATGGTGTAGAGGAGATTTTAAAAAAAATAGATGAAGAGGTAAGTTATCTTGCCAGAATTTTTCTTGGTAGAAAATCAGGGATAGCAGGAGAAAAAGCAGTAGAGGAATTTATTTCCCTTTTACCTCAACATAAAATAGCCAGAAATGTTCATCTTGGAGGAGGAATAGTTGAATTTGCAATAAAATTAAGCAATGGTAAGTATCTACCAGTTGATTCCAAATTTATAGGAGCAGAAACTTTAAAGGAAAATTCTGTAGAGGTAAAAAAAGATCTTCTTAAAAAGTTACGAATAAGGATTCAGGAAGTAGCAAAATATGTAAAAGATGAAAAAAGCGCTGGTATGGGAATATTAACAGTGCCAGAAGGGGTTTATTCCTGTTTAAAAGTGGAGCTTTCTGAAGAACTCGAAAAAAATAATCTGCTTCTTGTTCCTTATAACTTTTTAATACCGGTAATTACCATGGTAGAATTACTTTATGAAAAATTAGGAATGTCTTTTTCTGAAGAGGATGTAAAAAGTTATTTCAGTGTTTTAAAAAGTTCATTTTATAACATGGAAAAAAATATCAATCAATTATTAAAAGAAATAAAATCTGCAGAAAACCTTGCTTTAAAATTGAAAGAAGAATTAAATTATCTTTATAAAAACTTTCCTGGAAAATTTAGTTAAAATAATCCTCTGCTTTTTAATTCTTCGAATTTATTAATACATTCTTTTACTTTTAACTCCAGATTTTTAATAAGTTCCTGAACTTTTTCTTTTTTGCCAGAATTATGAGCTAAAATTATTTCTTTTCCCAGAAGGTGACATTCTTTATGAAGTTTTTCCAGAGGTTTAAAATCTGTATGATCGGCAAATTTTTTACCCTCTCCAGAATAAAACCACTTTCCAAATCCACATGCTTTGTAATCTGCCATTCTTTCAGGGTCTAAAGATTCTATGTCTTTAATGTGAGCATATATTCTTAAAAGCATTCTTTCAAGCTCTGTTCTAAAGAGATCAAAAATTACTTCTTTTAACTTTTCTGTCCTGATCTGAATGGCAGTTTTAATAAAGTCTGCTGAAATATTTAAAACCTGATATGCACTTTCGGTCAGATCTCCTGTAACATTTTCTATCTCCTTTGCAAGAGAGGAAACCTTGTTTATACTTTCGGTCATCTCTTCTCCAAGGGCATACTGTTTTTCAGTAGCAGTGGCTATCTGTGCTACTGCATCTTTAACATTACTGGAAGATTCGGTAATTTTTTCAAGTAAAACCTTTACTGTAGTAAGTTTATCCAGACTTTCTTCTACTTCTTTGGCAGTTACTTCCATGTTTTCAAAAGCGATTTTAGTTTCTTTCTGAATAGAGCTTATTCTGGAAGCTATGTCTTCTGTTGCTTTAAGGGTTCTATCTGCAAGTTTTCTGATCTCCTCTGCAACTACAGCAAATCCTCTTCCATGTGCTCCTGCTCTTGCAGCTTCAATCGTTGCATTTAGAGCAAGAAGATTAGTTTGATCCGCTATGTCTTTTATTAAATTCACTATGTCATCTATTTCTTCCATTCTATTGTTAAGTCTTTCTATAACTTCTTTAAGTTGAAGTGTTGCATTATTTGCTCTTTCAATAGCGGTTGAAGACTCCTCTGCTTTTTCTTTACCCTCAAGAGACACTTTCATACTTTCTGTAGCTATTTCTGAAACACTGGAAGCATTTTGAGTAATTTCAGAAAGCATAGAAGCCATTTCTTTAACTGAATCTGATACTTCTGTCATTTTAAAATTTTGTTCCTTTACTTTATCAAGAGTAGTTTCTATTACTTTAAAACTCTGGTTAACTGAATCTGAAAGTTTATAAGAAGAAAAAATAATTTTATCAATCAACCCAGCAACACTCGTAAAAACTTTTTCAACAGCTCTTGCAATTCTACCAACTACATCAACCCTATCAGTAAAACCTATTTTAAGTGTTAAGTCTCCTTTTGATATCTTTTCAAGAGCTTCAGCCAGGTTGTCAAGCGGTCTGTGAGTAATTAAATAAACCGCATAGAAAATAATTACTACTGCTAAAAGCCCAGCTATCCCCAAGGTTGTATAAAAGAGCTAAATTCTTTTTACTTCCTGTAAAATTTTTTTCATGGGAATTTTTATAGAAACAATCCCCAGAACTTCTCCAGGTTTTACTCTGTGACATGAAATGCACTTTTCTTCTGCTTTTAAAAGGTATTTTCCTTCCATAAAGTCGTCTTTTAATGTAAATTGTGGATAAGATTGAGCTTCAGACTGGCTTATTTTTGCTTTAATAATTTTTACATTTGGAAACTTTTTTAAAATCTGACTTTTTTCTAAGACAAAATCTTTTTCTTTCATTTCTTCGAGAAGTAAGATTTTAACAGTTTGATAGTAGTGTGGCAGTAGATTTTCCTTAGCCTGAAAGATAGCAAATTTGTATGTAGTATAACTTGTCACAAATACAGTGATAGCAACTCCTATAAAAATAGTAAGAAGCAGGGGGACAAGCAATTTCCAACGAAGTTTTAATCTTTTATCAAGTTTTTTTAACCAGTTCATTTTTTAACCCCTTCTTTAAATTTTAAGAATAACACTTTTAATCTATAATATAATTAAAAAAATTACAATTTGCATGAGCTAAACTTTCTGTTATTATAATGTATTTATGTAGAAATACAAAACATCGGGATAAAATAAAATTTTGAAAATGTTTAACAGAAAAAGTTAAAAATGTTACAGAAAACAGAACAAAAAGTATTACTAACAAAAATTGAAAATTTAAAAACAGCTCTTATCCAGCAAGAAGATATTATTTTTGCTTATCTTTTTGGAAGTTATGCTACAGGAAAGTTTCATAAAAAAAGTGATATAGATATAGCTGTTTTTCTAAAAGAATCTGTAGATGTAGATTTTTTTTATAGAAAACTTGAGCTGATTGACTTAGTTTCTGCAATTATTAAAAAAAATAAGATAGATATAGTAATTTTAAATCAAGCTACTCCCTTTGTGGTTCATTCAGTGTTAAAAACAGGTAAACTCCTTTTTTGCAAAAACGAAAAAGTAAGAATAAGTTTTGAAGTCAAAAATATGAGAGAGTATATGGAACTTTTTTATTATCTTCAAAAACATTGGAAAGCAATGGCAAAGCGTATTAAGGAGCGAAAATTTGGTTTCTGAAGGAGTTATTAGAAAACGACTGGAAAGGTTGGAACAGGCAATCAAGAGACTTGAAAGTATAAAAAATATAAAATTAGAGGAATTTTTAAAAAACTGGATAATTCATTCTGCAGTTTTAAGAGAATTTCAGATAGCTATAGAAACATGTATAGACATAGGTAATCACATCATTGCTGAAATGGGCTGGGAGACCCCTGAGACATATAGAGAAATAGCAGAAATTCTTGCAAAACACGGGGTTATTTCTGAAAAGTATAAAGAAATATTTAAAAAAATGATTGCTTTTAGAAATATCATTGTGCATGAATATTTCTGGTTAGATTTAAAAATTGTTTACAAAAATTTAAAAAAACTTGATGATTTTAGAAAATTTGCAGAATTTATTGAAAAATTTTTAGAAAAAATGACAACCTCTCAATAAAATTTTAAAAGCTTTTTTACTTCCTGTTTTATCTCCTCAAAACTTTTTATTTTCCTCATTTTTCAAATATTTTTTAAGGAGCGGTGGTATAATAAAAAGTGCATATGAGGCGAAGAGAATTAATGAATTAATAAATAAAAAGAAATTTAGAAAAACCCCCTCCTGGTGGGCACAAGTTTTGGTAAAATAAAGAAAAAACCCACCAGAAGGAGGCCCCCCATGAACCTAAAAACTATGTTTATCACATCATGAAAAAAAGAAAATATTTGAAAAAATGTTAATCGAAAAAATAAAAACCGAAGTAAAAGACTTTCTTGAAGCATTAGCCCTGGCAGAAAAAGAAATCTTTTGTAAAGAAACAGATGAAAAAGATATTAGTAAAAAGAGAGCAAAGGGATTTGGTGAGATAAAGGAGGATATTATGTCTATCAAGAGAGATACAAACGGAGGTTTAGTAAAGAAACTAAAATTCAGAAACAAAAAATTTAAAAATTTATACACACAATTCTTGACACTATGGATAGCAAAGTATTGAAAAAATTTGCTTTTTTGTATTTTTGGTTTAATTTTTTAATTTAATGAAGTGCTACATAGGAACTTCAGGCTGGAGTTATTATTCTTTTAAAAAAGTTCTTTATCCTGAAGATTCAAAACCAAGACAGTGGCTCTCTATATATGTTCAGCATTTTAACACTGTTGAAATTAACGCTACTTTTTATCGCACCCC
>CAZWTB010000095.1:0-17945 GCA_964636875.1 uncultured Thermodesulfatator sp.
CACTCCTTCACTTTTTATTTTGTTTTCACTTTTTAAAAAACTTGTAAAAAAAGGATACAAAGCATGTGTGCTTGAAGTTTCCTCTCATGCCCTTTCTCAGGATAGAATTTATGGACTTTGCTTTGATATCGGTGCTTTTACCAATCTTTCACGGGATCATCTTGACTATCATAAAGACATGGAAGATTACTTTAATGCAAAAAAAAAGCTCTTTTTAAATTACCTTGCAAAAGATGGAAAAGCGGTTATTTCTCTTGAAACTTCTTATGGAAATAAACTTGTAGAGGAACTGAGAAAAAAGGGGAAAAAAAACATAATTCTGGCAAATGCTCCAGAAGGCGATGTAAGGGTTGAAATTTTACAGAGAAAAGGGGGATTGGTTTTAAGGATTTTTTATAGACAGGAAGAAAGAGTTATTAAAACAGAAATTTTTGGAGATTATCAGGCAAAAAACATAGGGACTCTTCTTGGTATTCTCCTGGCTATGGATCAGGATGTGGATTTTATTACAGAAGCTATTGCCAGATTAAGAAATCCACCGGGCAGACTTGAAGTGGTTGCAGAAATAAAAGGAGCAAAAGTGGTGGTTGATTATGCACATACTCCTTCTGCTCTTGAAGAAGCCTTAAAAAGTCTAAGAGAGGTTAAAGAAAAAAAGCTTCTGGTGCTTTTTGGATGCGGTGGAAATAGAGACAGGGGAAAGAGACCTATTATGGGGAAAATAGCTTCTACCCTTGCAGATCAGGTTATTCTTACCTCTGATAACCCGAGATTTGAAAATCCCCTTTCCATAATAGAAGACATAAAAACCGGAATTAATGGAAAAACACCTTTAAAAGTGATCCCGGAGAGGAAAAAAGCACTTGAAGAAACTATAAAAGAACTTAATGAAGGAGATATCCTGCTTGTTGCAGGAAAAGGACACGAGGAATATCAGGAAATTATGGGTAGAAAAATACCCTTTTCAGACAGAGAGGAAGTTTTAAAAATAGTAAAAAATCTTGAGGGGAAAAAATGAATATTGAAAACAGATTATCCACAGAAGATATTGTAAAAGCTGTTTCTGGAATGCTGGTTAATGGAGATATGGGAATAAGGTTTAAAGGAATTTCCACAGATACTCGTAATATAAAACCGGGTTATATTTTCTGGGCATTAAAAGGTAAAAATCACGATGGACACAATTTCTGGAAAGAGGCAATAGAAAAAGGGGCAAAAGGACTGGTTATTTCGAAATTTCCTGAAGGTTTTAGACTGGAAGAGCTTCCCAAGACGATTTCAGTTATTTTTGTAAAAGATACTTTGAAAGCACTGGGAGATCTTGCACAGTGGTGGAGGGAAAGGCTTTCTGCAAAAGTGATTGCAATAACAGGTTCCTGTGGAAAAACCACCACCAAAGAACTTGCGTATTCCCTTCTCTCTGCCTTTTTTCGCACTGAAAAAAGTCCAGGAAATTTTAATAATCTTGTAGGAGTCCCTTTAAGTCTTCTTTCTGTTAAAAAGGAAACCGAGGTGGTGGTTCTTGAACTTGGAACAAATCAGAAAGGAGAAATAGAAAAACTTACCAGAATCGTGAAACCTGATGTAGCAGTGATAACCTGCATCCAGCCTTCCCATCTTGAAGGACTTGAAAGTTTTGAAGGAGTTCTTGAAGAAAAGATTTCCATTTTTAAAAACAGTCCGTCTCATGCAGTTTTTATCTATAATGCAGATCAGGAGCCTTTAAGAAAAAAAGCAGAAGATTTTCCAAATAAAAAGCTGTGCTTTGGAATTAAAGAAGATGCAGATGTAAAAGGAGAAGAGATAAAGTGTAAAGACTTTTGCGTAGAAGGTAAGGTTAGGGTAGGGGAAGAGGTTTGCAATTTAAAGTTAAATCTTACTGGAAAACACAATTTTTATAATGTCCTCTGTGCCCTTGCAATAGGAAGGATTTTTTCTTTTTCTTTAAGGGAAATGGTTGAGGTTCTTGAAAAAGAGGAACTTTTTCAGAGGATGAAAGTTATTAAAACAGAAAATTTTATCATTCTTGACGATACTTATAATGCAAACCCCTCGTCAGTTCTTTATGCTCTTGAAAGTCTTAAAGATATTTCAGAAGAATTTGGAAAAAAAATAGTAATTCTGGGGGATATGAAAGAGCTTGGAGAGTATGCAGAGAATTTTCACAGGGAAGTGGGTAAAAAAGCAGGAGAAGTTGCTGATGCAGGCTTTTTCATAGGAGAGATGGCAGAATTTTATGCACAGGGTTTTAGCATCTCTCAAAAACCCTGTGAAACTTATAAAACAGTGGAAGAAGCCCTTACCAGACTAAAGCTTCCTTTTGAAAAAGCAGTGGTTCTGGTGAAAGGCTCACGGGCTCTTGCAATGGAAAGAATTGTTGAAAAATTAAAAGAGGAGCCGGGCTAAAAATGTTTTACCACCTCTTTTATCCACTTAGTAAATATTTTTTTGTTTTTAATATTTTTAAATATATTACTTTCAGAATGATTTATGGAGCTTTTTCAGGATTTTTACTGGTTTACTTTTTTATGCCGTTTTTTATAAGGTATATGAAGAAAAAACAATTTGGACAGATTATAAGAGAAGAAGGTCCGCAGCATCACAAGGCTAAGAGCGGAACCCCTACCATGGGAGGAATAGTAATTTTATCTGGAGTAATTTTATCTGTTATTTTATGGTGCAGACTTGATAATCCGTTCGTCTGGCTGGCTCTTCTTGTTTTAATTGGTTTTGGAATAATAGGTTTTGTGGATGACTTTTTAAAAATAAAAAAAGGTAAAAATCTGGGGCTTACAGGAAAACAAAAACTCCTTTTTCAGGGTATTCTTATACTTCTTTTCTGTTATCTTCTTTTCTATGTGGTTAAGCTTCCTCCTACTTTAAGATTTCCTATTTTTAAAAATATAGTTTTAAACATAGGAATAGGATACTTTTGTTTTGCTCTTCTCGTAATAATGGGGAGTTCAAATGCTATGAATCTTACAGATGGACTTGATGGTCTTGCAATAGTGCCTTTTTGTGTTGTTGCAGGAGTTTATACAATTTTTTCCTATGTTACAGGACACATTAAATTTGCAAATTACCTGTTTATTCCCTATATTCCTTATGCAGGGGAGCTTGCAATTTTCTGTGCGATCCTTGTGGGGGCAGGACTTGGTTTTCTGTGGTATAACTCCCATCCAGCAGAAATTTTTATGGGAGATGTGGGTTCCCTTTCTCTTGGAGCCGTTCTTGGAGCAGTTGCAATAATGATTAAACAGGAATTTCTCCTTGTTATAGCAGGAGCTCTCTTTGTTGCAGAAGCCCTCTCAGTAATACTTCAGGTAACTTATTTCAAACTTACAGGTGGAAAAAGACTTTTTAAAATGGCTCCACTTCATCACCATTTTGAATTAAAAGGATGGAGTGAAAATAAAGTAGTGGTAAGATTCTGGATAATATCCGTAATATGTGGACTTATTGCTCTCAGCACACTTAAAATAAGGTAAAAAAATGGATTTTAAAAACTTAAAAGGAAAAACAGTTGTGGTGATAGGTTTTGGAAGGAGTGGACAGTCTGCGGTAAGACTTTTAAATCTTAAAGGGGCTTTTATAATAGTTTCAGAAGCAAAGAATAAAGAAGAACTTCCTGCTGGATTGGTAAGTGCATTTGAAGCTCAGGGAGTGGAATTTGAAACAGGAGGTCACTCACCAGAAACCATAACTTCTGCAGATCTGGTAGTGGTAAGCCCTGGAGTTTCTCCTGCTGTTTATAAAGATGCTTTAAAAAAAGATATTCCTGTTATAAGCGAACTTGAACTTGCCTGGAATTTCCTTTCTGAAAGAGAGAAAAAAAATACCATTGCTATAACAGGCACCAATGGAAAAACCACCACCACTGCAATGGTTTCCGAACTTCTTAAATTATCAGGCTTTGCAGTTTTTACTGGAGGAAATTATGGAATACCGCTTTCTGAATATGTTGTAGCTGGAATAGAACTTGACAAAATAGTGCTTGAGGTTTCGAGTTTCCAACTTGAAAATATAAAAACATTTGCTCCAAAAACAGGGGTTGTCCTTAATATAACCCCGGATCATCTTGAAAGGTATAAGTCAGAAAAAGAATATGCCTTTTATAAGTTTAGAATTTTTGAAAATCAGAAAAAAGAAGATTACAGCATTTTGCCAAGAGAACTCAGGTTTTATCAAGATTTTTACGAAATGGTTAAGGGGAAAGAAATGTTTTTTTCTGAAGAAGAAAAAGAAGGGGTTTCGGCCTTTTTAAAAGAAAATGAATTTGTTCTCAGATTTGAAGGAGAAGAAGAGAAGTATTCTTTTTCTGGATTCAAGCTTTTCGGGCTTCACAACAGGTTGAATTACATGGTTGCAAGCTTATGTGCCAGGTTAATGGGAGCAAGCAGAGAAAGTGTGCAGAGACTTGTTAAGGAATTTACTGGATTTCCTCACAGGCTTGAATTTGTGGGTAAATTTGGAGGGGTTTATTTTGTGAATGATTCCAAAGCAACGAATGTTGACGCGACTTTGCAGGCTTTAAGAGGAATGCCTGCTCCTATTATTTTAATTCTGGGAGGAAGACACAAAGGTGGTTCTTATTCTCCATTGTATTCTTACATAAAAGAAAAAGTAAAAGTTCTTATAGTAACAGGAGAAGCCAGGGACATAATTCTTGAAGAACTCGGTTCTGCTACAGAAACCTATGTGACAGAGAATCTGGGGGAAGCCCTTGCTCTTGCTTTTACCGTGGCAAAACCCGGAGATACAGTGCTTTTTTCTCCTGCCTGTTCAAGTTTTGATGCATTTAGAGATTATCAGGAAAGAGGAGATGTTTTTAAAGAACTTGTTAAAAAATATGCTCCTCTTTACTTTGGAGAAGATAGAGACAGGTATCATTAGGTATCTGCAAAATGGAAAAGGAGATAAAGTGGATGATTGTTGCAGGGGGAACAGGAGGTCACATTTTTCCAGGTATAGCCGTTGCAGAAGAATTAAAAGCCCAGGGAAAGGAAGTGTGTTTTTTCTCGGGAACAAGAAAAATAGAAATAACCATATTTAAAAACAAAGATTTTAAAGTGTATAGGCTTGATGTTGAGGGTTTTATAGGAAAACCTTTGAAAGACAGGATACGGGCTATTTTAAAACTTTTTGCAGGGACTTTTAAAGCTTATAGATTGATAAAAAAAACAAAGCCAGATGTAATTTTTGCAACAGGAGGCTATATATCTTTACCGGTTGTGATGGCTGGAAAACTTTTAAGAAAAAAACTCGGGCTTCATGAACAAAATATATATCCAGGGGTTGCAAACAGAATACTTGCAAAACTCGTGCATAAAATTTTTATCAGTATAAAAGGAAGTGAAAAATTTTTCCCCGGAAAAAAGATTATTTTTTCAGGAAATCCTGTGAGAAAGAGTATTTTAAAGAAAAAAGAAGGAGGAGCTCTTCTTATACTTGGAGGGAGTCTGGGAGCGAGTTTTATAAACAGAGTGGCTTTAAAAGTGGTTCCGTCTTTACTTGAAGAATTCAGAGATCTGATGGTTATTCATCAAACAGGACTTGAGGATTTTCAAAAAGTAAAAGAAGAATACGAAAAAACAGGAGTTTTTAAGAAATATAAAAAAAGGCTGATGGTTTTTGATTTTATAGAGGACATGGGGTGGGCTTATTCCAGAGCAGATCTTGTTCTTGGAAGAGCAGGTGCAACCACTCTTGCAGAACTTTTTGCAACAGGAACTCCAGCAGTTTTTATTCCCTTTCCATTTGCAACCCACAATCATCAGGAAAAAAATGCAAGAGCAGTTGCAGAAAAAGGAGGAGCAGTGGTTATTCTTCAGAAAAACGCATCACAGGAAAAAGTTTATTTCACTTTGAAAGAACTTCTAAGTGATAAAGAAAAATTAAAAAAAATGGCTGAAGTTATGAAAAGTTTTTATATTCCGGATTCTGAGAAAATTATAATAAAAGAAATGGAGGCATTGCTTTTATGTTAAGTAAAGAAAGGAAAGTTCACTTTGTTGGTATCGGTGGAGTTGGTATGAGTGGACTTGCTTCTATTCTTGCTTCAATGGGACATATTGTTTCTGGATGTGATCTTCAGAAAAACAAATATACCAGAAAACTCGAAAACGAAGGTATAAAGGTATATACAGGACATTCTGCAGAACATCTTGAAGATGTGGATATAGTTGTTTACTCTTCTGCAATTCCTTCTGATAATCCAGAACTTGTAAAGGCAAAAGAAAAGGGACTCTGGGTTATTCCAAGAGCTCAGATGCTTTCAGAAGTGATGAATCTTTATAAAAAGAGTATAGTTGTTGCAGGCTCACATGGTAAAACCACTACAACCTCGATGATTGCAGAAACCCTTATAAAACTTGATCAGAATCCTACTGTAATAGTTGGGGGAATAATAAACAATATAAATTCTCACTCTGTTCTTGGAAAAGGGGAGTATCTTGTTGCAGAGGCAGATGAAAGTGATGGTTCTTTTCTCTGTTATTCCCCCTACATAGAGGTGATAACAAACATAGATGCAGAACATCTTGATTTCTATGCAGATTTTAATGCAGTGAAAAAGGCTTTTGTTAATTTTATAAACAGGTGTTCTCCAGAAGGCAAGGTGGTTTTATGCGGGGATGATAAAGGAGTAAGAGAGGTTTTGGAAGAAATATCCGGTCCTTTTTTACTTTATGGTTTTTCTAAGGAGAATCATCTCAGAGCAGAACTCCTTCGTGAAGAAAAAGGTTGTGAAAGCTTTAAGGTGATTTATAAGGGAAAAAAACTGGGAGAACTTCGGCTTTTTGTGCCCGGGAAACACAATGTTTTAAATGCCCTTGCCTGTATAGGAGTTGCTATAGAACTTGGTTTGCCTGTTGAAAAAGTTTTTAAAGCTCTTGAAGAATTTAAAGGAGTTGCAAGAAGATTTGATTATAAAGGAATTTTTAAAAAAGCTATTTTACTTGATGATTATGCTCATCATCCAAGAGAAATAGAAGTAACTCTTTCAGCAATAAGGAAAGTTTTTCCACAAAAAAGCATCTGTCTGATTTTTCAACCTCATAGATACACCAGAACCAGGGCACTCTGGGAAGATTTTTTACTTGTTCTTAAAAAACCAGACATTCTTGTATTAACAGAGATATATCCTGCAAGTGAAAAACCTTTACCAGGGGTTTCAGGGGAAAGTTTTTTTGAAAGTATTAAAAAATTAAGGGGATCCGCTCCAACTTTTTTTGCAAAAACTCTGGAAGACGCTAAAAATATTGTTGAAATTCTTGCTGAAGAAGAAATGGTTCTTGTTACCATGGGAGCAGGAGACATTTACAAACTTCACAGAAAACTTAAAGAAAATGAAGGAAAATTTTGAGGAACTTTTGAATAAGAGAAAAATTGAATATGTAAAAGATGTTAAACTTAAAGAATATACGACTGCTGGAGTGGGAGGAAAGTGTGATTTTATGGTGTTTCCGAGAAAAGAAGACCTTTCTTTTTTATGGAATGTGATAAAAGAGAAGGATTTTTTTGTTCTTGGAGGAGGAAGTAACCTTCTGGTTTCAGATAGTGGATTTAAAGGAGTTGTGATTAATACTTTAAAAATGAACGAATTAAAGGTAATTGAAGAAGGAGAAAAAGAGGCAGTTATTTATGCAGGTGCAGGAGTAAGGATAAATAAAATTTTGAGTATATGTTTAAAAAAAGGATTTTCAGGGTTTGAATTTCTGGCAGGTGTTCCTGCGAGTGCAGGAGGTGCTGTGAAAATGAATGCAGGGGCTTTTGGAAGCTCTGTCTCCCGGATAGTAAAAAGTGTGGAAATTTTTAAAGAAGGCAGGGTGGAAAAAATCACTCCTTCTGAAAAAGATTGGGACTACAGGGAGTTTAAAAGAGAAGGAATTATCGTGGGAGTTGAATTTTTATTAAAAAAGACAAAAAAAGAGGAAGTTCTGGAAAAAGTAAAAAGTTTTTTAGCAGAAAGAATAACAAAACAGCCCATAGGAAAGAAAAGCTTTGGATGTGCTTTTAAAAACCCTCAGGGAGAATTTGCAGGAAAACTTATTGAACTTGCAGGTTTAAAAGGTTTTAGAATAGGAGGAGCAGAGGTTTCCACCAAGCATGCAAATTTTATTATAAATACATCCTCTGCAACAGCAGAGGATATGCTGAGCCTTATAAAACTTGTTAGAAAAGTAGTTTTTGAAAAATTTGGAATTCTTCTGGAACCAGAAGTAAAACTGGTGGGGTGTGAGATATGAAGGAATTATGGAACAGTTTTAAAGAAAAAAAATGGTTTTATTTGGGAATAGTAATCGGGTTATTTTTTTTGACAGGAATGATTTATGTGCTTTATTACAGTGATCTTTTTTTACTTAAGGAAATAGAAGTAAAAGGAGATCCAGAATTTAGTAAGGAAGAAGTAATAAAGTTAAGCGGGCTTCATGGAGGAGAAAGACTTTACAGAATTTCTCTGGAGAAAATTAGAAAGAAATTGATGCAGGATCCAAGAATAGGAAATGTAATAATTGTAAGAAGACTTCCCTGCAGTCTTGAAATTATAATAAAACAGAGAGAACCTGTTGGTATAGTAAAAAAAAGAGGAGGGTATTATTTAATTGATAAGCACGGGATTTTGATAAAAAGAGCTGAAAAAGAGCATTTTTCTCATTATCCTTTAATAATTGTAAAAAATGAAGAGGAAGAAAAAAGACTTCTTAATTTTTTGAGCTGGTTGAAGAGGACCAGAAAGTATCTTCCTGTGTTTGATAATTTAAAGGAAGTCATTTTAAAGGAGGACAGAGTAATTTTTATAACCAAAAATAGTGGTATAAAGATTTACTTTCCTGTGAAGTCGAAAAAAAGCTGGAAATATTTTTACAGAAATCTTGACAGGATAATGGCATATTTACACGCCCGGAAGAAACTTATGGAAAAGGTTGAGATTATAAGGCTGGATTATCCAGTGGGGGAAGCACTCATAAAGTTTAAAAACGGTAATAGGGGATAGAAGAATGGGGAAAAGAGAGGGGGTGCTTGTAGTAGATGTTGGGACCACCAAGATATGTGCTCTCATAGGGGAAGAAAGGGAAGGGAAAATATGGGTAACAGGAATGGGGGTGGTTCCTTCAAGGGGATTAAAAAGGGGGACAGTTATAAATATAGAAGAAGCAACAGAAAGCATTAGAGAAGCAGTAGAACAGGCACAAAATCAGGCTGAAGCAAAAATAGAAAGTGTTTATACCAGTATTGCAGGTAGTCATATAAAAACCAGAACCAGTATGGGTGTGGTGGCACTTCGAGAAAATCAGGTTACTCCTGAAGATGTAGAAAATGTAATAAATGCAGCAGCAAGTGTTAAAATACCTGCGGATAGAGAAATTCTTCACATTATTCCTCAAGAATTTATCATAGACAACCAGAGAGGAATTTTGCATCCGATAGGAATGACAGGAATGAGGCTTGAGGCTCAGGTTCAACTTATAACCTGTAATAGTTCATCTCTTAAAAATTTTCTCAAATGTTTTGAAAATCTGGGACTTAATGTTGATAGGGTAGTTTTTCAGGGATTTGCTTCTGCAGAAGCGGTTCTTACATCTGAAGAAAAAGAACTTGGGGTTGTGCTTGTTGACTTTGGAGGAGGCACCACTGATATAGTTGTTTACTGGGACAATGTTTTAAGACATGTTGCATCCATTCCTGTTGGAGGAGAGCTACTTACAAATGATCTTGCAGTTGGATTGAGAACATCCAGAAAAGAAGCAGAAAAAATAAAAATAGAAAAAGGAGTTTGTCTGAGAGAACTCGTAAAAGAGGAAGAAGAAATCGAAGTTCCAGGAATAGGAACAAGACCTTCCAAAAAAATAAGTAAGAGACTTCTGGCAGAAATTCTGGAAATGAGAGTAAGAGAACTTATAGAGTTAATAGAAAATGAGCTTGACAAACTGGAAGTTAAATCACGGGTGAGTAGTGGACTTGTTTTAACCGGTGGATCTTCGCTTTTACCCGGGCTTGTTTATTTAACAGATCAGATTCTTGATCTTCCAACAAGAATAGGGTTTCCACCAAAACTTGGAGGACTTACCGAAGAGATTTATAATCCTCAATATGCCACAGCAGTTGGAATTTTACTTTATGCCTTTTCTCAGAAAGAAAGTCCAAGAGAAAGAAAAGAGAAAAAAAGCGGTTTTCTGGATAAAATAAAATCTTTTTTTGGGTTGAAGTAAAAAAGAAAAGAGGAGGGGAGAATGAAACCGGTTTTTGAACTTGTTGAAGAAGAAAACAGGGTATGTCCCAGGATAAAAGTAATAGGAGTAGGTGGAGCAGGATGCAATGCAGTGGCAAATATGATAAGAAATCAGCTAAAAGGTGTGGAATTTATAGTTGCCAATACAGATTATAATTCTCTTAAGATGAATCCAGCTCCTTATAAAATTCAGCTTGGTAAGAAACTGACACAGGGATGGGGTGCAGGAGGGAATCCAGAAATAGGTAGAAGATCCGCAGAAGAAAGTGAAAAAGAAATAAGAGACATTTTAAAAGATGCGGACATGGTTTTTATTGCTGCAGGACTTGGAGGAGGAACAGGAACTGGTGCTTCTCCTGTCATAGCTTCTATATGTAAAGAAATGGAAATTCTTACTGTTGCAGTGGTTACAAAACCCTTTTCTTTTGAAAGAAACAGGGTAAAAATTGCTGAAGAAGGATTAAAAGAATTGAAAAAATGTATAAATACCATGATTGTTATTTCCAATGACAAGCTAATGTGTATAGGATCTACTGAAAAAATAATGAACATGTTTAAAAAAGCGGATGATGTATTATATTATGCAGTAAGAGGTATTTCTGAATTAATTTTAAGTCCGGGGTATATTAATCTGGATTTTGCAGATGTAAAGGCAGTTATGGAAGGTAATGGAGCACTTGCATTGATGGGACTTGGGGAGGCTCAGGGAGAAAACAGAGCAGAAGAAGCACTTAGAAATGCAATAGAAAATCCGCTTCTTGAAGATGTGTCTATAAAAAGAGCAAAAGGAGTTTTGATAAATGTTTGTGGAGCATCTGAAAGTCTTACCACTGAAGAAGTGGTAAAAATTACCACAGGGATAACAAGTGAACTACATGAAAAAGATGCCCAGATATACTGGGGATTAAGTTTTGATGATTCTCTGGGAGACACATTAAGAGTGACTGTGATTGCAACCGGGGTGGAAGAAGAAAAAGAAGAAGTAGAAGAAACAGAGGTAATATCTTTTAAAGAAGAAGTTAAAAAAAGAGAGGAAAGAAAAAAGAAGGTATCTCTGGATATTCTGGATGAAGATGTGCTGGAGATTCCTACATTTTTGAGAAAAAATGCTGACTGAAAGGGGGTGATGGTATGAAAGAAATAGCTGTTTTTGAAGAACCTGTAAGGAAGCAGACGTTAAAGCTTGCACTTTTTAATATAGACGAAGTGTATGTGCCTCCTTTTCAGAGAGATCTTTCAGAAAGTTTAAAGAAGCATCTGGAAATGGCAATAGAAAAACTTGGTTTTTTAACTCCCATAGTGGTTGTGCCAAAAGACGGTAAGTATTATGTTGTGGATGGGAGACACAGACTTGAGGCAATGAGAGATCTTGGAGCAAGGGAAATTCTTGCAATAGTTGGAGAAGAGACATTGTATCACTATATTCTTGAATTTAACACTGAAAAACCCCCGAATGTAAAAGAAAAATCCAAACAGGCATATAGACTTTATACTGACTTTCTAAGAGAAAATCCAGATTTTATTGAAAGTGAGTTATTTACTTATTTTAAAGATCCAGTTTTTATAACCTTTGGATTTGCTCTGGAAGAATACGATCATAGATTTCCAGCCAGTTTTTATGAAAGTTTTGTTTCCAAAATAGATGGTTTTCTTGATGAACCTCTTAAAACCGCGGTAGAGGAAAGGAGAAGGAGAGCAGAGGCACTGATAGATTTAAACAGGGTTGTGAATGAGAAATATGCAGAATTTGCATGGGAAAATGCTCTTATGAAAGGAGAAATAGTTAGAAAGGCTGTTCAAAGGGCTTTTGGAGTAAGAGTAAGAGTGATTGAGGAAGAATTTTATACAGCAGTTGAAAGAGTAAAAGAAGCCTGCCAGCAATTAACACCTGAAGACTTTGGAGGAGCTTAATTTGGAATCCGATTATAAACCCCTTTTAAGATATGTAGATGCTATACCTTCTATTTATCAGGGACAGCCTGTGTTTTTACTCAGGGATCCTCTTGGTTTTGTTGAAGAGGTAATAATTATTCCTCAGGCTCTTGGTTTTTTACTTTCTCTTATGGATGGTAATCATGACCTGAGAGATATTCAGGCAGAAGCTACAAAACACTTTGGTGACATAGTGCCCATGGAAGAGATTCAGAAGTTTGTAAGTTTTCTTGATGAAAGGGGTTTTTTGTGGAGTGAAAATTTTGAAAAAATTAAGGAAAAAGCTTATGAGAAATGGTTTTCACTGCCTGTAAGACCCATGGCACATGCTGATCAGGCTTATCCTTTTTCTTCAGAAGAAGCAAAAAAGTTTATTAAAGAAGTTCTTGAGAAGAGTGAATTTCAGATCAAAGATACTGAAGAGGCAAAAAATCCATGTCCCAGAATTCTGGTGGTTCCTCACATAGATATAAGAGCAGGAGCTAAGGCATTTGCAGAAGGATATGCAAGATTTAAACCAGAACCCGGAGCAAGAATTATTATATTTGGAGTAGGGCATCACCTTGATTATCCTCTTTCAATATTAAGCAAAGACATGGCAACTCCATTTGGAGTGGTGAGAAATGATAAAGGAGGATATTTTTATCTTATCAATAGTAAAAAACTTGAACTTTTTCCGGATCACATAGCTCATAAACTGGAGCATTCAATAGAATTTCAGGTTTTGTTTTTGCATTATCTTCTTGGAGAAGAATTCGTTATACTGCCTTTTCTGGTTGGACCTCTTGAGAGTGTAGCAGGTAGCAAAGAACTTATAGATGCTTTTGCAGAAGGCGTGGTTGAATTGCTGGATGATCACACATATTTGATATTTGGCATAGATTTCTGTCACTTGGGTTTAAGATATGGTGATCCTGTGCCTGTGAGTGATTATCATAAAGAAAAGGCACTTGAAGTGGATAAAAGGATTCTTGAATTAAGTTTTGAAGGAAATGAAGAGGATTTTCTGGAGGAAGCTAAAAGACTCGAAAGAATGAAAATATGTGGTATATCCTGTTTGTATATTTTAAACAGGATTTTAAAAAGAGGTAATTTAAAAATCAAGCCGGAAATTTTTTATCAGGAATTTATTCCATTTGGTCAGGGATCTGCTGTATCAGTTGTATCTGCAGGTGCATATTTTTAAAAATGTCTTTTAAAGAAAACAATTTAAAAATAAGTGATCTGATTGAAGTGGTAAAAAAGGCAGGAGAGTTGTTAAAATCATTTTATGAAAAAGAAATAGATGTTTTTGAAAAAGACGGTGTGGAACTGGTAACCCGGGCAGATCTGGAAGTTCAAAATTATTTAAAAAAAGAACTCACAAAGATAAAAAGTGTAAGTTTCATTGGAGAAGAAGAATATGTAAAAGCAGAAATAAGCAGGCTTTTAGAAAAAAATGAAATTTTCTGGCTGGTTGATCCTGTAGATGGCACAATTAATTTTATTCGTAAAATCCCCTGGTTTGCTATTTCTGTTGCTTTAATGATAGGTAGAGATCCTGTTGCAGGAGTGATTTATAATCCTGTTACAGAAGAATGTTTTTTTGGAGAAGCTGGAAAAGGGGCTTTTGTTGAAAAAAATGGCAAGATAAAAAGATTAAAAGTTTCTTCTACCAGCGAGTTTAAAGAAGCTCTGCTCTGCACGAGTTTTCCTGGTAAGTGCAAACTTATTGGATTTGAGAAGTGTGTGGAACTTTTTAAAGAATTTAATATTTTAACAAGAGGTGTCAGACGTTTTGGAGCCACTGCTCTGGATCTTGCGTATGTTGCCTGGGGAAAATATGACGGTTTCTGGGAACCATTTTTAAAACCCTGGGATTGTGCAGGAGGGATTTTGCTGGTAATAGAAGCAGGAGGAAAAGTAACAGATTTTAAAGGAAATCCGTATCATCCTTTTCTGGAAAATCTTGTTGCATCCAATCACAAACTTCATCATCATCTTATAGAAGTTACTTCCAGATGGTGTGAAAATGTGGATTAATAATACTCCTCTACTTTTAAAGTAAGCCCTTCTGTTTTTATAACTCTTACTTTTTTCCCTTTGGGAATAGATTTTTCTGCAAAGGCAATCCATATTTCCCCTTCAACAAAAACTTTTCCGCCTTTTTCAGGATCTATGTCTTCCATTACTTTTCCGATTTTTCCTACAAGAGCTTCTTTTCCAGAAACAGGTTTTTTTATTACAGTTTTTACTGCAAGATAGGTTATACCCAGAAAAATAGCAGAAAAAGAAAACAGGACAGTGTAAAGGAAAACAGGATCTATTCTTAATTCAGGAGGATTTTTTCCAAACAGCATCAGGGATCCAAGAAAAAGAGCAAGTGTCCCCCCTATTGCAAGAAGTCCGTGAGAAGCTATTTGAACCTCGAGAAAGTAAAGGACTCCTGCAAGAATTATCAAAAGCAATCCTGCGTAATTAACAGGTAATACACTCAATCCAACAAGAGCAAGAATTAAAGAAATAGCTCCTACCACTCCCGGAAAAATAGCACCTGGATGAGAAAGCTCAAAGTAAAGCCCTGCCATACCAAGCATAAGAAGAAAATAAACAAGATTCGGATTGGTTAAAACCTTTAAAAGACGGGTTTTTAGATCTTCTTTTATTTCTATTATTCTGACATTTTTCAAATGCAGTTTATATTTTTTGCTTCCAGCCCAGACAATTTTCCCATCCGCTTTTTTAAGTAATTCCTGAAGATTTTCTGCAATAAGATTAATAACTCCCAGTTTAAGTGCCTGTTTTTCTGTAATACTTTTGCTGTATTTTACTGCTTTTATTGCAAAGCGAACATTTCTGTGCCTGAATTCTGCTATATTTTTAACCCATGCTATCAGATCATTTGTAATTTTTTCCATCATGGTTTTACTGGTTTTACCCACGAGTGTAACTGGATGAGCTGCACCCACATGCGTTCCCGGAGCCATGACAGCAAAGTGTGAAGCCATAAGAATAAATGTCCCTGCTGATCCAGCTCTTGCTCCAGAAGGATATACATATACAATAACAGGAGTTCTGCTCTTTAGCATTGCTTTTACTATTTTTCTCGTAGATTCAACCAGTCCCCCTGGAGTATCAAGCTCAATAATAAGAGCATTGGCATTTTTAGCATTGGCAAGATTTACAGAGTAGATCAGAAAGTCTGCGATAACAGGTGTTATAGCAGAGTCAATTTTTACAAGATAAACCACCCCGGTTTCAGCTTTTACCTCACATGTTAAAAAAGTAAAAAAAATAATCAGACTAAGTATTTTTAAAAATTTCCTCATAAAGCTTCCTGAAAACCTGAAGATCTTCCCATACCATTCTTTTTACTGCAGGATTTTTTAAAATATAATTGGGATGATAGGTAAAAACAACCGGTATATCCTTTACTTTAAAAACCTTTCCTCTTATATTTGAAAAAGGTTCTTTTGTTTCAAGCAGAGACTTAACAGGAGTAAAACCCATGGCAAGAATGAGTTTAGGTTTGAGATACTTTATCTGTTTAAATAAATACGGTCTGCATGCAGAAATTTCTTCATCTTCAGGGGGTCTTCCTCCCGGGGTTTTACACTTGACTGAAGGAGTAATAAAAAAGTCTTCTTTTCTTAACTTTATAGCAAAAAGCATTCTTTTCAAAAAGTCCTCCACAGATCCGGTAAAAGGTCTTCCGTAGAAATCCTCATCTTTATCAGGATATTCTGTAATAAGAAGAAGTCCTGAGGTAAGACTCCCTTCACCCCATACAGGCTGTTTTCTGATTCTTGAAAGAGGACATTTTTCACATTTTAAAACTTTTTCCTTTAAACTTTCTATCCCCTCTTCCTTTGAAATTTCCAGCTTTAAAAAACGCTTCAATTCTTCTGTTGCAGGAATATAATTTATTCCCAGTTCCTGAAGGTAGAAAAAATAGTTTTTTAGTTCTTCAATAATGTTTATTTGAGAAAACTCTTTACTCATGAGAAAGTCTTCCAACAATAGAAAGAAGAGCTTTATTGTAAGCAGTGAGTATGTCTCTCTGTGAAAGGAATCCCACGAGTTTTTTTGGATTTTCAGGATCCACAACAGGAAGTCTTTCTATATTGTGATATCTCATCTTTTCAAGAGCCTTTGCAAGAGTATCATCAGGATATATTGTAATTACAGGAGTGGTTTTAATATCTTTTACTTTAAGTGTATCACTTAATTTTTCTCTTCCAAGTAGTTCTCTAAAATTTTGGAAGGTAATTATACCGGTAAGATTGTTATTTTTATCAACAACAGGAAAGCAG
Organism: uncultured Thermodesulfatator sp.; assembly: GCA_964636875.1. Lineage (GTDB taxonomy): Bacteria > Desulfobacterota > Thermodesulfobacteria > Thermodesulfobacteriales > Thermodesulfobacteriaceae > Thermodesulfobacterium. Next base: position 16,456 of record CAZWTB010000095.1, read on the forward strand.
GTGTGTTTTTTATCTCTTACAAAAGCAAGGAATTCTTTAATGGTCATTTCCTCGTTTACAGTTATTACATTTTCTGTCATGGCTTCTCTAACTTTAATAGATGCAAGTATGCTCCTTTCGTGTCCACCATGTAGATCTATTCCCTGTTGTTTTAATTCATAAGTATCTATGGATTCTCTGCTGAAGGCATAAGCCACGAGCAAGCCTGTTATAGATGCAAAAAGGGTGGGAAGAAGAATGTAGTAATCACCGCCTGTCATTTCAAAGGCAAGGAACACCGCAGTTACAGGGGCATGAGTTAAAGCAGAAAGGAAAGCTCCTATTCCTACTGCTGCATAAGCAGGATATGAAGCTGTTAAATGAGGGAAAAAGTGATGAACTACCGCTCCGAAAAAACCACCTGCCATGGCTCCTATAAAAAATGCAGGAGAAAACATTCCTCCCACTCCTCCAGAGCCAAGGGTTATACTCGTTGCTATAATTTTTAAAAAAATGAGAATGAACATTACTCTGGGAATCATTTCTGCGTTTAAAACTTTCTGCACCATCTCGTATCCGACTCCAAAAACCTGAGGATAAAAAGTCCCGATTAATCCCACTATAAAAAAACCTATAAAAGGCTTAAGATAAGGAGATATATTTAATTTTTGAAAATAGGCTTTTGTGCCGTAAAAAAGTCTTATAAAAAAATAAGCTATTATTCCCAGAAAAATTCCCATAAGAATGTAAAAAATAAATTCCCAGTGGCTTATAAATTTATAGGGAGGCATTTTAAAAGCGGGTTCATTACCAAATATTGCACGAGAAGTAATGGTCCCCATTGCAGAGGAAACCACCACAGGCATAAAGTTGGTAAGTTCAAATTCTCCGAGAAGAACTATCTCAAGAGCAAAAAATAGCCCTGCTATGGGTGCATTAAAAATAGCTGCTATTGCACCTGCAGAACCACAGGCAATAAATGTTTTTCTTCTTTCTTCAGAAACTACAAAAAACTTACTTAAACATGTTCCTACAACACCACCTATCTGAGCAATAGGACCTTCCTGTCCCGCACTCCCTCCCAATCCAAGAGTTATAATAGAAGCTATGATTTTGGCTATCGTCTGTTTGAGTTTTATTAAACCACCTTTTAGATTAACAGTAACAAGGAAATCAGGGAAACCATATCCGTATATATCCGGTGAAAATATTTTGGCAAGAAGAAACAGAAGAGACGCAGACATAAGAGGAAGAAAAGGTATTAAAAATTTTGTGGTAATGGAGCTCTGACAGAAGTGCAGGGAAGGAAGAAAGATATTCTGCCAGAAAAAATTTAAGCCCTTTAAAAATAGAAAATCTCCAAGAGCTGAAAGAATACCTATCAGGAATCCTGCAAAAACAAGAACTACATATTCCGGAATTCTAAATTTACGAGCTAACCTTAGTATAAAATTTCTTACAAAATGGGAAGCCATATTAAAGCAATAGTAATAAACATTTACTAAAAATCA
>CAZWTB010000096.1:0-26847 GCA_964636875.1 uncultured Thermodesulfatator sp.
GCAAAACCTACTTTAAACTTGTTGTGGGCTTTAAGATCACCCTTTGTTTTTTTTATTAAAAACTCCGTTAAGTTTTCTTTTTCAAGAAGTTTTTCTACTTCTTTTATAAACTTCTGGGAATTAATTATTGAATTTGGACAGTTCTCACCAAAGCATCCAGTTACTTCGTAACCTTTTTCAGCAGAAGAAAGTTTTTTTAAAAGAACTTTTTTAGCGTAGAGCAGATCTTCTTTTGTAACCTCTGTTTTTCCCTGAGAACTTAAAAATTTTTCAACTTCCTTTTTAACTTTTTTTCTTACAAAAAAAGGAACTTTTTTTAAAAGTTCTTCTGCTTCGAGAGTCCATTTCATTTTAACAAGTAAAATATAAAAAATATAGGCGTAATGTCAAGTTCAGAATAAAAATCAGGTGTATTTTTTATTTCTACCATACTTAAGTTCTTGTGCAACTTCTTTTTAATATTACTTGACAAAATAGAAAAAAATGTTAGTTTAAAATGCAAAAATCCTGAAAGGAGGGAGTTTCATTTGGCTGGAATAATAGTTAGAGAGGGAGAATCTCTGGAACAGGCTTTAAAAAGATTTAAAAGGCTGGTGGAAAAAACAAAAATTCTTTCTGAAGTCAAAAAGAGAGAATATTATGAAAAACCCGGAGTAAGAAGAAGAAAGAAAATTCAAGCAGCAAGAAAGAAACTTCTTAAAAAGCTTAAGAAATTACAGCAAAGAGCCAGAGATTAGTCATTTTTAGAATATTTTTATAATTTGTGGAAAAAAGTTTACAAAAGTTAGAATGGTATAGATTTTTAGAATATCTTTATCCTTATTTAAGTTCCGAACTTGCTAAAAGTCTTTATAAAAAAATCCGTCCTCCGTTTGATTTTAAAAAAGCAGTAGCATTACAACAACAGACTCTTTATGTTTGGAATTTTATTGAAAAGGGAGAAAAAATTGATTTACCTGCTCTTAAATCTCTGGAACTGCTTTTTTCAAAAGCAAAAAGAAGAGGTCTTTTTTTAATCGGAGAATTACTGGAAATAAAACTCTGGTTGAAAACTCTGAGGAAAATCTCCTCAATTATTGAAAGTTTCCCGTATTCAAAGCTTTATCAAATTTACAAAGAAATCTCTTTTCTGGAAGATGAACTCGATAAAATTGTGGATTATGAAAAACAGGAGATAAAAGATAGAGCTTCTTATAAACTTTACACTTTAAGAAAAAAAATAAGAGAACTTAAAGAGTTTTTGAGAGAGAGAATAGAGAAGCTGAAAGACTTTTATTTTAAAAAGGGATACTTACAGGAAGCTCTGGTTATGCAGAGAGAAGGAAGATATGTTTTGCCTGTTAAACAGGAATATAAAAATAAAATCAAGGGCATTTTACACGAGGTTTCGCAGAGTGGAGCAACTGTTTTTATAGAACCTGCATCTATTATTTCTCTAACTAATGAACTTGAAGAACTTCTTGCAGAAGAAGAAAAGGAGATAAACAAAATTTTAAAAGAAATATCTTTGCTATTTTTTGAATTTGAAAGAGAGTTTATGAGAGTTGAGGAAGAATTCCTGGAATTTGAGATAGCAGTAGCCAGAGCAAAACTTGGCAGGGAATACAGGGGAATTTTTCCGGAATTAAAGGAAAAGGGAACTTTTTGGGTTGAAAAAGGGGTTCACCCGCTTTTGTATTTTAAAAAGCAGTCAAATCCAGAAATTCCTTTGGTTTATAATGATTTTATTTTAAAGCAAGGACTTCTTATAACAGGTCCAAATCTTGGAGGAAAAACGGTTTCTTTAAAAACCATAGGAATTTTGAGTTTAATGGCACAGAGTGGATTTCTTTTACCAGCCAGAAAAGCAAGTATTCCAATTTTTTCCAAAGTATTTGTTGATCTGGGAGATGAACAGGACATTTTTGAAGGGGAGTCTTCTTTTTCTTCACATTTAAAAAATTTGCTTAATATATTAAAAGAGGCAGATGAAAATTCTTTAGTTTTACTTGATGAACCAGGTAAAGGCACGAGTCCAGAAGAAGGTTCTGTTCTGGCAGGTGCAGTTATTACAGAGATGATCGAAAAGAAAAGCAGAATAGTGGTGACAACCCATTCTCAATTTTTAAAAAATCTTGCATTAAAATTAAAAGAAATAGAAGTTGCTACAGTTGAGTTTGACAGAGAAAGTGGGGAACCTTTATATACATTGCGTTATGGTATATGTGGAAGCTCTTCTGCAATAATGCTTGCTAAAAGATTGGGTTTCCCGGAAAGGGTTTTAAAAAAGGCAATTAATTTTCTGGAAAATAGAGAATACTGGAACTGGCAGGAAGAACTGGAAAAAAGACTGGAAAGAGTTAAACATCTGGAAAAGGAATATGAAAAAAAGATGGAGCTTTTAAGTAATAGAGAAAAAGAACTGGAAAAGAAAGAAAAAGAACTCGAAAAGATGTATTATGGAATGGTGGAAAATGAAATTAAAAAAATGAAAGAAGAATTTGATAAACTTTTAGATGAGTTGAGAAAAAAGAAAGAAGGGTATAAAAAAGCCAGAGAAGAATTCAGCAGATTTGTAGATCGGAGTTTAAGAGGAGGACTTTTTAAGGAGGAGAAGATAAAAGAAGGAGATGAGGTCTGGGTTATTCCTCTTCAAAGATCAGGGAAAGTATTGAAAATTAAAGAAAAAAATATAGAAGTTCTTGTAGGAGGAATAAAGACAGAAATCTCAAAGGAAAAAGTGATTAAAACCAGACTTAAAGAAGAATCTATTTTAAATATTAAGAAAACAGGGGAGATTTTAAAAAAGGAAAGTTTTCAGAAAAACAGAGAGAATTTAATGTTAAGGGGGTTAACAGTAGAGGATGCCCTTCTTGAGGTGGAGAAAGCTATAAATGAATGTTTTTTAAAGGGAATTAAAAAAATTTATTTAATACACGGGCATGGATCCGGGAAATTAAGATCTGCAATCAGAGAATATCTAAAAGGACATCCTCTGGTAGAAAAATTCGAACCTGCTGCTCCTCACGAAGGTGGTAACGGAGTTACAATTGCATTTATATCTTCCAGAAATTAAGAATTTAATCTTTCTTTTTCTTAAAAATTAAATCGTATTGTTTTGAGATTCCATTTTTTACAAATTTTGTGATGCAGATGCAATAAATTGATTAATCAGATTTTTTGTTTACTGTAGATAAATCCTGTATTTTTCCAACCTATTTTTACATGATCTAATTTTCCAAGGGATATTTTAAAATGTTGCACAAATTTAAAAGTATGTTACAATATAGTAAACTAATTATTAGTTAATATTTTTTTTAGATTAAAATTAATTTTATAGATAATGGCAGCAGTAATTATTAAATTTAAAAAATTTGAAAGATCTGTTGCTAAAGCAATTCTTGAAGAAATTTCCAGAGCTGGTGAATTAGTAGGTTCGTGGTGGCTTACAGTAGGAATATTAATTATAATAGGCTGGATTTTATATTTAGGTTTACCTGTAATTACTGAATTTTATTGCATTTTAACATTATCTGTTGTAATATCCATGGTAATTACTTCTCCTATTGCAACTGCACTTGGGAGATATATTAATGATCAGGTTTATCGAAGTAATTATCATCAAATTGTAGAAGCACTTACAGGAGCTTCTACAATTACGATTGTTTTAAATTTTATAGTTTCTTTTATTTTAATTTTTCTTTTCTCAAAAATTTTTTTCAATTTAAAAGTTCTTTTTTGTGCTTTAACTGTATCTCTGTCTATTTTATGGTTGAGTTCCAATACAATGAGTGTGCTTGAAAAAGAAAGAATTGCCCTGTTAGGTTATGGAATAGGGGCTTTGATTGCTTTATTTTTTTATTTTTTATTTTGGGCTTTCTGTGATAAAACTAAATTTTATCTTTCATTTTTAATAATAGATTTTATAATATTCTCTTGTATCACTTCTATAATTCATTATACCTATATTTATAGAGGACTTAGCTCTGGACCGGTTTTTCCATATTTTAACTTTTTTTCTAAAAAATATTTTTTTGAAACCTTAGCTTCTTTTTTTATTACTTTGGGAATATGGATAGATAAAATAGTATTCTGGTTTCATCCCAGCACTGCTCATAAAATAGATCCGATTTTAAGATATTCTTTTTATGATTATCCTTTTTTTATAGCTTTTACATGTGCTTCTTTTGCTCAGTTTTTAATTTTTAGAAATTATAAAAAATTAAGAGAAATATATAAAAAATATACAGATGCTTTGCGATACAATTACTCATTTTCATATCTTTATTTAGCAAAAATGGCTTTTATTCAAGAATGGAGACAAAGTATTTATCGTCTTATTTATATATATGGTAGCTTTATTCTTATTATATTATTTTTAATTATTTCTGGTAAAATAGTTTTACCTTGGAAAAATCCTTTTATTTTTCACTATTTTTTGATTGGCACATTATTTTTTATTCTTTTTTTGTTTAATTCAGTAATTTTAGAATACTTTCAGAAGTTCGGTTGTTTTTTTATCTGTTCTGTATTATTTTGTTTACTTAATTTTATTTTATCTTTATTATCTATTAATAAGGATAAAATATTTTGGGGAACAGGATTTTTAGGAAGTGCTATTATAGCAGGTATTTTTTCATTAATTTTAGTAAGTCGTTTATTGAGTAGAATAGAGTATGAAAGTTTTAAAAAAGTGGCTATACAATTTTAAAAATAGTATCGTTATAAAAAATAAAAAAAATAAGGGGGAAAATAAGATTTTTTTAAATTATTCTGCTCAAATAGAAACACCAAAAAACTTTTGTATAGCTTTGGTTTCTCCCTATGCCAAAATAAAGGGAGATGTTTATAAGTTATACGCATATTTGTCGTTTGCTGAAATTTCTGAAAATCAGAGTAATATTGATATTATTACTAAAGATATGTATGTAAAATTTAAAAATAAGTGGAAATCCTGGTTAATAGATATTTCTTATCCTGAATGGGAAGTTTACTTAAAAAAAGAATTAAACTACATAGTAAACAAAAAAAAATTTTAAAAATGTTTTTGTAGATACTGTAGATGGAATCGAGGAACTTTCTCAGATTTATCCAGAAAAAGAATTACTTTATAAAAAAAGAACTCGAGAATTATTTGAATTAATTCGCAATTTTGTTTTTGGTAAAATTTTAATTAATCGTGGTTTTTATGTTTACGATGTAATAAAGGATCTAATAGACGCTGTATTAATAGAATCTTTATTTTTTACAGAAGAAAATAATAGATGGAGAAAAAGAAGTAAAGAAGAAATAAAATGGTTACAACACTGGATAACTAAATTATTATGTGATGGGAAAAAAGTTTATGCTTTGGATTATGCTCTTGAAGCCAGCAAGAATAAAAAGATTTATTATAAAAAAGCAAAAAAAATGGGAGTAATCTGGGATGCAGTTACAGAGTAATAATATTGGATTAAATTATTATAAAAAAATTAAAGTTGTTAATTATATTATTATTTTAGGTTTCCTGATATTTATTGTTTTAGCCTATGTATTAAAACCAATAGATATTCAAATTGCAGATTTTTATTTTAGTTCTTCAGCTTATAAAAAAGCTCTTCAGTATTATAAAAAAGCTTTCACAGAAGAAAAAAATGCGATTAATAGATGTATTATCTTAAAAAGAATAGCTCACATTTACTGGATATTAAAGGATTATAAAAATTATGAGCGGATTATCCATAAGTATTACAAAATGGGAGGTAAGGATACAGACTTATTTTCCAAAGCTTTTAGGGTTTCTCTTAATCTCTGGAGAAAATTTCCACAAAATGTTTATTTTCAAAATAAAGTTATTTTCTGGGCTAAAGTTTTAAAAAAAGATAAATTTTTGAAAAATTTTTATCTCTGGAATAAACGATTTAAGGAATTACTTTCTGTCTATGAAAAAGAGTTTCAACAAAAAAAATTTACTTCTAAAGATTTTGAAAAGGTTATTAAAATTGCTATATGGAGTGGAGAGGAAAAAAATTATTTAAAATGGATTAAAAGATATTATCAAAAAATTCATAATTTAAGATCTGTTGAATTATTGGTTAAATTTTATCTTGCTAAAAAAGAGTTTTATAAAGCTCTTTCTGTAATTAAAAATTATCCAGAGTTTCATAATTTGAAGTTACTTGCCCAGATTTATGCAGGTTTAAAAAAATATAAAAAAGCTGCAGACTTATACTATTATTTGTATTTAAAAACGAAAAATCTTAATTATCTGGAATCAGCTTATTTTTTATACTTAAAAACCGATCCTGCACAAGCTGAAAAACTCCTATTTTTGCTTGCTAACTATAAACCGGAATATATGTTAAGTTTAGCCAGTAAATTTTTATCCAGGGGATTGGAAGATAAAGCATTAAATTTTTATCTCATTTTATGGGAAAAATGGCATGATTTTAGAGCACTGAAAACTGCTTATGCTTTAGCTTATAAAACCAGGAATAAAAAAGTTATTTTAAGACTTATTAATGAAATGTTTAAAGAAAAAAGGGAATAAAAATGAAACAAATTATACCAAAATTATCCATAATTATATGGATAATTTTAACTTTTATGAACAATTATCTTTTAGCCAAGAAAATCCCCGAATCTGTAGCTTTTTTTTATACTAAAAAACCTCCTCTTTATGCTTATTATCTTTATGATTGGATTATTGTAGAGCCTGAACTTATTTCTTTACAAAGTTTTAAAAAAGAACTTTTTTGGTTAAAAAGAAAAGCAAAGTTAATTGCTTATTTTAGTGTAGGGGAAAGACCTGCTTTTGAAAAAATTCCTCAAAAATGGATATTAGGAAAAAATCATGTCTGGAAGACTTTTATTATTGATATCAGAAAAAAAGAGTGCTTTAAATATATTTTTCGTCAAATTTCTTTTTTAATAAAAAAAGGATTTGATGGAATTTTCTTAGATACACTGGATGCTTATCAGAAAATACTCCCTCCTGATCAATGGAATACTTATGAAAAAGCAGAAATAACTTTAATTAAAAATTTAAAGTCTAAATTTCCGGAGATGTTAATAATTGTCAATCGGCCTTTTAACATTGTTAAGGAAATAAAAGATTATATAGATGGATTTGTAGCAGAATCTTTATTTTATACCTGGGATTTTAAGCAAAAAAAATATCGTCCTCAAAAAAAGAACAATACTTTTCATCTTCTTTCAAAGCTTTTAAAACTTAAGGAGTATAAAATTCCTATTATTGTAATAGATTATGTCCCTTTAAATGATACTCGATTGGCAGAAAAAATCGCTTTTCAGATTAAAAAATTGGGGTTTATTCCATGGGTTACTGATTGGAAACTTTCTTCTGTAGGAATTAGTAATTTTAAACCTATAGCCAGAAATGTGTTATTTCTTTATAATGGGAAAATTGCCAAGGATCCGGCTAACACCCCACTCCATCTTATGATTCAAATGCCTTTAGAATGGTTAGGATTTGTTCCGGTATTCTGGGATATTTCTAAATCCTTACCCAAGGGTCCTTTGATTAATAGATTTGGAGCAATTTTTGTATGGATAGGGGATAAAGCTCCTGATCCAAAAAAATTTTATTCCTGGATCCTTCAGAGAATTAAAGAGGGAATAAAAGTATTTTTTTTAGAAGATTTTGGTTTCCCTTTAACAAAAAAGTATTTAAATCCCTTAGGAATTGAAGTGGAAATTAATCGTAGTAATCTTTTTGCTCCTATAGAAATTATTAAAAAAGCTTCTTTTGTAGGATTTGAAACAGCTCCAGAAATAAGTTATTATTCTAAAATTTTAAACATTAAAAAGGGGAAAGCGATTATAATTGCAAAAAATGATATGGGACAAAAATTTGTTCCATTAGCAATAACTCCTTGGGGAGGATATGCTTTAAAAGGGAGTTTATTTGTAACGAGACGGAATCCATTTGCAGACATTCCAATTCCTGTAGCTGGTCCTCTACTTTCTGAAGACAGAGAAGAAAATCTTTGGGTAGTTAATCCTTTTAAATTTTTCTCTCTTTTTCTTTCTCCTAATTTTCCAGTCCCTGATGTTACTACAGAAGATGGTAAACGACTTCTTACAATACATATAGATGGAGATGGTTTTTCTATCCCTGCAAATTTTAATCCTTTTCGTTTGTGTGCAGAAGTAATAAGAGATGAAATTTTAAAAAAGTTTAAGGTGCCTCATACAGTTTCCATTATTGAAGCTGAAATTGCTCCTTGGGGAATAAATCAGAAAAAAGCTTCAAAACTTGAAAAAATTGCCAAAAGTATTTTTGCACTTCCATGGGTTGAACCTGCAAGCCACAGTTTCTCTCATCCTTTTTCTTGGGAGAAGAAAAATCCCAGACATCTTCCTGTAAAAGATTATAAATTTAACCTGAAACGAGAAATAGAAGGTTCTTTAAACTATATTACAAATAGATTATTGAAATCGTCTCGTAAAAGACCTTTATTTTTCTGGACAGGAGATACTATGCCTTCAGAAAAAGCTTTATCTTTGGTGTATAAACTTAAGGTATATAATATAGATGGGGGATGGACTGCCATTACTCATGACAGTCCTTTTCTTTCTCATATTTCTCCCCTGGGCATAAACCGTGGAAAATATTTTCAAGTTTATGCCCCTGTTGAAAACGAAGAAGTTTATACTCATGGCTGGAAAGCGCCTTTTAATACATATATAAATGTAATTTCTACTTTTCAACTAACAGATCATCCACGAAGATTAAAACCCATAGGGATTTATTATCATTTCTTTAGCGGACAGAAACTTTCCTCTTTGAACGCTTTAAAAAAAGTTTATAAATGGGCACTTACTAAGAAAGTAAAACCTATTTATCTCTCTGAATACGCTCAAAAAGTTCTTGAATTCAGGGCAACTGCTATAGCAAAAGAAGGAAAGTGCTGGATAGTTAGAAATGGAGGTCATTTAAGAACATTACGGGTGCCTGTTTCTTTTAAAATAGATTTAAAAAAATCAAGAGGTGTTAAAAATTGGGAAATTATTAACAATTCACTTTATTTGTTTTTAGATAAGTCAGGAGAGTATAAAATATGTTCTTTAAATTAAATAAATATTTATCAATTTTTTTAATTGTTTACCTGTTTGTTTTTATACCTGTATGTTTTTCTGCAACAGATACTTTAAAAGAAAAAAATATTCCTCAATGGGTTTATGAAAAATCCTTACAATTGAAATCTAACAAGGCTTTAAAACGAATTTTTGAAGTTTTTTATGGAGCTGGTGATTGGGAAGATGCTTATCAGGTAGCAAAAGCAGGAACAGAAAAATTTCCACAAGATATATTCTGGTGGAATCATTTAATAGATTTAGCTCTTTGGACAAATCACTATAAAGAAGCTCTTTTAGCTTTCCAGAAACTATGGATACTTACATCCTCATCGCCAAAATATGCTTTTCGTCTTTTTAAATTGGCTAAAATTTTAAAACGATTTGATATTCTTGAAAAATTGACAAAAAAATATCCATTTTTAAAACATCGAATTTCGCTTCAGGAAAAAATACAAATTTATGAAAATCTCGGAAAAACTGCATATCTTATTAAATTTTTGGAGAAAATTTATAAAAAAAATAAATCGTCTCAAATTAGAAAAAAACTTGCAGAACTTTATATGGAATATGATAATCCAGAAAAAGCTTTTCGTCTTTTAAATAAATTACCACCAGAAAAGCTTTCTTTAAAAGAAATTACAATTTTAGCTTATTTGTTTTATTTAAAAAAGAAACCTCAAAAAGCTTTAAATTTGTTAATATTGGCTTTAAAAAAACAACCTAACAATGAAATGTTTTTAAAAAGTGCAGGAGAATTAGCATTGCAGTTAAAACATTATGATTTAGCTGCAAATTTATTTCAAAAATTAAAAAATCCCGATAATGAAATAAAAGAATTTTTATTTTCTTATTATTTTTATTACAAGAAAAATCCATGGCTTGCTCAAAAATATGTATCTTTAAAAAAATTTGCCTGGACACTTGTAAAAGAAAGACAATGGGATCTTTTAAGAAAAGTTTTAGAGAATAAAAGAGAAAAACTTTTTAATGATCCGGACTTAAAAAGTTGGTACATTTTAATTCTTGAGAAAAAACATGACATTAATAGTATGATAAAGTTTTTAGAAGAACTTTATCATAAAGGTAAAGCAACCCTTAAGGATTTGTCAACACTTTCTTACTTATATAAACGAACAGGTAAATGGAAACAGGTTGAAAGTGTTAGAAAAACAATTTTACAGATGCTTGCAAAAAAAGAAAAATTATCCTTAAAAGATAAATTATTAAAAGCTCAATCTTTTTATGATTTAGGAGAGTTTGAAAAAGCTAAAAAAATTTACGAAGACATATTAAATAAGAATCAAAATGTTAGGATTGTTTTAGATTATTTAGATCCTGATATAGTGTGGTATAACAAGTGGAAAAAATGGATAAAAATTGTAGAAAAATCTAAAAAACTTCAAAAAAATAAAGATTTGAAAAATGTTTATTATTCTAAATTAGCTTCTTGGTATGCATGGAAACATGAATATAAAAAAGCTTATAGCATCATAAATAAAATACAATTAGATCCATCATCAATATCAGAAGTAGCTTACTATCAATTTCTTGCAGGACACAGAAAAGAAGCTGTAAAGAGATTGGAAAAGGCTTTAACCAATTATTTTTATACAGAATATGAGAAAAAACTTATAAGATGGCAAATTGTTGAAATGGAAGATATTTATAAAAATCTTATTAAAACTTCTTTTTCTTACCGGGACAATTCTCAATACGGAACACTGGGATGTCTGTCTGCATTAGTTAGAGGGTATTATTCAAATAATCTCTTAAAATTAGAATATGTTTCTTTATTCAGCAATTATCGTAAAAGTCGTAAACTTGATTTTGTTAAAATAGAATGGAATAAATTGAAAGGAGATGAAAAACACCTGCAGTTTAATACTTACTTTTTTAAAAAAGAGTTAGGTTTTAGTTTTTATTTGTCAAGCTTCTGGCAAGATTTTTCTACAAATTTTGACCTGTTTTGGAATGAGCCAGAGGAAAAGATTAGTCCTTTAGTTTATTTATTGCCTTTAAAAAGAGGAGGGAATATAGAGATTAATTATAGATTTTCTTATAAATTTCTTTCTGGAATAAAATTCGGATGGAGAGAATTTGTAATACCGAGATCGTCTCCTTTAAATAATATTTACCGATTTGGTAATTATTTAGATATAGAACCTTATCTGCTTGCTTTGTATCACCGGGGAAACGAACTTTACTGGCAATATGGATTGGGAATGCTTTTTATAAAGGGAAAAGAATCAGAAAATACCACTTCTTTAATTCCTGATAAATTTTTAATGCCTTATTTAAGTTTTTCAGGAAAATATTTATTTGGAAAATGGAGAAACTATATAGGATGGGAAATAACCTTGGGACTTATGTCTTCTCAAAGTAAAGGTATAACATACAATAACTTAGGGCTTTCTGGAAAATTAGATTGGAAAATAAATTTTACCAGGAATTTCGGTTTGCATCTCTATATAGGAAAAGACTACGATATAAAATATACAACCGGAGAACTTAAAGGAGGAATAGAAATCCAATGGAAATTTTAAAAAAATATAAAAAGAAAAAATTTTTATATTTAGAAAGTGTTTTAACACTGGGAATAATTTTGATTTTATTTTTAAAACAGATAATTTCTTTTGAAAATTTATTAATTATCTTTTTAATTTTAGGAATAATTTTTTCATTATTTCATGGCATCCAAGGGACTACAGTATGTTTAATTTCATTATTTATTGCTATTATACTGAAAATATTTATTATTAAATCAGCTGCACTAAGTCTAAATGAAGTTTTTTCTAAGACGTTATTACTCCTTATTTTCGCGAATATAATTACTCAAACCCTTGTAGGAATTTGGGCTGAAAGTTTTTATTCTGAAAGAGAAAATTTTCTGCAATTAACAGAGACTCTTAAAAATCATTCAGGTTTTATTTTAAGTCATTTAATAAGTATAGAACAAGCCTATCGTGAAATTTTTAGAAAAACTTTTGGATTAATAGGGGAACCACGATTTTTTTATCACGAAATGCGTGCTCTTATTAAAAATATTTTAACACCTCAAGACCTTTTTAAGGAAATCTTTTTTAAACTTGAAAAATATTTTGAAATAGAAGGTGGAATAGTTTATTATAGAGATAAAAATTGCTATAAGGAAATTTCTCGTTTTGGTATTTCTAAACTTCCTGAAAATATTTCTTTTTCTGATCTTCCTGATTGGCTTTATCTTGTTGAAAATAAAAAAGAAATAGTGGTTCCTAATAATATAGAAAAAGCCGGAATTATGATTGCAATTCCTATAACTATTACTTTTTTTGAAAAACCTTTGTATGTTTTTGTAGTAGAAAGAATAAACTACACACAACTTACAGAAACCACTTTGCGTGATTTAGAAGTTATAGCTCTGTGTATAAAAATTTTCCTTGAAAAACGATTCTATACAGAACACTTAAAAGATCTTTCCTTACATCCAACCATACTGGTTTATAAAGAAGATGTTGCCAAAAGGATTTTATTTCAAAAAATAAATATATATAAAAAAGCTCATGTTCCTTTTAAGATAGGAGAAATTACTTTTTCAGATATGAAAGATTTATTAAAAAATGTAGAAAAAGTGCAGAGTATTTTAAGAGAAACTGATGAAATGTTTCAGATCGGGAACCATCTGGTTATTTTATTTTTTATGGCAACTGATTTTTTTTCTATTCAAGAAAAACTTAAAACTAAACTATTTTTAGATATTAAAGAAATAAAAAACTTAAATGATTATGGGTTCAAGTAAAAAACTTTATTTGTTTGGAATTTTAGAATTAATAAACTTGGGAATTCTTCTTAAGAATCCTTCATCTTTTTGGGAATGGAGTGGTTTGATTATTACTCATGGTATAATTCTTTTAATTCTTTATACACTTTTAATTCAAATAGTTTTAAAAGACAAATATCTTCGTGCGCGTTTCAAGTCTCCTTTTTTGTTGAGTTTTTTACCTTTTACTTTAATACCTGTATTTGGTCCTGCTTTTCTTTTAGCTTTAATTTTGACTTTAAAATTTATTCGAATTAAATATAGAGAATTAACTCTTTATGAGGTGATTACTCCAAAAAAATTAGAAACTTATACACTTTTATTTTTAGAAGAACAAGGAGAAATTCCGGAAAAAGAACTGATGGACTTTTTAGTAAGAAGAAATCAAGAACCAGCTTTTAAATGGTTGCGATATATTAAAAATCAGCCATGGACAGCATTTAGAACTAAATTTTTGCGCTTTATTTTACAATATGCCTCAAATCCTCATATTATCCTGGAAGCCTCCCGTCAAATAGAAGATAAACGCCGTGAAATTTTTGAAAAAATTGCAACACTTGAAGAAACAAAAAATTTTTTACAATTAGCTCTGTCCTATTATCAAATTTATGAACTTTGTTTGGGAGATCCATATACTAATTATTCGTGTTTAAAAAAAGCCTGTCTTTATTTAGAAAAAGAAATAAAAAAAAATGAAAAAAATCTTCGTTTATTGCGTTTAATTAGCGAATGGTATTTACAATTATTAGACTTGAAAAAAGCTGAAAAATACATTTTGAAAGGATTAAATTTAGCTAAAGATTCTGATTTGAAAAAAGAATTCGTTTATTTAAACGGGGTAATTAATTTTCTTAAAGGAAAATAAGATAAAAAATGAAAAAAGCAGATGTGTGTTTAATTGTAGAAGGAGCTTATCCTTATGTTACTGGAGGAGTTGCTTCCTGGTGTCATCGACTTATCACCTGGTTTGAAAAAGAATATTCTTTTCATTTAGTTGCCCTTACTGCAGATACTAAAACAGATAAAGATATGAAATACCCTCTGCCTTCCAATGTTTTTTCTTTTATTTCTTATAATATTTGTGATTATTCCATTTTCAAACAAACTAAACCTCAAAAAAAAATTGATATAGAAGATCTCAAGCTTTTACAAAAACTCATGATAAAAGGTTTTTATCATAAATTCACTGAAAAAGAAATAAATTTATTCAGAAAAATTTTAAATACCGGAGAAAAATTTTTTAAAAGTATTCTTGTATCAGAAAAAGGGTTTGAATTTCTTTCTCAAATATACGCTAAAAAAAGGCCTATGGCAGGTTTTACAAAATATTTTTATAACTGGAGGAATATTCATTTACTTATGTGGAAAGTTTTTCTTTTATTAAGAGATATTCCTCCCGCAAGAGTTTATCATGCACCTTCTACTGGTTTTGCTGGATTTTTAGCTTGTATGGCAGGTTTAATGAGAAAAGCAAAGTCTATTATAACTGAACACGGTATTTATGTTCAGGAACGGGAAATAGAAATAGAAGATTCTATCTGGCTGGATGAAACTTACTTAAGACAAATGTGGATTGATTTTTTCAAAGCTCTTGTTTTCTGGGAATACAATACAGTAGATTATTTAATTACTCTATATCAAGATAATGTTCGTTTGCAAATTGCTTATGGAGCCCCTCCTCAAAAACCAATAGTGGTTCCTAATGGTATTCAAATAGAAAGGTTTATACCAGCCAGAAGAAAACGACTTACAACCAATTCACCTATTATAGGTCTTGTAGCCCGTATTGAACCTATTAAAGATATAAAAACTTTTATACAAGCAGTTAAAATAATTTCTCAAAAGTTTCCTTCTTTAAAAGCCTACATAGTAGGACCTGTGGATGATGAAGACTATTATCAAGAATGTTTAAATTTGATCAGAATTTTAGAACTTCAAAATACAATTATTTTTACAGGTCCTGCAGATGTAGTGGAGTATTATAAAAAATTTGATGTATTGCTTTTAACTTCTATAAAAGAAGCGATGCCTTTAGTTGTTCTTGAAGGAATGGCTTCTGGACTTCCTATCGTAGCAACAAGAGTAGGAGCTTGTGAAGAACTTATTTATGGAGCCAATGATAATCTGGGTTGGGCTGGATTTATTGCATCTCCCTGTATCCCTCATGATATAGCTGAAAAAACTTTAAAAATTTTAAAAAATCCGGAGTTAGCTAACAAAATGGCAGAAACAGGTATAAAAAGAGTGGAAAAATATTATCGTGAAGAAAGTGTTAAAGAGTTTTATTTTAATTGTTATAAATAATAGAAAAGTTGCAAATTGTGGGACGTTTTATACTGATATGTTTACCAGGCTTGTAAAAGAAGTGGGGAGAATAGGAAGATTTGTTCCTGATGGTAGAGGCGCTCTTATAGAGGTGTCCTGCCCTTTTGCTCTGTAAGATGACTGAGATATAAAAAGATAGGGGATCCAGTAAACCTTGAAAGGGCTTTAAAGCTTGAAGGACACCTTGTCTCAGGACATGTAGATGGAGTAGGGGAGTTTTTTAAAATGGGTAACTCTGTGAACATAAACTCGATATGATTATAAAAATGGTTTTAGGTAAATAGCCCAATACCTTGAAAAAGCCAAAAGCAAAACTTGTGATTTTTCTGATGTTATGTTTTTATTTAAACTATGTAGGTGCTTCTTTCCCTGAATTTCAAAAAGACTATGGGAGTGAATTGCTGAGCCTGTGGTTAAGACAAAAGACTTTTGTATGGATAACAGGATAATATATACCATAAAAGTTTCTGTAAATTTTATTTTTTAACTTTCAGGATTTCTGTTAATACTTTATCATTTGGAAGGACAACCTCTCCGTCTTCAGTTTCAATGACGAGAGCTGTAGCCTGAAAGTCTTTTACCCTGCCTTTAAGCCCTTTTATTTCAACTTCCTGTCCGGAGAATAGGTATTTTCTCAGATAAAAACCTGCAAGAATTTTTTCTGCAATATTTTTTCCACCCAGTCCAATGGCTAAAGCCATAGCTAAAAAAAGAAGAGCAATTACCAGGGTAATGTTGGCAGTAAAAATGGTGGTTTCAAATCCTAATTCCCTTAAGGCCATTATAATGGCAAATACACTAATAAGCACTTCCAGGAAAATTCCCACTGCTGAGGCATAGGCAATTCTGTAGGATTCAAGGAAGTTTGATACCACCTGACGCACCAGTTTTCCAAGATATGAGATAAAAATAAACACAAAAATAGCTCCAAAAATCTTGGGTAAGTAGTTAATAAAGCTGTTGAGAGTGTCGATGACAATGGTGATACCAAGAACTTCAGTGGCTGCTACTACCGCTATCAGGAGCACAGCCAGATATACCAGAGAGGCAAGAAGGTCTTCTGCCCTTTTTTGAATGCCCAGTTTTCTAAGAAGCTCATTCACTCCAGAGCGTTCTGCCAGATATTTAATGCCAATTATTCTGAAAATCCTTCGGGAAATGCCTCTCAGAATACAGGCTACAATCCAGCCCAGGAAGAGAATAATCAAGCTTCCCAGCAAATCCGGTAAAAAAGCACCTATCTTTTGAAATGCACTGATAATAAGATTTAAAATTGCTTCCTGCCCTACCTTCAAACCCTTCTCAATTCCCATCATATTTAACCTCCTCTTTATTTAAGACTTTTTTGTTTGCTGTGGGAAAATAGAACTCAGAGCTTTTATTAGCACAATAAAAAACTCAAAAAGGTTTGAAAAGTGAACAATTACTTCTCCTTTTGTCTTGATCATAAACTTTTGTCTCTCCCACTCTTCAGGTGAAAGAACCTCAACTTTTATTAATTCTTCAAAGGCCGTTTTTAATTCTTTATTCATTTATTTTCCTCAGTTTTTTTAAAATTCTTGAGATTTTCATTTTTATTGCACCTTCTGAGGTAGCAAAAAGCTGTGCTATTTCCCGATAGCTCTTTTCTTCGTAAAACCTGAGAAAAAGGAGATATCTCTCCTGAGGGGAAAGCTTTTTGAGGTTCTCTTTTATGCTCGTCTTTTTCTCCAGGTTCTCCTCAACAGATTCTACCAGAATAAGAGGAAATTCAGAGACAGACTGTTTTTTCCTGCGAAGGTAATCTTTTATGGTATTTATAGTAACAGTTTTAATCCAGGCTCCTGGTTTCTCTATTTTTCTAAATTTTTCAAGGTTTACATACACCTTAAGCCATATTTCCTGAAAAAGATCCAGGGCATCCTCCTTATTAAGAGTGCTTACCAAACAATGCCTGTAAACCATTTCTTTATATTTTTCATAAAGGGCATCAAACCCCTGATTTTCTTTTTTTTCCATTTCCTACTTTTTAAGACGAAACAAAAGACAAAAGGTAACATCTGTAAAAAAAGTAAATCCTGTTTTACTTTATATTTAACTCCTCCCATCCTCAAGAATATCGTATATAAAGTTTATCTCCCATATTTTTTCCACAATAAGATCTGGACGGCTCCCCAAAATTTGGACAAAATTAATGTTAGGGTTAAAATTAAAAACAAGGAGGGAAAGCCGTCCACGGAGACTGCATTCTGGACTTGGATATTATGCGCCTATGGAAGTTTGGAAGAAAGAAAACAAAAGGGAAAAGAGGACTAACATTTATGATGTGCAAATCAGGGGGTAGATATATCTACCCCCCTAACATTAAAGTATCCAAAAAATGGGAATATCCCAGAAAAAAAATGAAATTCAGAAACAAAGAATTTTAAAAATTTATACACACAATTCTTGACACTATGGTATAGTAAAAGTGCGTATGGAGCGAAAAAAATGAATAAAATAATATTAAAAAATGTTAATCAGATTAACCCTGGCGTAAAGAGAAATTTTTTATGAAGAAGCAAAGGATGTAAAAAATGGCTTCAAAACTGCTTTTTGCACATCGTAGTGCGAAAAGACAGGGTTTATAAGGGATGAAAAAGGTTGAAAATTTAAATTAATTTATCCAAGTTTTGGGGAACAGTTTATCTTTTTCCCATATTAAATTAATATTGTGTAGCTTGTAAAAATCTTAAAAAAATACTTGCAGTTTTTTAAAAGTGTGTTAAAGAAAGAAGTGTAAAGGAAATATCAAATGCATAGAAGTTTACTGAATTTCTTTAAAAAGTCTTTTAATTCGTTGTCTTACAAAATTTGAAAGTCGGGGAGTTTCTTTTGTGGCTCAGAGTAAGCTGTAAATATTGTAATATCAATACAGAAAAAATTTATACTTAAAAAGTCTTATGGGATTTGAAAATATTTTCGAAGAAGTTAAGAGTTATTACGATATAGTGGATGTAATCTCAAGTTATGTGAGGTTAAAAAAAGTTGGGAGAAATTATGTGGGGCTTTGTCCTTTTCATTCTGAATCAAAACCTTCTTTTGTTGTAAGCCCTGAAAAACAAATCTTTAAGTGCTTTGGATGCGGAGCAGGTGGAGATGTGGTGACATTTTATATGAAAATAAAAGGCATATCTTTTAAAGAAGCCCTTCTGGAACTCGCAGAAAAAGCCGGTATCAAGATAGACAATAATTATTTTAAAGAAAAGAAAAAGGAAAATCAGCTTATAGAATTTAATTATAAAATAGCTAAATTTTATAATTATCTTCTGGGATTTCATTCCGAATCCAGAATTGCAAAAGAATATCTGATAAAAAGAGGTATTAGTGAAGATACAATTAAGAAATTTCTTATAGGTTTTGCTCCAAAAGAAGGAAGAGTTCTTGCAAGTTATGTAAGATCTTCTGGAGAAGAGTTAAAAAAAGCAGAAGAACTTGGTCTCCTGAAAAAAACTTCAGATGGTTCCTATGTGGATCTTTTTAGAGGAAGAATAATTTTTCCTGTGTTTAATGAGAAAGGAGAATGTGTTGGCTTTGGAGGCAGAGCTTTAAGTGATGAACAGGAACCAAAATATTTAAATACCCCTGAAACTAAAATTTATAAAAAAAGTGAAGTTCTGTATGGATTATATCAGTCAAAGGAATTTATTAAAAAAGAAGACGAAGGAATTCTTGTGGAGGGATACTTTGATTTTCTTTCTCTCTGGGAAAAAGGTATAAGAAATGTGGTTGCTACCTGTGGAACTGCACTTACAGAAAAACATGTAAAAGTTTTAAAGAGATTTACAGAAAACTGGATAGTTCTTTATGATGGAGATTCTGCAGGTAGAAAAGCGAGTTTGAGAGCAATATCGTTATTTCTTAAAGAAGGGATAATCCCGAAATGTGCACTTCTTCCAGAAGGAGAAGATCCGGACTCATGGGCACGAAAGTTTTTTACAGAAGAATTTTCTATTAAAGAAGCTTTAAAAGAAATTCTAAAAGACGGGATTACTTTTGTTTTTGAATTTTTTCAAAATGAATATCCTGATAATCCATCCCGTGCTTTTAAAGAAGTGGTGGAAATTTTGAGAAATGTTGAAGATCCAATTTTAAAGAAAACCGTTATTAAAAAAATCAGCGAACATTTTGAAGTTCCAGAGGCTGATGTTATTAAATTCTTTGTCTCGGAGAATAGATCCTTTTCCACTTCTCAGGAAGCCTCAATCCCCTCCTCCTTAGAATCTCCTCCTTCAGAAGATAAAAATACTTTAAAATTAAAGACAATTGCTCAATTTCTTCTTAATCATCCTGAATATTTTTCAGAACTCGAAAAGGCAGGTATTGTGGATTTTATAAGTGGACTTGAAGAAACACCTTATCGTAAATTTCTCTTTTTTCTAATAGAAGAATTAAAAAAAGGAAATCTGTCCTTTGAATTTATACCGGATCCAGAATTTCAGGAAATTTTAAGCGAATTGGTTTTTACTCCACCTTTTGACGAAGAAAAAGAAGTTCTGGAACAGATAAAAAATTTTATAAAGAGAGAACTAAAAAAAAGAGAACTGAGGAAAATCATAACAGAAATAAAAATTTTGCAGGAAAGAGGAGAAAAGGAAGAAGTGGAAAAACATCTCTGGCTTTTGAAAAGTTATTTATCATTTAAAGAAAATGAAATAAGAAAATAAAAAGAATAAAAACAGGGGGAGGGGATATGACGTTTGGAAATAAAAAAACTTTTTGTTTGTTTGAAAAAGAAGAGGATCTTCTTGAGGAATTTCAGGAAGAAGATGAGTTATGGGAAGAAAAAGACGAAGAAGATAAAAGATCAAAAGCAGAAGATCCAATTAAAATTTATTTTAGAGAAGTTTTTAATCACAAACTTCTTACTAAAGAAGACGAAGTCCGAATAGGAAAGACCATAGAGGAAAACGAAAAGATAATTTTAAGAGAGTCTTTAAAATATTACTCCCAGACTGCTAAATTTTTCAGACTTATCAATCAGTGTGAAAGAAACAGAAAGTTTTCAGTGATTTTTAAAGATTACGAAGATCTGGAAAAGAAAATAGATGAACAAAAAAAATGGCTTAAAGATCTGAAAGAGTCAATTCACTGTGTTCTTGAAGAAGAAAAAAAAGAAGAAAACATAGAAAAAATTATAGAACTCATATACAGGGTCAGACCTACTAAATTTTTGCTCGATGAGATAGCCTGCGAAATACTGGAAACTTACGAAAAATTCAAGGAATTTGAAAGGTTTAAGGAAGAATTGAAGGAAAAATTTAGCATAGAAGAAAATGAAATGAAAAAAATTATTTCTATTGATGGAAATCGGGAAAAGCTTGAAAAATTTGTAAAAAAATTTTCTCTTCCCTCAGAGGAGCTTTTAAGGTTAAAAAAAGATTTTTTAGCCTATCAGGAATTTATAGAAAAATGCAAACAATATTTTGAAACACCTCTGGAAGATGTGTTAAAAAGTGGAGAAAAACTTCACCAGGCTTTTAAAGAGATAAAAAAACACAAAGAAGAACTGGTAAAGGCAAATTTAAGGTTAATTATTTCCATAGCCAGAAAATATGCTCCCAAGGGGATGTTTTTAAGTGATCTTATTCAGGAAGGAAATATAGGACTTCTTAAAGCAGTGGAAAAATTTGACTATAGAAAGGGTTTTAAATTCAGCACATATGCAACCTGGTGGATTAGACAAAGTATAACAAGATATCTTGCAGAAAATACCAGAACAATAAGAGTTCCGGTGCATATTATAGAAACCATTTACAAAATAAGTAAGGTAATTTCTACTAAATTTTATAGAGAATATGGAAGAGAACCCACCCTTGACGAACTTTCCAGAGAGACAGGTTTACCCATAGAAAAATTAAATTATATCTTTAAAGTAATGAAACAACCTATTTCTCTGGAAACCACCATAGGAGAAGAAGAGGATAGCACTTTAAGAGATTTTATAGAAGATCAAAATGCTTTAAAACCGGATGAAGTAACATTTAATACTGCTCTTTCAGAAAAAATAAGAGAACTTTTGAAAACACTTTCTCCAAGAGAAGAAAAGATTATTAGATTAAGATTTGGAATAGGAGAAAGAGAACCCTGCACACTTGAGGAGGTTGGTAATAAATTTGGAGTAACTAAGGAAAGGATAAGACAGATTGAAAGTATAGCTTTGAGGAAATTAAAACATCCCAATCGACTGAAGTTATTAAAAAACTTTTTAATATACGGTTCTTAAATGTTTGAAGAAAAAGAATTGATAAAGGAAAAAAGACTTCTGAAACTTTTGCAGAAGAATTTTCCTCTTGAAAATAGACCTTTTTTAAAGATTGCCCAGGAGCTTGGAATAAAAGAAAGGGAATTAATAAATTATCTTGATGATCTTCAAAAAAAAGGTATTTTGAGACAGATTTCTGCAATTTTTGATCCTTCTTACTTTGGACATTCTTCCTCTCTTTTTGCATGTAAAGTAGATGAAAATAGACTTGAAAGAGCAATAGAAATTATTAACAAACATCCAGGAGTTACTCACAATTATCTCAGAGATCACGAATTTAATCTCTGGTTTATTCTGGTTGTTTTACCAAAAAAAGATGTTCTGGAAGAAGGTAAAAAACTTGCTGAAGAAGCAGGAATAAAAAAACTTTTATATTTGCCTGTTTTAAAAATTTTTAAAATTTCAACTGTTTTTGGACTTGAAGAAGGAGGAAGCAATGGGACAAAAATAAAAAGAAGATTTAATTTTTCAGAAAAGGACATAGAGTTTGTCAGGATTTTACAGGAACCTTTACCTCTTGTAGAAGAGCCATTTAGAATTATTGCAGAAAAGCTTAAAATAAAAGAAAAGGATCTTTTTGAGTGGATTAAAGAAATGAAAGAAAAAGGAGCATTGAGAAGATTTGGAGCACTTTTTAAACACGACAAAATAGGATTAAAAAACAACATAATGGTTGCATGGAAAGTGGATAAAGAAAAAATAGATTTTGTAGGAAAAGAACTTGCCAGAAATTCTTTTATAACTCATTGTTACAAAAGAAAATCCTATCCAGAATGGAATTATACTCTTTATACCATGTGTCATTTTAAAAAAAAAGAAGAAGAAAAGATCATTTCAGAACTTGCTAAAAAATACGAGATAAAAGATTACATTTTATTACGCACAATAAAAGAATTGAAAAAAAAGAGGCTTAAATTGTTTTACAAAGAGGCAGAATGAGAAAATTAGGGATAAGTTTAATTGTATTTGTGTTATTTTGTTTTCTTTTAAAAGGAATAGCAGGGGCTCAGGAAATTTCCTATAGAGAAGGTATTTCAGGGATAAAATATTTTGTCTGGCAGGAATATTTTCAAGGAAAAAGATTGCTTAAAGAACAGGGTTGGCTTTATTATGCTGGAATTGGTGGAGAAAGAATTTTTTCATACGATAAAAGGGTTTATGCTCAAATTCTTGTTTTTGGAGGACAGGTTTTTTATCATGGTGGAACCATGGGAGGAACTCCTGCTAATACCCATACCGGGTATATCGGATGTGAGTTCATATTTGGTGGGAAAATTCCTGTATGGTTTATAGGAGTAAATAAAGAAGTTTTACTGGTGGGGAGTCTTAATTCCAGAAACTGGATGAGAGATTTAAAAACAACTAAAATAGCACTTGGTTATAAGGAATACTGGTATTCTTTTTATGCAAAAGCAGGACTTGCGTTTTCTTATAAATTTGGAGAAAGTAACAGACTCAATCTTGAAGGAGGAAGCACTTATACTATAAGCACATTTGAAAAAGCAGACTTTGGAGGTGGTTCAGAGGTCAATCTTTATCCTAAAAATGATTGGGGTTTTTTTATTAAAGCTGTTTTTGAAACAGAAAACTTTATTCTGGAAGGAGGTTACATCTCTATAAAATATAAAAAATCAGACCTTGATGAAACCTATAAGTCTTTTTTTCAACCCGAGTCCAAAGCAGAATTTTATTTTATTAATTTTGTATTCAAATTTTAATTTTTGGTGTTAAAATTTTAAAAAAGGAGATTAAAGAGGTGTTGTTATGCCTTTTTTAGCTCTTGATTGTGAAGGTCCTTTAACTTTAAATGACAATGCATTTGAATATTGTTCTGCTGTTATTCCTGGAGGAGATAAATTTTTTACTCAAATTTCCCGTTTTGATGATTATCTTGCAGATATTAAGAAAAAACCTGGTTATAAAGCAGGAGATACTTTAAAACTTATTTTACCTTTTTTAAAGTTATTTTCTGCAGATAATCAGAGTTTAAAAGAATTTTCTAAAAAAACTCTTGCTTTTTTACCGGGTGTTCCCGAAGTTCTTTCCAGAATTAATGAGATTTTGCCTACTTTTATAATAAGCACGAGTTATCGACCCTATCTTGAAGCATTAAGTGAGGTTACAGGTTTCCCTATGGAAAATATTTTCTGTACTGAGGTAGATCTGGATAAAGTGAAACTTTCCCCTGAAGAAGCAAGGGAATTAAAAAAAATTTACGAAGAAATAATGAATATGCCGGTTATAGAACTTCCTTCTTATGTAATTAAACCTGTAGAACTTCCTGTTGAATTAAAAACCATTCTGGATAGACTCGAAGAGATTTTTTTTGAAAAAATATGGAATATGGATGTGGGAGTGTTTTTACGGGAGGTAAATCCAGTAGGAGGAGAAGAAAAAGCCAGAGCCTGTTTACTGATCTCGGAAAAACTTCTGGTGCCACTTTCAGAGGGATTTTATAGTGGTGACAGTATTACAGACACTCAGGCACTTTTACTTTTAAAAAAAAGCAGAGGTATTGCACTTTCATTTAATGGTAATAGATATGCTTTAAGAAATGCCGAATTTTATGCTCTTTCCAGAAGGGGTGATGTTTTTCTGGAACTTGCTAAAACATTTGTAGAAGGAGGAAAAGAGGCTATTAAAAATTATAGATCTCAGGAATTTGAATTTGGACGGGTTCCTGAAGACATTCTGGAATTTGAAGAACTTGTTAAAAAGAGTGAAGCTTTTAGAAAAGAAGTTCGAGGTGAGGTAATAGGAGGACTTGGATGATACCCTTGCAGGACATTTTACCAAGAAAGAATCCCCCTATAATGACATGGCTTCTTATTATTATTAATTTTCTTGTATTTTTTCACGAAGTTTCTCTTTCACCGCATGCAAGAGAAATTTTTTTCAGAACTTGGGGCTTTATTCCTGCTCGTTTTTTTGATAATTATTTTGCAGTATTAACAGGGGAACCCTGGTATCATAAATATCTTACTTTAATAACCCATCTTTTTATTCATGGAAGCTGGTTTCATATAATAGGAAATATGTGGACTTTATGGATATTTGGTGATAATGTAGAGGATCGGCTGGGTCCCTGGAAGTTTCTGCTTTTTTACTTAACATGCGGAATTTTAGCCACTCTATTTCATGCTTTTATTTATAAAAATTCTGTTGTTCCTGTTGTAGGAGCTTCTGGAGCTATCTCAGGGGTTATGGGAGCTTATTTTATGATGTATCCCCTTGCAAGAATACTCGTTCTTATTCCTGTGTTTTTTATTCCCTTTTTCTTTGAAATACCTGCTTTTTTATATCTTGGATTCTGGTTCCTCATTCAATTTTACAGTGGGCTTTTTTCTCTTGCAATGCCAATTCACTTTGTAGGAATAGCCTGGTTTGCTCATGTAGGAGGTTTTATAGCAGGAGCTGTTCTTTACCGATTTTTTATGCCAGGGTTTAAAAAAACATGCAAATTTTATGCAGACGAATACACTATATTTGGTTCTATTTTTGATATAGATAAAAAATAAATGATTAAACCAAATCTTTAAAGATTCCAAGAGGAAAGGTTTCTGTAAGTTTGTCTACATGTTTTGTTGCAGTCACTGGATCCATTTTCCAGTTTATAGGACACGCTGAAAGAATCTCTACAAATCCAAACCCCTTGTTTTCTATCTGAGCAAGAAATGCCTTTTTCATAGCTTTTTTAGCTTCTATAATCCTCTTTGGGGAATTTAAAGCCACTCTTGCACAAAAGGCAACTCCTTCAAGTTGAGAGAGTGTCTCTGCTACTCTGGCAGGATATCCATAGCGTTTGGGATCTTTTCCTTCTGGTGTGGTTGTGGTAACCTGTCCTGGAAGCGTAGTTGGAGACATCTGCCCACCTGTCATTCCGTAAAGAGTATTATTTATCATTATCGCTGTAATCTTTTCTCCTCTTAATGCAGAGTGAAAACTTTCGTTAAAACCAATGGAAGAAAAGTCCCCATCTCCCTGATAGGTAAAGACTACGAGATCAGGTCTTGCTCTTTTAGCTCCTGTTGCTGCTGCACAGGCTCTTCCATGCGGTGCTTCAACTATATCCACATCAATGTAAAAATACAAAAAGCACGAACAACCAATAGAAGCAATACCAAGAGCTTTTTCCTGAATACCAAGCTCGTCTATAACCTCACACAAAATTCTATGTGCTATACTGTGATGACAACCCGGACAATAGTGAAATCTGGTCTTCTTTAAACTTTTCGGAAACCTGAAGACGTGAGACATTTCTTTATCTCCTTTTCAATTTCTTCTGGAAAAGGTAAAACACTCGGAGGATATGGTAAAGAAAAGACTTCTGCTTTTTCACAAACACTAAGTTTTACATCCTCTACCATTTGTCCACAATTAAGTTCAGGGACAATAAATTTTACTCCCCCTCTTTCTGAGATTTTTTTAAGGGCTTTTTGAGGGAAAGGAAAAAGAGTTATGGGTCTAAAAAATCCAACTGGATAACCTGCTTTTTTCAGGTTCTGACAGGCTTCCTTTGCTATACGCGCCATGGATCCAAATGCAACTACCACTACCTTATCTTCATCATCTACAAGACTTTCAAATCTAACCTCTTTTTGCATTGATTTATACTTTTTCTGAAGCTTCAGATTGTGCTCTTTGAGTTCGTTTGCATCAAGGAAGAGACTTCTAAAGTATCTACTTTTTCTCCCTTTTGCCCCTGTAAGTGCCCATTCCTCAGGAGGATATTTTTTTATCTTTAATTTTTTAAGAATAAGAGGTTCTTTCATCTGTCCGAGGATAGCGTCAGATAAAATCATAACAGGATTTCTATATTTTTCTGCAAGTTCAAAGGCTTTTGCAGTAAGTTCATAGGCTTCCTGATGATTGTAAGGAGCAAGCACGAGGAATCTAAAGTCTCCATGCCCGGAACCTTTTACAGCCTGAAAGTAATCTCCCTGAGACGCTTCTATCCCTCCAAGTCCAGGTCCTCCTCTCATTACATTTACAATTACAGCAGGTATTTCAAGAGCTGAAATATAAGAAAAAGCTTCACTCATAAGAGAAATTCCAGGACTTGAAGAAGTAGTCATTGCTCTTACTCCAACAGCTCCTGCTCCCAGAACCATGTTTATAGCTGCAAGTTCACTTTCTGCCTGAAGAAAAACCCCTCCCCGTTTTGGAAGTTCTCTTGACATAAACTCGGGTATATCATTCTGTGGAGTAATTGGATATCCAAAATAACATTTACAATCTGCCTCAAGTGCTCCCAGAGCTATAGCTTCAACTCCTTTTACAAATACCTTATTACTCTTCATCCCATCCCTCTTTTACAAAAACTACATCAGGACAAACAAGATAACATATCCCACAGGAATTGCACTTTTCAGGATTTTTAGGA
>CAZWTB010000097.1:0-2168 GCA_964636875.1 uncultured Thermodesulfatator sp.
TTTCTGGGCAAAACTCGGGGCAAAAGTAAAAGCAGTTGACATAAATCCTCTCTGCATAAAAGTTACAAAACATAACCTGAGCTTAAACAACCTCTCTGCTGAAGTTATTCAGGCAGACATAAAAAGTCTGCTTCCTGTAAGCACAGACCTCGTTCTTGCAAATCTTTACAAAGGGCTTCTTCTTGATCTCTTCGGACTTCCTTCTTTCTGGACTTCTCGATACTACATCGTATCCGGATTTTTTACAGAAATGGAAAAAGAACTTAAAGAAAGTCTTACTCCTTATCCCGTAAAAATTATAAAAAGAAAGGAAAGAGAAAACTGGGTCTGCTGGCTTATAAAAAACGAAAAAGTAATCAAAAATGAGTAAAGAGCTAATTTTAACGGTTGACATAGGAAATACTTCTACTGTATGTGGGGTTTTTAATCAGGGAGGAGGAATAGAAGCACTCTTTAGTTTTAAAACTGAAATTCCGGTTTCTGCCGAGGAAATTCTTGTAAAACTTAAGTCTTTTTTTGAAATTTACAAAATAGCTTTAAAAGACATAAAAGGGGTTGCAATAGCCTGCGTTGTTCCCCCTGCACTCAAGTGGTGGGTTGAAATGGGAAAAAAATGGCTTGCAAGAGAAGTTCTCATAGCAAATCACCAGACAGTAAAAATACCTCTTGAACTTGCCTATCCCTCTGAAGTTGGAGCAGATAGACTTGTTAATGTTTATGCTGGATGGAAAAAGTATAAAACATCTTTAATTATAGTCGATTTTGGAACAGCTATAACCTTTGATTGCGTTTCAGAAAAGGGGGTTTATCTTGGAGGAGCAATAGCCCCGGGAATATGCATTGCAAAAGAAGCTCTTTTTAAAAACACTGCCAAGCTTCCAAAAGTTGACTTAAAAGACTTTCCAGAAAAAGCCATAGGAAACGACACGATCTCTGCTTTAAAGTCAGGTCTTCTCTACGGTTTTGTAGGACTTACTGATTATCTTATAGAAAAACTTTCTGAAGAAATGGCTACCAGACCCAAGGTAATTGCTACTGGAGGTATGGCACATCTTATTATGCCTTATTCAAAAAAAATTGAAAAACTTGAACCCTGCCTTACTCTTGAAGGTCTTTTTTATTTATGGCAAACCAGATAAAAATTGCTCTCTTTTCTCCTGCAAGCCTTCCTTTAAAAGAAGACTTTGAAAAAGCTATAGAAGTCTTAAGAAACAAGAAACTTGGTTTTAAAAACTTCTGCGACTTTAAAGAAACACCTCCAGGAATAAAAGCTTTTTTACTTTACGAACTTTTTACAAATAAAGAATTTACTCACATCTGGGCAATAAGAGGAGGATTTGGCTCTCTAAAACTTCTTCCTTTTTTAGAAGAATTATTTTCAAACCAGAAAATTTCTCCCTATGAACTTCCTGTTTTAATTGGTTATAGTGACATTTCTGTGCTTCATGCCTATCTCTTTTTTAAATTTGGAAAGTGTGGATTTCATGCTCCGGTTCTGGTGGAACTTCCTCATCTTTCTTCTTCAATGCTTCAGCACCTTTTTAAGACGATTTTTGAAGGGGAGAAAATTTACTTAAAAGGAAAAGCCTTTAGATCAGGGGAGGCAGAAGGAATTTTAATTTGTGGAAACCTCGTTTCCCTTGCAAGCCTGTGCGGAACACCTTACTTTAATCCAGAAGTTTTAAAATCCGGGGTTATACTCCTGCTTGAAGAGGTGAACGAAAAACCCTATCGCATGGAAAGAGCTCTTCTCCAGCTCATTTTTTCTTTAAATAAAAAAAGCATAAAAGCACTGCTCTTTGGAAACCTTGGTATTTCAGAAGTAGAAAAACTCATTTACAGTTTAATTCCCTTTTTGCCAGAAGAAATACCTATAGGCTACGGTTTTAAAATCGGGCACTCCTCTGAAAATTATCCTCTTATATTTGGCAGAAAAGCGGTGGTAAAAACCAGAGGAGAAACCCTTGAGCTTTTTCAGGAAAACCTGCTTATTTAAAAGTGTTTTAAAAATTCTTTAAAAAGCAGATCTGGATTAAAGCACCTTCTTTCCTCACAAACATCGGGAAAACAGGGACTACACTTTAAGTTTAAAGAAATTACTTTAACTTTTAAGCCAATTGGTTTCCACATTAAAGTATCACTTGGTCCAAAAAACACAAAACTTTTTA
>CAZWTB010000098.1:0-6492 GCA_964636875.1 uncultured Thermodesulfatator sp.
GTCAAGTCTGCTTCTGTGTCAACTTCGGTAGTGTCTTTTTATTCCCTTTTTAAATTTTTGCAAAATTGTAAAGTGCTATGCACTACTACCGAGAGGAAGTTTTATAGAAAAAAATGTATTAAAAGATTTTTGATCTTGCCAAAAAAGAAGTTTGATATATATTTAGAGATTGGAGAGGTGAGGGGGGTTGGGCCGGTAACTCAGTCGGCAGAGTACCAGCCTTTTAAGCTGGGAGTCGTAGGTTCGAGTCCTACCCGGCCCACACCACAAAATAAGATTGCCCCCATCGTCTAGCCAGGTCCAGGACACCGGCCTTTCACGCCGGCGGCAGGGGTTCAAATCCCCTTGGGGGCGCTTGTTCAAAATAAGTTTTTTATATAAAAGTGTCTGTAAATAACTCTAAAAACACCAGAAAACTGGCTGTTGTCCTGCTCAGTTCCGGAATGGATAGCGCAGTCTGTGCAAGTATAGCCAGCCAAACATATAAACTTGTCTTTATCCACTTTCAATACGGACAAAAATCCTCAAAAAAAGAACTTGAGTGCTTTGAAAAACTTGTAAACTTTTTTAAACCTGAAAAAACTCTTATAGTGGAATTACCTTTTCTAAAAAAAATAGGAGGTTCAAGCCTTACTGTAGAAGATATGGAGATTCCGGAAAAAGATGATGCACAAATACCTTCTACATATGTGCCATTTAGAAACGGAATATTTTTAAGTATTGCCTGCGCCTGGGCAGAAGTGCTTGGAGCAGAAAAAGTTTTCATAGGTGCAAACCAGATTGATTTTTCCGGATATCCAGATTGTAGAGAAGAATTTTTAAAAACTTTTAACGACGCGGTAAACAAAGGAACAAAACCCGAAACTCATATAAAAATCGAAGCCCCACTTCTAAATCTTACAAAAAAAGAAATAGTGGAACTCGGTATCAAACTTCAAACTCCATTTCACCTAACCTGGTCCTGTTATAGAGAAGGAGAAAAAGCATGTGGTAGATGTAGCTCCTGTCATCTCAGAATTAAAGCTTTTAAAGAAGCAGGGGTAAAAGATCCCATTCCTTACGAGAAAAATCCTTTTGAGGAAAGTGAATGAAAAAATTCGTATGTAAGCAATGCGGAATTTGTTGTGCAGGAACAAGCACCATCAGCCTTTCTCCTCATGAAATAGAAAGAATTTCCAGATTTCTCGGACTCTCAAAAAAAGAATTTCTTGAAAAATTTACTGTCCTGAAAAAACCAAATAGAATAGAAATGAAAACTCAAAATGGTTATTGTATTTTTCTTGACCAAAAAACAGGATTGTGTAAAATACATCCTGTAAAACCTGATATATGTAAAAGGTGGCCCTTTATACCGGCATTTTTTGATAAAGAAAATTTTGAAATTATAAAAAGTTTCTGTAGAGGGCTTGAAGATTTTACCTGGGAAGATGTGCTGGATATAAAAAAATATCTGGAGAAAGGAGAAGGATGGACAGAAACAGGTTAGAGTTTTATAAAAGTCTTGGTTTTAAATTAACCCCTCAGAGACTTGCAATTCTTGAATTTCTGGAAAATAATACTTCTCATCCTTCTGCAGAAGACATATACAATGTTTTAAAAGAAAAATTTCCCAGTCTTTCCTTTGCAACGGTTTATAACACTCTTGAGGTTCTGGTAAAAAAAGGACTTGTTAAAGAACTTATAATTGAAAAAGGGAGAAGGAGATTTGACACCAGAACAATTCCTCATCATCATTTTATTTGTAAAAAATGCGGGAAAATTATTGACATAGAAAATAGATATGAAATTGAAATTCCTGAAGAATTATCCTGCTGTGAGGTTGAAGACTATCAAATAGTTTTTTATGGTTATTGTGATGTGTGTAAGAAAGAAGTAGAGAAGAAATCAGAGGAAGGGGGAGTTTGATGCCTGTGCTCGTGGTGGTGGGAACCCAGTGGGGAGACGAAGGAAAAGGAAAAATTGTGGATGTATTAACTGAAAAAGCAGACTTTGTGGTAAGATTTCAGGGGGGAAATAATGCAGGACATACTCTTGTTATAAATCAGAAAAAATACATCCTTCACCTTATACCTTCCGGGATATTTCATCCTCACACAACCTGTGTTATAGGAAACGGAGTGGTGGTTGATCCTGAAGTTTTGATAAGAGAAATAGAAAATTTGAAAAAAGAAGGGCTGGAGGTTTCTGCAAAAAAACTCAGGGTCAGTGAAAGAGCTCATACAATAATGCCGTATCATAAAGCCCTTGATCTTGCCAGAGAAAACAGAGCAAGTAGAGAAAAGAAAGGAACCAAGATAGGAACTACAGGAAGAGGAATAGGTCCCTGCTATGAGGATAAAGCAGGAAGAAGAGGTTTTAGACTTATAGATCTTACATATCCTGAGATTTTTAAGGAAAAATTAAAAACAGTGCTTGAGGAAAAAAACATGCTTCTGGAATATCTTGGAGCAGAAAAACTTGATTTTCAAGAAATTTATGAAAAGTATGTTTATTATGGAAATTACCTGAAACCTTATCTTACAGATGTTTCAAGGATTTTGTGGGAGGCAAAAAGAGACGGCAAGAAAATTCTTTTTGAAGGGGCTCAGGGGACCTTTCTTGATATAGATCATGGAACATATCCTTATGTAACTTCTTCAAATACTCTTGCAGGGAATGCCTGTTGCGGAAGTGGTATAG
Organism: uncultured Thermodesulfatator sp.; assembly: GCA_964636875.1. Lineage (GTDB taxonomy): Bacteria > Desulfobacterota > Thermodesulfobacteria > Thermodesulfobacteriales > Thermodesulfobacteriaceae > Thermodesulfobacterium. Next base: position 2,680 of record CAZWTB010000098.1, read on the forward strand.
GTCCATGCGAAATAGATAGAGTTCTCGGTATAGTAAAAGCTTATACCACAAGGGTAGGAGAGGGACCTTTTCCTACAGAGCTAAAAGATGAAACAGGAGATTATCTTAGAGAAAGAGGCGGGGAATATGGTTCAACAACCGGAAGACCAAGAAGATGTGGATGGCTGGATCTGGTGCTTGTAAAAACAGCTGTAAGACTTAATGGAATAAAAGGAATTGCCTTAACAAAACTCGATGTTCTTACAGGCCTGGATAGCATAAAAGTTTGCACTGCCTATGAATACGAAGGAAAAGTGGTGGATTTTGTTCCTTCAACTCTTGTGGAAATGGCAAAATTAAAACCCGTTTATCACGAACTTCCTGGATGGAAAAAAGACATTAAAGATGCCAGATCCTTGGAGGATCTTCCAGAAAATACAAAAAATTATCTTAAATTTATACAGGATTATCTGGAAGTTCCTCTTTATCTTGTGTCAACAGGTCCTGAAAGAGAAAATTGTCTGTATTTAAAAAATCCTTTTGAAAAATAAATCCAGAAGCCTGTTATGAAAGAAAAAGTTCTTATAGCAAACAGAGGGGAAATAGCATTAAGAATTATGGAAGCATGTGAAGAACTGGGAATAGATTATGTAGGAGTATATACTAAAGAAGATGAGGAATCTCTTCATGTTAAAAAATGTGGGAAAAAATATAGAATTTCTGATTACAGGGATATGAATGATCTTCTTGCAGTTGCAGATGAAACAAAATGCACTGCAATTCATCCTGGATACGGTTTTCTTGCTGAAAATTTTCGGTTTGCAAGAAGAGTTGTAAAAAGAGAAAAGCCTCTTATTTTTATAGGACCTCACTGGGAAGTTATAAGAGATCTCGGAAGTAAACTTTATTTAAAAAAAATTGCGCATAAAATAGGAGTTCCTGTAATTCCAGGAACAGTAGAACCGATTTACAATGAAATAGAAGCAGAACTTAAAGCAGAAGAACTTCTCGAAGAACTTGAAGAACAGGGATTTGAAAATCCGAGTCTTCTTGTAAAAGCTGCTGCTGGTGGCGGTGGAATGGGAATAGAAGAAGTTAAAAGTCTTGAAGAACTTCGTCCTACTTTTAGAAAAATCAGAGCCTATTCCAAAAGACTTTTTGGAGAGGAAGGAATAATTATAGAAGCCAAGATCCCGGTTTTCCAACATATAGAGGTTCAACTTCTTGGAACCAAACACGAAGAATATGTTCACTTTGGAACAAGAAATTGCACTATCCAGAGTCCTTATAAACAGAAAAGAATAGAAATTGCTCCTGGTTTTAATCCCGATGTAAATTATTCTTTTAATTACAAAAAAGTCGAGGAAGAAATAATAAAACATTCCCTTCACCTGGCAAAACACTTTAATTATGACAGTGTTGGAACATGGGAATGGCTGGTTACGCCTGATGGTAAGTTTTATCTTATGGAAGTAAATACGAGAATTCAGGTTGAAAATGAAATTTCTGCTAAAATTTCATTTGTAAAAGAAAAACAGATCAATCTTATCAAGGAACAGATAAGAATTGCCTTTGGAGATAAGCTGGGGTATAACCAGAAAGATATAGTATTTAAAGGCACAAGTATAGAATTCAGACTTATTGCTGAGGATACCAAAAGAGGATTTGTTCCTCTTAGTGGAACCATTACCAAATTTAACTGGACTCCACATGAATGGCTAACGGTAAGAACACATGTGCCCCAGGATAAACCCTATCACATTCCAACTCAGTTTGATCCCAATCTTGCTCTTGCCATAGTTTATGGAAACAATCTGGAAGAAGCAAAAAAAAGAGGTTACGAATTTTTAAACGATGTTATAATAGAGGGGAAAACCCCCAAGGGAGATCCACTTATTACAAATATAGAATTTTTAAAAGAAAAGCTTGGAGAAATTTACCAATTTATTCAATCTTGAAAATTTGGTAGTAAGTTATGAGAATAGAACTGCATAGAAAGTTAAAAGAACTTTTTGACACCGCGGAGTATATAAGTGATATAAAAGGTGAAGATTTTTATAATATAGGGCTTTTGGTAAAGGAAATTTCCAGAATTTATGAAAATTTTTACAATTATCAGGAAAAGGAGATCAGAAAATTTATAGAAGCAACAGATGCCCAGCTTAGTTTTATTATGGATCAGGCAGAAAAAACCCTTACTCCTTATGAGATAGTAAAAATAGTAAGGCATCCACAGAGATTTACTCTGCAGGATATACTTGAAAATGTTTATGATAGTTATATGGAACTTGGAGGGGAAGGGGAAATAAATATAGATCCAGCAATAGTTTGTGCCAAAGCTATGCTTGTCAGGAAGGTTGGTAAGGATCTTTACTTCCATCAGGTTATGGTAATAGGGCATGAGAAAGGGCATGGAGAAGAATTCAGACAGGGTGGGAGTGCGAAGCCCTGGGGAAATGAAAAAGCTCTGCGTTATATGAAAATGGCAGAAACAGAGGGGATTCCCATTCATTTTTTTATTTTTACCCCGGGTGCCTATCCAGTAGAGGATTATCCCGGTGCTGCTCAACAGATTGCAAGAAATCTTTATTATATGGCAAAACTCAAAGTGCCAACTGTATCTTTTATTTCTGAAGGTGGATCCGGAGGAGCAGAAGCAATTGGATTGACTGATATGAGACTAATGGCTGAAAAAGGATATTATTCAGTTATCAGTCCTGAAGGAGCTGCTGCAATAGAAGCCAAGCTCAGGGAAGGAAGACCTCCAAGAGAACTCGTTGAAAAATGTGCAAGGGCTTTAAAACTTACTGCAAAAGATAATCTGGAACTTGGCACAGTGGATAAAATTATTTCAGAACCACCACTCGGAGCAAGAAAAAAAGACTTTGACTTTTTTAAAAAACTTAAAATTGAACTTATAAGAGCAACTGACGAAGTGGTTCTTCAGACAAGAAGTCTCAAACTTCTGAGAAAATATGTGCTTTCCAAACAGGAAACCGAAGATTTTAAGTTTTATGTGGATTGGGAACTTGATGAAGATGAAATAGAAATTCTTCTTGAAAACCGTGCCAAAAAATATAGAAAAATGACACAATGGGCTGTTTGTGAACCTAAGAGCATGTTCAAAACCGTAGTAGATCTGGGACAGAACATAGGAATGAAGTTTAAAAACGAGTTTAAATATAAAATTTTAAAGCAGGGACACAGGACATTCAAAAAGTTCATTCAGGAATTAAGCAGTGAATCTTCTCTTCTTTTGAAACCGGTTTCTGATCCTGTTAAAACTGTTTATAATCTTATAGTGGGTAAAAAAGTCAAGCCGAGAGTTGCTCCTGCAGGTCTTGTTGAAGAAACAGCAGTAAGTTATGTAAGTCCTCTTGCTCTTGAAGATAAAACTGTTACCTGTCCTCAGGCTGAAAAATATGGATGTCCGGATTTATGGGTTCCTGATCTGTATGGAGAATTTTGTGGCGTGTGCCCGAATTGTGGATATCATTTCCCACTTGAATACAACTGGTATCTTAATAATATTTTTGATAAAGATAGTGTAAAAATGTTTAATGAAGACATAGCTTCCGGAAATCCACTTGAATTTGAAGGATATGCAGAAAGACTTAGACTTGCACGAGAAAATACCGGGCTTAATTCAGCACTTCTTTCTTTTGAAGCAAAAATAGGAGGCATTTCTCTTGTTGCAGTAATGCTGGTTGCAGAATTCAGACAGGGCACAGTAGGAGTTGCAGAGGGAGAAAAATTTATAAGAGCAATAGAACTTACAAGAATAACCAGAAGACCTTTTCTTGCCCTTGTGCATACTACAGGAGGAATAAGAAT
>CAZWTB010000099.1:0-1672 GCA_964636875.1 uncultured Thermodesulfatator sp.
AGTCCAAGTTCTCCTCCGTCGTTAAATCTCGTTGAAGCATTAACAAGAACCACACTTGCATCAACCTCTTTTAAAAATCTCATAGCCCTTTCGTAATTTTCCGTAACAATAGCTTCTGTGTGATTACTTCCATATTTTGTAATGTGCTCTATAGCAGAGTCTATATCATTTACGACTCTTACAGCTAAAATTAAGTCCAGATATTCTGCATACCAGTCTTCTTCAGTTGCCTCTTTTGCCCAGGGAATATACTTTCTCGTAATCTCACATCCTCTTATTTCAACTCCGAGCTTTTTATATTCTTCTCCAAGTTCTGGTAAAATCTTTTCTGCAATTTTTTCGTTAACAAGAAGGGTTTCCATAGCATTGCAAACCCCTGGTCTCTGGCACTTTGCATTTATTGCAATCTCCTTTGCCATTTTAAGGTCTGCAAATTCATCTATGTAAACATGGCAAACTCCTTTGTAATGTTTAATAACCGGCATTCTTGCTTTTTCAGTAACGAATCTGATAAGTCCTTCTCCACCTCTTGGAATAACGAGGTCTATATATTCTTCAAGCTCCAGCATGTATTCCATAAGAGCTCTATCCGGAGTTGGAATTACCTGGACAGCATCTTCTGAAAGATTAAATTCCTTTAAAGTTTCTCTAAAGATATTTCCAAGAGCAAGATTTGAATTTAAAGCTTCTTTTCCTCCTCTTAGTATTACTGCATTTCCGCTTTTAAAACATAGTCCTGCTGCGTCTATGGTAACATTTGGTCTGCTTTCGTAGATAATTGCTATAACCCCAAGAGGGATTCGCATTCTTCCAACGAGAAGTCCATTAGGTCTTTTCCACATTTTTACTACTTCTCCAACTGGATCAGGAAGACTTGCAACATCTTCAAGTCCTTTTGCCATGCTTTCTATAACCTTGTCACTTAAAGTTAGTCTGTCTATAAAAGCTCTACTGTATCCCTTTTCTTTTGCAAGATTTACATCCTTTTCGTTAATTTTCTGAAGTTCTTCTTTTTTTTCTCTAATTTTTTGAGCAACCTTTCTTAAAATCTGGTTTTTTACTTCTGAATCAAGAGTAGCGAGTTCTTTAGAGGCTTTTTTAGCAGTTTTAGCCATGTTTAAGATGAGCTCCTTTAAATCCTTTTTCTGTTCTTCCATCTCCCTCCTCCTGAATATTATTTTTCTTCAAACAGAAGTTCCATACCCTTTTCATATATTCTACTATTTCCCATTACTTTCAGCTCCAGAGGATCATAAAATAGTATCTCCATTTCTGCCCACTTTTCTATAACTGGCAAATATTTCTCCCCTGTTTCTTCATTTATCTCAAACTCGCCTTTTTTTACTATGCACTCACAAATTTCTTTAAACTTTTTTTTATCTCCCTTACTAAATCCACCTCTACTTAAATAATCAACTATCTCGCTATATGCAAGTCTTTTTTGTTCCTCTAAATATTCCTTTAAGTCTCTACCCTTCTTGTAATAACTTAACATCCTCAAAATTAAAGGAATACATCCTCCAAAATATTCCCATACAACTTCTATCTCCCGCTCCTTCAATCCCTCTAAACTTAACCACTCCTTTACTTGCCCTTTCCTTAAATGTCCCACCTTCTTAAACTCTCCACTAAGCTTTAATCTCGCATCATTATAAAGCCTCTCAATAAACAC
>CAZWTB010000100.1:0-40202 GCA_964636875.1 uncultured Thermodesulfatator sp.
TTTTTAAATATATTATTGTATTTGTTTTCCAGTTCTTTGAAATATTGTAAACTATCTTTTAAATTAGTATTTTTCATTTTACGGGTTCTCCTTTTATTTCTCTTAAAAGCAAACAAGTAAGTATTTTGGGATAAAAATAAGTGCATTTATGGGGCATTAACTTCCCTACTCCTGCAACTTCTTTTAAAATTAAAGGAGATATAACAGGAAATATTACCCCCAATCCTTTTTCGCTTTTTTTTAAAACCTCTTTTTCTGTAGAATAAAACTTTACCAGCCCCTTTTCCTTTAATTCCTCTTCCTTAAGACCTGTAGCTTTGTAAAATATATGTAGAAAATTAAACAAAGGTATTCTGGAAAGAACCGGATCCAATTTTTTGATCTCTTCCCAGAAATCATCTCTAATTCTACAGAAAAGTAAATTTCTGTTAAAAACCAGAAGATATTCCCTTTCCTTTTCTCTAAAAAAATTTTTATCTGATTTTAAAATTTCTTCGGATATTTTTTCTACTTCCAGAAAATTTTTCAGCTTTTCTATTAATTTGAAAGTTTCAGAAAAAAGATATACTCTATGAGTCGGAAGCATAAGAAGTCCAGGTTCTTCCATAGGACACACATACATACATATGTAGTTAAAATCAAGCTGATCATTTTTCCCGAATTTTTCTTCCATATAACTTTTAAAACGCAGGGCAGTAGTGTAGCGGTGATGTCCATCTGCTATATAAATCGGTTTATTATAAAGAAATGCAGAAATTTTTTGTTGAATTGAAAGAGAAGTAATTCTATAAAGTCTATGCACCTCTGAACCAAATGTCACCTCGTAAAGAAGTTCCTTTTCATCAAGATTTTTTAAAGTATCAAGTTCAGGATCCTGATAAATACCAAATATCTGACTGAATTGAAATCCCGTTGCTTTCAGAAGTTCAAATCTTTCCTCGGTTACTTTGGGATATGTCTTTTCATGAGGAATTATTTTTCCTTCTTTAAAAGAACTCAGTTTTACAAGAAGAATAAACCCCCTTCTACAGAATTTTTTATTTCCATAAAAAAAATCAAGTTCATAAAGATAAATACACCTCATATTTTCTGGAAAAATTACTTTTTCTTCCATCCATTTCTTTAAAAGTTCTCTGGCTTTATAAGAAGATTCAGGAAGTTCCAGATGAAATATATTATAATTACTTTTGCTTTTATAGTATTTTATTTCCTCCTCGGATACAACATCATAAGGAGGTGCTATAACATCGTTTATGTTAACTTTTTCTGAATTGTATCTCCATCCTTTAAAACCAAGAACTTCAGGCATAATTCCTCCAGAATTTTTCTCCTTAACTCTACCAAAAAATTAAAGATTTACAACTTTTTTTATCAAAAAGAAAAGAGTTATTCCATAGGCAACTGCCACATTTAAAGACTCCTTTTCTCCATAAAGAGGGATTTCAAAAATTACATCTGCATAAGGAAAAAGTTCATCTTTTACTCCTTCCACTTCATTCCCCACCACAAAGGCAAGAGGAAAAAGATTTTCTGACAATTCTTCCACAGGAACACTTATATCAGTAATCTCAAGGATTCCTATTTTATATTTTTTTTGTTTATAATATAAAATAGCCTCTTTAGCAGAAGTAAAGTATTTCCAGGGAACGAGATTTACTGTATAAAGAGCAGTCTTTTCAAGTTTGGGATGTGGTGGATGAGGAGTGATTCCGCAGAGAGCCAGTTCTTCTATATAAGCACAGGCAGAAGTCCTGAACATAGAACCTACATTATAGGCACTTCTTATGTCATCAAGAATAGCTACTATGGGAAATCTCCTCCTGGGTCTCAATTTTCTCCACTTTCTTAAAATATCCTCCCCTTCCAATTTCTTCATCTCTTCTGCCTCTACAATTTTAAGCAGAAATTTTACAACCCAAAAACATTTTTTCAATTTTTAAATACTTATAAATTGAAAAGGTTGACAGGTAAAAAAAAAGAGAAAAACTATTATAAATAGTTCATCTTACAAATAAAAAAATGAAAAAAATTGGAATAACAGGAGGTATTGCAACAGGAAAAAGCACTTTTTTAAAAATTCTTAAAAATATGGGATTTCCTGTATTTTCCTGTGATGAAGTGGTAAATACACTTTATAATAAATCTTTTATAAAAGAGCAACTTATTAAGCTATTTGGAAGAAAAATTCTGAAAGGATCTCAAATAAACAGAAAAAAAATTTTGAAAGAAATACTGAAAAATCCAAAATTGAAAAAAAAGCTGGAAAACATTTTCCATCCAGAAGTAAAAAAGAATTTGTTTGAATTTTTTCAAAATAATACAGGAAAAGAAATTGTTTTTGCAGAGGTTCCCCTTCTTTTTGAAGCAGGATGGGATAAATTTTTTGATGAAATATGGGTTATAACCTGTTCTCTTCCAACCCAAAAAAAACGTCTTAAAGATAGAGGTTTTTCAGAAGAACTTATATCAAAATTAATATCTCTGCAGATCCCGCTCTGTGAAAAAGAAAAAAAAGCTCACAAAATATTTTCTTCAGAAAAAAGTATTAAAGAGCTTGAAAAAGAATTAAAACTTATTCTAAAGGAGTATTTATAAGAGAAAAACCTTCTGGACTATATCCATGAACCAGAAAATCATCTCCCAGTTTTTTTATCTTAAGTTTTTCAAGTTTTACAGATTGAGAAAGTTTTTTCAGGGGTTTTGCAGAAATTGATTGAATTCCCTGTGGATCTCCTGTAACAATTGGACCAAAAAAGAAAAAAAACTCATCAGCTTCTCTGAGGAAACTTCCGTGAATTTTACCTCCTCCTTCTACAAGCACTGAGGAGATGCCTTCTGAAAAACATCTTCTAAGAAATGCTTTAACATCTATTCCCTGTTCACAAACAGGAAGTCTCCACACCTCAATTCCTCTTTTAACAAATTCTTTTTCTCTTTTTTTATCAGCACTTTCTCCACAAACTACAATTGTTTTACTATTATCTTTTATGCGAAAGATTTTAAATTCTGGAACAAGATTCAGATTGGTATCAAAAACAATTCTTAATGGATTTTTTCCCTGCACAAGTCTACAGGTTAATTCAGGATCATCTTTTAAAACTGTATTTTTTCCTACTACAATTGCATCACACCATGCTCTAAGTTTATGTCCCAGTTTTCTTGCCTTTTGGCCAGTTATCCATTTGGAATCTCCTGTAGAAACTCCTATTTTTCCATCAAGTGTTGAAGCAACTTTTATTATTACCCAGGGTTTTTTTCTTAAAATTCTGCTTAAAAAAAATCTGGTAAGAATTTTGGCTTCCTCAGATAAAACCCCGGAAATAGTTTCTATTCCGTGTTCTTTTAAAACTTCTAGCCCGCCTTTTGCAACGGGATTGGGATCTCTTATGGCACAAACCACTTTTTTTATTCCTGCTTTTATAATTTTCTCAGTGCATGGAGGTGTTTTACCATAATGGGAACATGGTTCAAGTGTAACATAAAGCACACTTCCCTTTGCTCTATCACCAGCTTTGTTAAGTGCAATTACTTCTGCATGAGGTCCTCCATACTTTTTATGATAACCTTTTGCTATAACCTCACCTGTAGCAGGATCAACCACCACAGCTCCAACTGCAGGATTTGGAGAGGTTTTACCCAAACCTTTATAACCCTCTTTTAATGCAATTTTCATAAAGTATTCATCAAAGGACTTTTTTAAAGAGGAAACCGACATGGTAAATTACTTTTTCCTGGGACAGATAGCAGAAATGTAAAGATTAATCTGAAGTTTGCTCCAGTCTATGTGTTTTTTTGGAGTAAGTTTTTCTCTTTCTTCTCTTGAAAGCTTGATTTTTTGCACAATTTTATAATAATAATCGTTATCTTCTATGTTAAAAGGGGTTTTTCTTATCTGATTTAACTTAAAAATAAGGGCATTAAGTTTTCTGATTTTGTTGTAGGCGTCCTGAGTATCCTCTTCAAGATACTTTTCAAGCTGGGCAATTTCTTTCCTTAATTCAAGCTCTTTGGGAAGAAAACCCGCGTTTTTTAAAATTTTATAAACAACTCTAAGTTCTTCAGGAACAAAAGGATCTTCTTTTAAATCAAGAGGTTTCCCTTTACAGGAAATGTCTTCAAAATCTCCATTTTCCATCGCTTCACGAATTCTTTCTTCTGCAAGTTTCCTAAAAAATAAAAGACTCACTTTTTACTTCCTTTCTTTCCAATTTTATTTCCTGCAGATCTGGTTGCATAAATTTTGTATTCTGCAAGCCCTTTATATTCCCCATCTGGATATTCCTCAAGATACTTTCTGTAAAAATCAATTGCCTGGTTTAAGTTACCGCTTTCTTCGTATGTCCTCGCCACATCAATAAGTGCTACAAATCGTAGTAAAGGCATTTCCTTAAGACTTTTTTTATAAAATCTCAAGGCTGACTTAAACTCTTTCTGATTTTCAAAAAGAGAAGCTCTTGCATAATTTAAAAGGGGTTTTAAATCCGAAGGATAATTTTCCTGAAGATAATCTAATACCCGCCCCATGCTGAAATAATCTTTTTTATTATAATACATATTCCATAATAAAATTCCTGCTTCAAGACCTGCTTGAGTTCCAGAATATTCTTTTAAAATTTTGTTAAGTGCCTGCACAGGATTATGTTGATTCATCGCTTCTATAAGTTTTAATTCTGCCTCTCTTTCTTTTCTATTTTTGTAATAAGTAAAAAAACTTATCAAAAAGACAAAAAGCACAAAAATACCCACGCTTGTAAGAATGAGTTTTAACTTCTGATTAAAAAAATTGCTTAATTTTTCATGAACCTCAAGGATTTTATCCTGATTTTCCATTTTATATCTCCTTCTTTTTTATCCTTCTATTCCTCCGAAAAAGTCATCCCATTTAAAAATAAAAGGTTCTGTGTTTTCCTTAAAAACCTTGTAATCACCCACTTCTCCCACCACAATAATATGATCACCTGCTTCGCATTCTTTTACAACCTCACATTCAAAATAGGCAATTGCATCGGTTAAAACAGGGCACTGATTAAGAGAATATGTATAGGAAATGTTTTCAAATTTGTTTACTTCCCTTCCTGACTTAAATCCAAAAAGTCTGGCAAGCTCTATTTGATCCGGGGAAAGAACATTGATACAGAAAATTCCAGAATTTTTTATAAACTGGTAGGTGTATCTCTGAGGAGCTATGGCAACTGCCAGAAGTCTTGGTTTAAAAGAAACCTGAGTAACCCATGCTGCTGTCATTCCATTAATCTTATTATCCCATTTTGAAGTTATTATATAAACCCCCTGAATTATATAAGTGGTAATAATTTTTTGAAGACCCATTTTTTTCCCCCTTTTTAAATTTTAGGGGTATTTGAAACTTATTATAAATAAAAAAGAAAAATAAGGCAAGAGTAAAATTCTAAAATTATCAAGCTTTATTTCTGTAAAGGATCCCCACAAGTTCGTGAAGTCTTTTAGAAACTTCGAGAAGTTCCTCTGGAGGGATCTGTCTTATAAGTTTACCGGTATCTTTTTCATAAACTTTTACAACCAGGGTTTTATATTCTTTATCATATACTACTTTTGTTTCCAGATTAAACTTTTCAAGAAACTTTTGAATAACATTTGCTATTTCTTTCATTACTTCTTCATTTATTTTTTCGAAAAATTTACCGGACTTTTGTTTTTCTGTAGTTTCTTTTAGTTTTTTTTGTTCAAGTTCTGACTGAAATTTTTGTATTTCCTGAGGTTTTACACTATCTATTACCCAATTTTTTACCAGTTCTACTTTCATTGTTGCCTCCTGTAATTTTTTCTCAATTTTTATACCACTATACTTTTCTAATTTTAAAATTAATTTATTATTTTCTCTTTACAAGTGTAATATTCCTGTTATGATTAAATCGGAATTTTTAAAACAAACTTAAGGAGGAGGGGATGGAGGAGCTCGCACGTTTTGGTGTATCCATACCCAAAGAGCTTTTAAAGGCATTTGATGAATACATAGAAAAAAAACACTATGCAAACAGATCTGAAGCAATTCGAGACCTGATTCGCCAAAAACTTGTAGAAGAAGAATGGAAAGAATCCAAAGAAGATGTAATGGGAGTTATAATGTATCTTTATGATCATCACAAAAGAGAATTAACAGATAAACTCATGGAAATCCAGCACAATTACTATTCAAGAATTATTACCACCCAGCATATTCATATAGATCACGCAAGATGTCTTGAAGTAATTTTGGTAAAGGGAAAGGCTAATGAAATAAAGGAACTTGCAGAGAAGATACAGGCGCAGAAAGGCGTTCTTCATTTAAATATAGCTCTGACAACACTCGGGAAAAGTTTACCCACATAATAAAAATTTAAACAGGAGGGAGGTAAATGCAGGAAGGAAGTGCTAAACAGGAACTTTCGAATTATTATCAAATTGTAAATGATTTTAAGTTAGAAGTTCCGGAAAAGTTTTCATTCCCCCTGGATGTATTTGATAAATGGGGGGATAGACCTGCTCTTATATGGACAGATGGAGAAGAAACGAAAAAATTTACTTTTTCCCAGCTTACAGAGCTTTCAAGTAAACTCGCAGGAGGGTTAAAATCTCTGGGGATAAAAAAGGGAGACAAAGTAATGATAATTCTTTCTAACAAACCTGAATGGTGGATAAGTGTTCTTGCTTTAATGCGATTAAATGCAATTGTGATTCCTGCAACCACTCTTCTTATGCCCAAGGATATAGAATATCGTTTAAAAGTAGCAAATATTAAAGGTATTATTTCAGACGAAATAAATGCAGAAAAGGTAGAGGAAGCTGTAAATAATTTAGGAAAAGATATAATTTTGATTAATACTGATGAAAGAACAGGATGGCAAAATTTTTCCACTCTTTTAAATAGTGATCCTTTCCCAGGAGAAAGAACCAGTTCTTCGGATCCAGCTTTTATTTTTTTTACTTCTGGAACCACAGGTCCTCCAAAAATGGTTCTTCACACCCAGGTTTCCTATCCTCTTGCACATCTTATTACTGGAAAGTTCTGGCTCGATCTTAAACCCGGAGACATTCACTGGAATCTTTCTGACACAGGTTGGGCAAAGGCAGCATGGTCCAGTCTTTTTGGTCCCTGGAATATGGGAGCAACTGTTTTTACACGAAAAGCTCCTAAAAAATTTACTCCTGATTTTCTCGTGGAAACCCTTAAAAAGTTTGAAATTACTACATTCTGCGGTCCTCCCACTGTTTATCGTATGCTTATAAAAGAAGTCCCCAAAGAAGAACTAAAATTCCCAAGTGTAAGACACTTTGTAGCAGCAGGAGAACCACTTAATCCTGAAGTAATAGAAGTGTGGAAGGAAGCCACTGGTCAATACATTTACAATGGATATGGACAGACAGAAACAGTAAACACAATTGCTATGTTTCGCTTTATTCCGATTAAACCCGGAGCAATGGGTTTACCAACCCCTGGTTTCGTCGTGGACATAGTGGATGATGAAGGAAATCCTGTTAAACCCTATGAAGACGGAAACATAGCAATTAAAATCAAACCAGAAAGACCTGTAGGACTTTTTGTGGAATACATAGGAGATGAAAAAGAAATGAATCTCGCATTTAGAGGTGAATGGTATTTTACAAGAGATAGAGGATATAAAGATGAAGAAGGATACTTCTGGTTTCTTGGAAGAGAAGATGATATAATTATTAGTTCCGGATATAGAATTTCTCCATTTGAAGTGGAAAGTGTATTAATTAAACATCCAGCAGTAAAAGAATCTGCAGTGGTAGCAAGCCCTGACGAAGTAAGAGGAGAAGTTGTAAAGGCTTTTATAGTGTTAAAAGAAGGTTTTGAACCTTCAGAAAAACTGGTAAAAGAACTTCAGGACTTTGTTAAAAAAGAAACAGCACCTTATAAGTATCCGAGAAAAGTTGAATTTGTTAGCGAACTACCTAAAACAATAAGTGGAAAAATAAAGAGAAAAGAACTTAAATTGAAAGAATTCGGATTACTCAAGTAAAATCAACCTGCGGGGGAATCCCCCGCTCTTTTTCTACTTTCAAATTATAGATATAATAAAATTTTTTGATTTTTATTTATAGAAATAACTTAAAAAAGATGCAAAATTTTTCACTTTTTTAAAATTTTACTTGAAGAATTTAAAAAAGATAGTAATATAAAAAAACTTGAATAAGAAAAGAACCTAAAAGTTTAAAGGAGGTATTTTTATGGGAGTGTGTAAGGTTACTGATCAGGATTTTGAAAAAGAGGTTTTACAATCGGATATCCCGGTGCTTGTGGATTTCTGGGCATCCTGGTGTGGTCCCTGTAGATTAATAGCACCTATTATAGAAGAAGTTGCCAAAGAAATGGAAGGAAAAGTAAAAGTATGTAAAATGAATGTGGATGAAAATCCTGTTACCCCTGGAAAATTCGGAATACGAGCAATACCAACCCTTATAATTTTTAAAAATGGAGAAGCAGTAGATATAATAGTTGGAGCAGTATCTAAAAATACTATTTTAAATGCTTTAAACAAAGTTATTTAGAATTGAACTTTACTATATTAAAAACTTATTTTTTAATTTTTTATGCTTAAGAAGGGGTATATTGTTTTTATTCTTTTCTTTTCTCTTTTTCTCTGTGCCTGTGGAACCCCCAAACAAAAAAAACGCACTCAGGTGGAACTTTTACATCTTTTAAAAAAAGCAGAAAAATACTTTAAAAACGGACAATACGAAATTGCGTCACAATATTATGAAAAGGTCATGAATTTATTTCCAGGAACTCCTCAGGCTGTGCTTGCTCGATTAAGAATAGCTGATTGTAAATTTATGCAGGGAGATTACCTCTCTGCTATAGATCTCTATGAAAATTTTGAAAAGTTTTATCCTGCTAATGAAGCTATTCCTTATGTAATTTTTCAAATAGGAAACTGCTACTACCAGCTTGTTCTTCCTTACGATAGGGATCAAAGTTTTACAAAAAAAGCTATTGAAAATTATCTCAGACTTCTGGAAAATTTCCCTAAGAATCCTTATAGAGTTGAAGTAAAAAAGAGAATAAAAAAACTACGGGAAATTCTTGCCCATCATGAATTCTATGTTGCCAGATTTTATTACAAAATGAAATATTACAGATCCGCATATAACAGACTCCTTTATCTTCTGAACAATTATCCAGAAACTTTATATGCTAAAAAAGCTCGAAAACTGGTTTATAAATACTACAAAATGGCTTTAAAAGAAACCGAGGAATTAAGAGAAGGAAAAAAGAAGGACTTCTGGGGCGAACCTGTTCCTTAAAATTTAACTTTCTTCTATTTCCAGAGGTATTTCTATTTCTCTTCTTTCTTTTTCTTCTGGTTTTTGAGAAGGTGTAGAAACTTCGGGTTCTGTAGAAGTAGAGCTTACTTCTACAAAATCCTCTGGAGAAAGAAAAGGTTCTTTTCTACTCTGAGGAAAAAATCCCAACTTTTCTATCACTTTTCCCATATCATTCCCGCATCTGGGACATACCTTTTTTTCTTCTGAAAAAAAGTAATTACACTTGGGACATCTCATGTTCTTTCTCCTTTAAGTGTCTTCCACAACATTTTTTATATTTTTTACCACTGCCACACGGACAGGGATCGTTTCTACCCACCTTCTTAACCCTTACAGGGGTCTGTTTCTCATTGTTCTCTTCACCAAAAACATCCTCTCTTTTATACTTCATCTTCTTTTTTCTCTTTTTGTTTTCTTCAAACTCTACATTAAGCTCTTCTTCAGGTTCCTCTCTTATTTCTATCCTGTAAAGATAAGAAAGAGTTATTTCTTTAATTCTCTTCAAAAGATTTACAAAAAGATGAAAGGCTTCTTTTTTATACTCCTGAAGAGGATCCTTCTGTCCATATCCCCTTAATCCAACACTCTCTCTTAAGTGATCCAGAGTAAGAAGGTGATCCTTCCACAGAGCATCTATGGTAGTAAGAAGAAAATACTTTTCCAGATTTCTCATATTATCAGGTCCTATAACCTTTTCTTTTTCTTCATATCTATTTAAAGCGGTTTCTTTTAACTTTTTAACTATTCCCTCTTTTCTTAATTCTCCATTAAGATTTGCTTCACAGGCAAAAATTTCTCTAAATCTGTTTTTTATATTTTCCACATCTTCTTTTTCTATTCTCTTTGGATCCGCAATACTTTCTTCTACAATCTCCTCACAAAGTTCTTCTATCATAGAGGTTATCCAGGGTTTTATAGAATCACTTTTTAAAATCTCTTTTCTCTGGGAATAAATGGTTTCTCTCTGCTGGTTCATTACATCGTCGTATTCGAGAAGATATTTTCTTATTTCGAAATTATAAGCTTCTACCTTTTTTTGAGCCTGTTCTATTGCTTTACTGAGCCAGGGATGTTCCAGTGGTTCACCTTCTGGAAGCCCAAGTTTTTCCATAAAGTTTTGAAGTTTTTCAGAACCAAAAAGTCTCAGAAGATCATCTTCCAGAGAAAGAAAGAATCTTGAGGCACCTGGATCACCCTGCCTTCCTGCTCTTCCTCTAAGCTGATTATCTATTCTTCTTGATTCGTGTCTTTCTGTTCCTATTATATAAAGTCCTCCCAGTTTTTTAACCTTTTCGGCATCCTTTTGACATTCTTTTACCTTTTCATACAAAACCTCTGCCCAGTATTCTTTATATTTTGTAGTAGGATCTATTCCCTGTTTTGCCATATTAAGAGCGTCGTTCCAGGCTCTTTCATCAATTTCAGAAAGATCGTATCCTTCTGCTTCAAGCTGAGCCTTTGCAAGTCCCTCTGGATTTCCTCCAAGCAGAATATCAACTCCTCTACCAGCCATGTTCGTCGCAATTGTAACAGTGTGGGATCTACCTGCCTGTGCAATTATTGCAGCTTCTTTTTCGTGATACTTTGCATTTAATACCTGGTGAGGAATCTTCTTCTTCCTGAGCATTCGTGAAAGAAGTTCGCTCTTTTCAATACTTGTAGTTCCTACAAGAACCGGCCTTCCTTCTTTATAGCACTTCTCTATTTCTTCAACCACTTTTTCAAATTTCTCCTTCTGTGTTCTAAATACTACATCAGGATAGTCTTTTCTTATCATGGGTTTGTGAGTCGGAATTACAACTACATCAAGATTGTAAATCTCCTTAAATTCTGCTGCTTCTGTTTCAGCAGTTCCCGTCATTCCAGCAAGTTTCTCATACATTCTAAAGTAGTTTTGAATAGTTATCATGGCAAGTGTCTGATTTTCTGCCTCAATTCTCACTCTTTCCTTGGCTTCAATAGCCTGGTGAAGTCCATCACTCCATCTTCTCCCAGGCATAAGCCTTCCTGTAAATTCATCAACTATTATAACTTTCCCATCCTTTACAACATAATCCACATCTCTTTTAAAAAGATGGTGAGCTCTTATTGCCTGATGAATATGGTGAATAAGTCTTACATATCTTGGATTGTAAAGATTTTTTATCCCGAGAAGCTTTTCACACTCAGCAATTCCTTCTTCAGTAAGAGTCGCATTTTTGGATTTCTCATCAAGAGTAAAATGAATATCCTTTTTTAATTTCCTTACAATTTCATCTATGTAATAATAAAGTTCAGTTGATTCCTCAGAAGGACCGGAAATAATAAGAGGTGTTCTCGCTTCATCTATAAGAATAGAATCAACCTCGTCTATTATTGCATAATAATGTCCCCTCTGAACCATATCTTCAAGAGAATATTTCATGTTATCTCTAAGATAATCAAAACCAAATTCGCTATTTGTTCCATAGGTTATATCACAATCATAAGCTTTTTTTCTTTCACTATCATCCATTCCAGAAACTATGTATCCTACAGATAAACCGAGAAATCTGTAAACAGGACCCATCCATTCAGCATCTCTTTTGGCAAGATAATCATTTACAGTAACAATATGAACCCCTTTTCCAGTAAGAGCATTGAGATATGCTGGAAGAGTTGCAACCAGGGTTTTTCCCTCACCTGTCTTCATCTCTGCAATTTTACCCTGGTGAAGAACAATGCCTCCCATAAGCTGAACATCAAAGTGTCTCATTCCAAGGATGCGCCTGGCAGCTTCTCTTACCACTGCAAAAGCTTCTGGAAGTAAATCATCAAGAGACTCCCCTTTGGCAAGTCTTTCTTTAAATTCAACAGTTTTTTTGGCAAGATCTGCATCAGAAAGTTTTTGAATCCTTGGTTCCAGTTCGTTTATCCTGTTAATTATGGGTTTGAGTTTTTTAAGTTCTCTTTCATTTTTAGTCCCTATTATCTTAGCAAGAACCTTTCCCAGCATTTAAAAATGCCTCCCTTCCTATTAAAAATTCTATCCTTAATTTAATACTTTTTCAAAATAATACAAGTTTTTAAAATTTTAATAAACTTTACTTTTTTAAAACTTTTAAAATTGTATGTGCAAATTTTCTGGCAGCAAAAGGACCACTTGCAGTAACTATTTTACCATCTACTTCGACTGGCTTACCGGTGTAAATAGCCCCGTTTTTTATAAGACATTCCTTTGCTGAATACCAGACAGTTGCTCTTTTACCCTTTAAAACTCCTGCTTTTGCCAGAATACAGGGAGCAAGACATATTGCTCCCAGAACTTTGTGTTCTTTTAAAGCCTCTCTTACTATGTGGTGTAAAATCCTGTTGTTAAAATAAACCACAGAACCACTTCCACCTACAAGAACAATTGCTTTGTAATCCTTAACTCTAACCTGTTTCAGAAGAAGTTCGGGTTTATAAAGTGCTCCGAGCATACCTCTGGCAGTTTTTAAAGACGATGATGCCACCACCACTTCATATCCATTATCTTCGAAAATTCTCTTAGGAATAAAAAGTTCTTCATCCCGAAAATTATAGGGAGCTATTATCATCAGTATTCTTGCAGTGTTCATCTGTCCTGCAAAACAATTAATTGGAAAAAAGTATATAATACATACCAAAACAAGTATCACCGCCCTCTTCATCTTTTCACCCCCTTTTTACAAAGTTTTATATATTTATTCTAATCCAATTATAAAGATAACACAAACTTGCCAGAGAAAGAAAAGGACCAAAAGGAAGTTCATAGGTCAATCCATAATGTTTTTTTTCCTTTTTTCTAAAGAGTATAAGCAGTAAAAAAGCAATGATACCGAAAACAGAAGCAAGAAACAAAACAGTATAAAAACTTCTGTATCCCAGAAAAGATCCTATACCAGCCATTAATTTATAATCCCCCATTCCCATTCCTTCTCTTTTTGAGAACTGATAGTAAAATTCGTTTATAAGAAATAAAAGCCCTGCTCCTGAGAAACTTGAGATAAGACTCATTTTAAAATTTAAAAGGGGATTAATTCCCAGAAAACTAAATATCCAGCCAGCAACTATCAAAGATAAAGAAAGAGAATCCGGAATTTCTTTAATTTCAAGATCTATAAAAGAAAGAGGAATAAGAATAAGAGTATAAAAAGAATAAAATATAAAAGTGTCCAATCCATCTGCTTTTAAATAGGCATAGAGAAAGAGAATTGCAGTAATGAGTTCAACCAGAGGATATCTTAAAGAAATTTTTTCTTTACAATAAGCACATCTTCCTTTTAAAAAAACATAGGAAATAAGGGGTATATTATGATACCATTTTAATTTTTTTTTACAGTGCGGACAATGAGAAGGAGGATAAACTATGGAAAGCCCCCTGCTCCATCTGTAAATTATTACATTAAAAAAACTACCCAGAGCAAGGCCGATTAAAAATAGAAAGAAATAGATCGTCATTCTTATTTTTTGGTTTTTAAGGCTTCGGGTAAATGATCCATATTTTCTCTATAAATCTTTTTTGCCTGTTCTATGTAAGAAAGTGCTTTAAGATAAA
Organism: uncultured Thermodesulfatator sp.; assembly: GCA_964636875.1. Lineage (GTDB taxonomy): Bacteria > Desulfobacterota > Thermodesulfobacteria > Thermodesulfobacteriales > Thermodesulfobacteriaceae > Thermodesulfobacterium. Next base: position 13,847 of record CAZWTB010000100.1, read on the forward strand.
GTGCCCAGACTGCATTTAAATTTTTATCAACCTCAACAATCTCTATTCCCATGCCTGGTTCTTTTAAATCGTGTCTCACCACCAGTCCATAAATAGGGATAAGACCTATATCTGGAAGTTCGAGCTCAAAGTAAATAAGTCTTCCCTTAGGAATAAGCTTATCGGTTTTTATAAAACAGCCTTTATAAGAGATATTGGTAACTTCATAGGGTTTTTCTTCTCCGGGGAAATAAGCTTTTAATTTTGCAAAACACCTTGGGAATCTTCGCCAGTCCATTAACTTTCCTCTTGTAAAATTTTAAACACCCTGGGGAAGGTTTCTGCAACAAGGCTTGCAGGATAACCAAAGGGACCGTATTCTTCTGAAAGAAGTTTACCTGCAGTTCCGTGTATAAAAACTCCGAGGCATGCAGAGGTAAAAGCATCGTATCCCTGTGAGATCAAAGCACCTATGAGCCCTGCAAGCACATCTCCTGTTCCTCCCTGAGAAAGCCCTGGTTCATCTATGGAAGAAATGCCTTCCTGATCCTTACTGCATATTATAGAATGAGCTCCCTTTAAAATTACCACAGCTCCTGTCAGTTCTGCAAGTTTTTTAGTCCAGTAAAGCCTATCTTCTAGAAGTTCATTTTTGGAAATTTTTAAAAGTCTGATTGCTTCTCCTGGATGAGGGGTTAGTATTTTTACACCAGAATAATTTTGTAAAATTTCTGGTTTTTCAGAAAGGAGGGTTAAGGCATCAGCATCTATTACAAGTGGGATGTTAATGCAGGAAAGAATTTCAAAAAAGAGATTTTTCATTTCTGAGCTTAGTCCAAGACCCGGTCCTATTACAAAAGCTGTTTTTTTGTGGGAAGCCTCTATGATTTTTGGAAGATCTTTAAGAGAAACTTCTCCATAGAAGTTTTCTTCCAGACCAAGGGTTAGAGCTTCTGGTAACATGGAGGCATAAATTTTTTGTAAGGTTCTGGTTGAAGCAAGAGTAACAAGACCTGCACCACCTCTTAAAGCTCCAAGCCCTGCAAGATAACCTGCTCCACTTTTTCCCCTGCTTCCTGCCAGAACCAGAACATGTCCAAAGTTTCCTTTATGAACATATCCTTTTCTTCTTTTGAAAACACTTTTTGCCCATGCAAGATCTATGTAATATCTTGCAGGAGCATTTTTTTCTATAACTTCTGCAGGAAAACTGATAGGAACAAGTTCGAGCTTCCCTGTAAACTCTTTACCTGGATAAAAAATGTGTCCTATTTTAGGAAGTTCAAAACTAACTGTAAGATCCGCTTTTACTGCTGTGCCAAGAATTCTTCCTGTATTGGAACACACTCCAGAAGGAATGTCAACAGAAACCACCTTCCCTTTTTTTTCTTCTTTATATCTATTTATTAAATTAATTATCTCTGCAAAAAAACCCTCTACTTTTCTTTTTAAGCCTGTTCCAAATATGGCATCCACAATTATTTCGGGTTTTTCACTCTCCAGGAGCTCTGACATTTCTGAAGAATCTTTTATTCTCCGAGGAATTATTTTAAGTTTTTTTATTATTTCAAGATTTAATTTAGCTTCTCCTTTGTATCTATCTTCATCACACAAAATCACAACTTTTATCTGATAACCTTTGCTTTTTAAATGTCTGGCACAGACCATACCATCTCCACCATTATTTCCCGGACCGCATACAATTAACACTCCTGGGAAATCTGCAGGAGGAAACATTTCCGAAAGTTTTTCACTTACTCCAACTCCTGCTCTTTCCATCAAAACTTCTGCTGGAATTCCTATTTCTTTTATAACTATAGAATCAAGCTTCTGCATTTCCCAACCTGAAACAACTCTTTTTAACATTTTATTCCTCCTGAAAGAATCATTAAAAAATTAGCTCTCTTTTAAGATTTTAAACGGATTTTTCAAATATTTCAAGCAAAAAGAAAATTTAAATATACTTTGCTTTAATAAAATTTTGTTGTATATTAAAAAAATCTTTTAGAGATAATTATTTAGAAGGAGGAGTAAAGATGAAATTAGCAGATAGACTTTCTAAAATTCCTCCTTATCTTTTTGTAGAACTTGATCGATTAAAAAATAAAAAATTAGAAGAGGGAGTAGATGTAATAGATCTTGGAATAGGAGATCCTGATCTTCCTACTCCTCGAGAAATTGTTGAAGTTGCTAAAAGCGCTCTTGAGAAACCGGAAAATCATAAATATCCTTCTAATGCCGGAAGTTTATTTTTTAGAAAAGCCTGTTTAAATTATATGAAGAAAAGATTTGGGGTAAGTTTTACTGAAGACGAGGTTCTTGCTCTAATAGGTTCTAAAGAAGGGATAGCCCATCTTCCTGTGGCATTTGTAAACAATGGAGATGTGGTGCTCTGTCCCGAACCAGCTTACCCGGTGTATCACCTTGGAGCCATTCTTACAGATGGTGAACCTTATTATATGCCCCTTAAGTGGGAAAATTCTTTTTTTCCAGAATTTGAAAAAATTCCAGAAGAAATTTTAGAAAGAGCAAAAATTTTGTGGTTAAATTATCCCAATAATCCTACAGGTGCTTCTGCTACCAGGGAATTTTTTAAAGAAGTAATAAAGTTCGCAAAAAAATACGACTTAATAGTGGCTCACGATGCTGCGTATATAGAACTTTACTTTGAAAAACCTCCTATAAGTATTTTTGAGATTGATGAAGCAAAGAGCGTAGCTATAGAATTCCATAGTCTTTCTAAAACTTTTTGTATGACTGGATGGAGAATAGGTTTTGCAGTGGGAAAAAAAGAAATTATAAGTGCACTTGCTAAGGTAAAAAGTAATATAGATTCTGGAGTTTTTACAGCTATTCAGGAAGCAGGAGCATACGCTCTTTCAAATTTTGAAAAACTGGTAGCACCACTCAGAAATATTTTTAAGAAAAGAAGAGATGTAATGGCAAAAGAGCTGAAAAATCTCGGATATGAGTTTAAAATTCCAGAAGCAACTTTTTATCTCTGGGTAAAAACACCCCGAGAAATGAAATCACAGGAATTCTGTAAGAAAGTTCTTGAAGAAACAGGTATAGTAGTTACTCCAGGAATAGGGTTTGGAAATTCTGGAGAAGGCTATTTTAGAATAGCATTGACAGTGGAGGAAAAAAGATTGAAAGAAGCAGGAAAAAGATTATCCACCCTCAAGTTTTAAAAAAAGTTGTTCTCGGACTTGGAACAAACATAGGAGATAAATTAAAAAATTTAAAATTAGCTCTTTTTTTGTTAAATCAACACGGTATTTTATGTAAGAAACTTTCTAAAATTTATTTAACAGCTCCCTGGGGATTTCAAAGTCCCAACTATTTTTATAATGCGGTAATGTTAGGAGAAACAGTGCTATCACCATGGGAATTAATTCTTACCTTAAAAAAAATAGAAATGATTATGGGAAGAAAATTAAATGATTTTTCTTACAAAAAATATAGAGATCGAATTATAGACATAGACATAATTTTTTATGAAAACATTATAATAAAAAATAACTTTTTAAAAATTCCCCATCCTTTAATGTTAGAAAGAGCATTTGTTATGATTCCATCCTTAGAGATTATTCCTAACTGGGTTCATCCCGAGGTAAACAAAACTGTAAAACAACTTGTAGAAGAAAATAAAGAAATTTATTCCTATCAATATATTAAACCCATTTTAGAAGCGGGCGAAACGCCTGATGAAGTGAAGACATAGTGTAACCGAAGTAATGCAGATAAAGCACTTTTTAAATTTGTTATTGTCAACAAGATCCGTATTAAGGATACCCCAGATCAACTCCAATTTCCTTCCCCAAACCCTTTTGCCTCACTTATAGTCATTTCTCCTATTTCTACTTCAACCAAAGCTTCCTTTACTGCCTAAAGTTTAAAAGGCTTAATTATAGCTTCTATTTTTTTCATTTTGCATCCGCCTCCTGCTTATGTGGTTTTTGTTTCTCAACTTTTATTTTAACAAAATTTACGCCAGAAATATTACATATCGAAATCCAAGAAAATATCCCCATACAGACCAAACCATTTTTATGATTATTGTTAACAAATTTGCAAAATTGTAAGCATTTTTTAAACCAAAATTTGTTCCACCTTTTAACTTGACACTGAATAACGAGGGTGTTAATATAAGAAGTATCCATAAAATTCTTTCAAAAAAGGAGGCGTAAAAATGTCAGAATTTAGAGTTTTTAAGAATTTTAAAATTTTAGGATTAATACTACTATTTCTTTTTATAGGAGGAACTGCAGGGATTAAAACATCGTGGGCACGCTGTCCCAGTATAAAAAAATTTCAAAAAATATTAAATCAGATACAGCCAGGAATAAAAATTATCAGTATAAGAAAAATAAAAGTTGCAAATCTGTGTGAGGTGGTAGTTAAATTGGGACTTGACAGAAAAGGGCTTTTTTATGTGGATCCCACAGGAAGATACATTATTGCAGGAAGAATCCTGGATCTGGTTACGAAAAGAAATATAACAGGTGAAAGACTTGCAGAACTGAACAGAAGATTTTTAAGTAAAAAACAACTTGCTCAACTTGATAAGATGGTAGATTTTACTTATGGAAAGTCCTCCAACATTATTTATCTTATCACCGATCCAGATTGTCCTTTCTGTAAAAGGGCTGAAGCTATTCTTGATCAGTTGGTAAAAGAAGGAAAACTCAGGGTAAAAGTAATTCTTCTTCCTCTGGAAAGACTTCATCCACAGGCAAAAAAGAAAGCTATTTCTATCTTGTGTGACAAAAAAGGATTTGAAGCCCTCAGAAAAGGATATTCAAGTAAGAATCAATGCCAGACAGGTAAAGAAAAGGTGGAAAAAAATATAAAATTTTTACTCAGAGATCTTAGAATACATGCAACCCCGACTTTTGTATTTCCTGACGGTGAGGTTAAATCCGGGGTTCTCTCAAAAGATTATATCTTAAAAAAACTTAAAAATGTTAAAAAAGGCACTTAAAATGAATCGGTTAGAAGAAAAAACTCTCAGTGAAAAAGAAAAGAAGTTTTTACTAAAACTTGCCAGAAAAACTCTTGAGACTTATTTTAAAGGAATGGAACTCGAAGTAGAAGTGCCTGAGGACTGTCCCAATCTTTATGAAAAAAGAGGGGTTTTTGTTACTCTTACCAAACACGGCAATCTGCGAGGATGCATAGGAACACTTGAACCACTTTATCCTCTTGTGGAAGGAGTAAAAAGAATGGCAATTTCTGCTGCTACAGAGGATCCGAGATTTCCTCCTCTTTCTCCTGAAGAGCTTTCCGAAGTAGAGATAGAAATCTCCGTGCTTTCTCCGATGAAAAAGGGAAATCCTGAAGAGGTTGTGGTAGGTAAACATGGAGTTTATGCTGTAAAAGGCTTCCATAGAGGGGTGCTTCTGCCTCAGGTCCCTCTGGAATATGGATGGGATAAAGAAACTTTTTTGGAGCATGTCTGTCTTAAAGCAGGACTTCCCAGAAATTGTTACAAAGATCCTTCTGTAACCTTTTACCTCTTTACAGCCGAAGTTTTCAGTGAAAGAGATTACTCTTAGATATGGACTGGAAAGAAAAATGGAAAAAAATTGAAGAGGCAAGAAAACTCTTAAAACTTCCCTTAAAAACCACGAGAAAAGATATAATAGAAAGTTATAGAAAACTTGTAAAAACTGCTCATCCAGACAAAGGAGGTAATGAAGAATATATAAAAAAGTTAAATTCAGCTTACGAACTGCTTATAGAATATTGTGACAATTATATAATAAACCTTGCTCCTAATGACGATGGAGCAAGTCCTTCTGAATGGTGGTTCAGACATTTTGGAAGTGATCCAATCTGGGGACAGCAGGAGGAGGACTAAAGTATGTTAATAGTGCAAAAATACGGAGGAACTTCTGTTGGAACTCTTGAAAGAATTAAAAAAGTGGCAGAGAAAATTCTGGTTCGTAAAAAAGAAGGAAATGATATTGTGGTTGTGGTATCTGCCATGGCAGGAGAAACGGATAGACTTATTAATCTTGCAAAAGAAATCACAGAAAACCCTCCTTTAAGAGAGCTTGATCTTCTGGTTTCAACAGGTGAACAGGTAAGCTCCGCCCTTCTTTCCATAACCCTTCAAAGTATGGGATGCCCTTCTGTTGCTCTACTGGGTTATCAGGTGCCAATTTATACTGATAATCTTTATACAAAAGCCAGAATAAAAGAGATAAAGATTGATAGAATAAAAAAAGAACTTGCTCAGGGAAAAGTTGTAATAGTTGCGGGTTTTCAGGGTGTTACCCGGGAGGGAGATATAACAACCCTTGGAAGAGGAGGATCTGATACAACAGCAGTTGCTCTTTCTGCAGCACTTAAAGCGGATTTGTGTGAAATCTATACGGATGTTGAGGGGGTTTTTACAGCTGATCCCAGAATAGTGCCCAGAGCAAGGAAATTGAAAAAAATCTCCTACGAAGAAATGCTTGAAATGGCAAGTTCAGGAGCCAAAGTTCTGGAAATGCGATCTGTGGAACTTGCAATGATATATAAAGTCCCTCTGGTAGTAAGGTCAAGCTTTTCAGAAGCAGAAGGAACCCTTATTACAGAGGAGGATGAAGAAATGGAAAAAGTGGTGGTTTCAGGAGTAACATATAACAGAAACGAAGCAAGAATTAGCATTTATGGAGTGCCTGACAAACCAGGAGTTGCAGCAAAAGTTTTTGGACCTGTAGGAGAACGGGGTATAGTGGTTGATATGATCATCCAGACAGCAAGACCAGATGGCAAAGCTGATCTTACTTTTACAGTCCCAAAAACAGATTACAAGGAAGCTCTTAAAATTGTAAAAGAAATCGGAAACGAAATAGGAGCAGAAAGAATTGAAGGAGACGAAAACATAGCCAAGGTCTCCATCATAGGAGCAGGAATGAGAACTCATTCCGGAGTAGCAACCAAAATGTTTAAAACACTCGCAGATCACGGAATAAACATAATGATGATCTCCACCTCTGAAATAAAAATATCCTGTGTAATAGATGAAAAATATACCGAACGTGCAGTAAGAGCTCTCCACGAAGCCTTTAACTTGGAAGAAGAAAAAATAAAAAATGAAAACCCTTCCTAAGTTTTTCGCTTCTCTTCTATAAATGAAAAAAAGAAATATTCTTCTTACATGCGGGGTCTTGTTTTTCCTCCTTTCTATTTTTGCTATTTTTATTATCTTCAATCTGGATCTTATCTTTAATCAATCTTTTGTAAAACAAAAAATTGAACAATACTTTAAAAATAAATATCATATTTCGTTTTTTTATAAAAAAACTTTTATTAATCCCGGTTTTAAAAACTTTATAATAGAAATCAGTTCCGCTCAGATTCTATCAGACAGGTTTAAAGGAGAAATAGAGAAAATAAAACTCAAAATTCCCTTAAATGCCATTCTGAAGCTCGATTTTATTCCAGAAAAAATTCTTCTTCAAAATCCGGTGTTTATTCTAAATTCTGGCAGAAAAAAAACTTCTCTTCTGGTAACACGATCTTCGGGTTCAACCAGAAAAGTGGAATTTAAAATTTTAAACTCTGAAAAAGACTTCTGGAAAAAAATAGCAAAATATCTTCAGCCTTTTAAAAAGACTTTAATAGAAATTTCTCAGGGCAAGGTGGTGCTGAAAAAAGAAAATCTGAGTTTTAAAAATATAGATGCCCTTATTTCCATTCAGGGAGTGCAGACTCTTTTTGAGATAAATGCTTTTTCTTCCTTTTCATCTTCAATTTATATTAAAGGCATACTGAATTATCAAACAAGATTTTCAGAAATTACTCTTAAAGTGAGGGATATCGATCTTGCCACTTTTCCTGTGTTTTTTAAAAAAGGCTTACAATTCAGTGACTTAAATTTAAATTCTGAAATTTCTATTGAAGAAAGCAAAATAAGTGCTGGATTTAACGGAAATTTTATTTTTTACTTAAAAAAGGATAAAAAAGGATTTCAGATTATTTCCTGTGAAAAATTTGAAGGAATTTTCTTAAAAACCCCGGATGGATTCAAAGTTCAGATATCCAGGATCAAACTCAGCAATCCAGAACTTACCATAAAACTGGTTTTCTACAAAAAAAATTCTTTATATTACTTCAATTCAACCTTTTCCCGTTTTTCTCTGAGTAAATTAAATTCCCTTTTAAAATGTAAAAGTTTAAAAAAACTTGAAAAAGTTTTAAACTATATAAAAGCAGGAAATTTTACAAACTTCAAAATTCAGGCAGTTGCTTTAAATCCTGAGACACTGTTTCAATTACAAAATATGGAAATAGGAACCTCTGTATCTGGAGGAGAATTTGTTTTAAAAAAACCAGAATTAAAATTTTCCCGTATTCATGGTTTTTTTTCAATTAAAGGAGAAAGGCTGAAATTCAAAGGAGATGCTCTTTTAAAACCCGGAATACAGCTTAAAATACAAGCACTCTCTTTTAAATTAACCAAACCCCATGAAATTTTACTTCGCACTTACTTTAAAGGAAAAGCCCCTGTAGTAAAGAAAAAAGCCCTATCCTTGTGTAAAAGCCTTTCTTTTTTGAAAAAATTCAGATTCAGGGGAAAAATTTCGGGTTTTCTTGAATTAAAGGGACCGCTTCATGCTTTAAAAACAGAGGTAAAACTCCACTTTAAAAATAATGAAGTAAAACTGCCTTCTTTTTTTGAAAAAGTTTTCATTATAAAAGGCGAGCTCTTTTACAAGCACCCGGAGTTAAAATTTGAAAAATTTTCCCTTAAAATGCAGAATATTTCTCTGAATGAACTGAACTGCACATATAACACTGTAACTCATAAAATAAAAATTTTTATTAAAAACACCTGGATTTTTAAAAAAGCTCTAATGAAACTTCTTCAAAAAAATGCAGTGTTGAGAAAACTTTTTCAGGATTATGACTTAAAGGTCGAAAAGGTATTTATACAAAAAGGACATTATACAGGAATTTTTGACGCAAAAAGGGGTAAACTTTTAAATCTTGAGAAAAAACTGTATTTAAAAGGAATACTTTACAATGGTTCTCTTATACTCCATTTCAGAAAGCTTCCCTGTCGTGTAAAAATAAAAAAAGTTAGATTTGAGTGGAACAAAGGGGCTTTAAATCTAAAAAAAGGGAAATTTAAAGTTAATGAGTCCCTTTTTAATCTCCAGAAAGGGTTTTATAATGGGAAAATTTATTTGATAAAAGGAAAAGGAGAATTAAAAAAAGAATTAGCAGAAGCCCTTTTAAAAATTCTTGTTTTTAAAAAAAAAGTCAAACTGCGGATTTCACCAGATTTAAAAGATTTTTATTTTTTATATAAAAAGGGAGGAAATTATCTTCTCAATGCCACTGTAGAAGCTGAAAAAAATCACTTTACAATATTTATAAAAAAAACAGCCTCTTATTTTCAGATGGATCTTAATTACTGCTCCACTACAGAAAATACCTTTTTTTTTAGATACCTGAAGGATAGAGGCAATATTTACTTTAAAGCCAGAGGGAATTTTAAACCCGAAAAAATAGCTGGTTTATTTTTAAAAAACTTCAGCACAGATGGGAAAGTCATCCTTGATCTCTGGATTTCTTTTGAGAAAAAGCCCGAATTTACGGTATCTCAATTTTTAAGAGACTATTTACAAAACAGAATTACAATAAAAGGCTTCTTAATTGCTAAAAATCTCGTGTTCAAACAAAAAAATTTGATTGTGAACTATTCAGGAAAAATTGAATGTAAAAAAGGTATAAAACTTAAAATTGACAAATTCAGAGTAAATGGAGCAGGTGTTGATCTGTTTCTTACTGAAAGTAATTTTTCCACTGCTTTCAAAAGAAAAAAGCTTTCTGTAAAAGGGAAACTTAATGCAGAATTTATTGATTTGAGTAAATTGTTAAACAAAAAGCAGAAGAAAAGTGACTGGTTCGGAATATTAAAAAAATTTCCTTTAGAAATAAAAATTTCTCTTAATTTTTACAAAGTAAAAATAAAAAAAGGTTATAACATTGGTCTTAAAAATGGAGCTTTTCTTTATAGAGATGGAAAAGCTTGGCTTAAGTTTCTTAAGGCTGATTTTTGTAATGTAATTGGGAAAATTTATTATAAACGGGATGAAAAAAAGCAGTGGTTTTTTATAAAAGTTCCTGAAACAGAAGGGGAGCTTTTAAAGCTTACAGCCTGTCTTTACAGAGGTAATCTTAAAAGGGTGTCTCTTGAGGGATCCTATCATCTCAAAGGATTTCTTTATGGAGAGGGTAAAACTGATTTTACAGAAAAAAATTTTGGAACCTTTTCTTTATCTGCCAGAAATGGTTACATATATCGAGCCCCTCTTCTTGCAAGAATTCTTGCTTTTTTAAGTCCTATAGATCTCTTTAAAGGGAAAATTCCCAGACTTGGTTCAGAAGCTCTTCAATACGACAAATTTCAGATTAAATCCTTTATTTATAACTCCAGAATAATGTTTAATAAAATCTTCCTTTCTGCCTCAGGATTCAGACTTTTTGGAGAAGGAGAATATGACATAAAAAAAGATAGATTAAATCTAACTTTTTATGCCTCTCCCTTTAAAACTATTGATGTAATAGTGGAAAATATTCCTTTTATTGGGAAGAAAATCCTCGGAAAGGAAAAAATGCTTATATTTTTTCCTTTAAAAGTTTCAGGAACAAGAAAAAAAATTTCTATAATTCCCCTTCATCCCATAAGTCTGGGAAAAGGTATAAAGGACTTTATATTCAGACTTTTTGGAGCTGAAGGAAAATACTTTAGTCAGCCAAAAAAATACAAATTTAAAATCCCTGCAGTAGAGAAAAAAATTCAGAAAGAATTCAATTTTTAGTGTGTTAAAAGAAGTGAAAGATATTTCCAGAATTATTATTTTTGAAGACAAGCATATACTGGTGGTAAACAAGCCTGCAGGATTGGTTGTTCAGGGAGGAAAACCAGAGGAATCTCTCTGGAGAAAATTAAAAGATTTTATAAAAATAAGAGACGGTAAACCAGGAGAGGCTTTTCTTGGAGTGGTGCATAGACTTGACAAACCGGTTTCAGGGGTTCTTATTTTTGCAAAAAGAAGCAAGTCTGCAAGAAGGCTCTTTGAAAGTTTTACCAGTGGAATGGTGGAAAAGGTTTATCTGGCTATAGTAGAAGGGCAGTTAAGAAAAGGTGGATTATGGAAAGATAAAATGATCTGGGATAAAAAAGAAAAAATTGCTTTAACTTTCGTTCAACCGGTGGTTTATTTTAGAGGTCAGACACAGGTTCTGCTTTATCCTGTTACAGGAAGAAAGCACCAATTAAGAAAAGTTCTTTCTGCAAGAGGTTATCCAATTGTAGGAGATACAAAATACCATTCCAGAGAAAAAATCCTGGGAGGAAGGGCAATTCTTCTTCATGCAATCTATCTATCTGTTCCACATCCTATTACCAGAGAAAAACTCGAATTTTTCGCAAATCCTCCTGATTATTTTACCTGGATAGCCCTTGACAAAAGACAAATTTTGGAGTTTCTTTATAGAGTTAAAAAATTTAAAAGCAGTCTCTCTTTAAAAGAGGGAAAAGATGTGTCAGGCTAAGATATGGATAAGAGTAAAGGATAAAGAAAAAGAATACTGCAGGGATATAACAGAACTTAAAGTAGAAAAAGGGAAAATAGTGCTTAAAAGTTTCTTTGAGCCGGATAAAGTAATAGAAGGCAATATAAAAGAAATAGACTTTTTAAAAGGAAAGGTGGTGATAGAAAGTGAAAAATTCCCGGAAAACTGATGAAGAATTTGTAAAGCTCTGTTCAAATTGCGCCTGGAGGGAAAATTGTATAAAAAAATTCAGTATGGATAATACAAAACCAGTTAAGTGTCCTGATTATTCTCCAGATTACACTTTGATAAAAAAGCTTAAAGAAACCTCTGAAGTACAGGGGGAGGAGAATTGATAAAAAAGCTTATAAAAGAAAAAATTTTACAGGAAATAAAAAAGCTTTTTGGAGAAGTAGGAGAAATTAAATTTGAAGTTGAAAAACCCAAGAAAGAAATTTTTGGAGATTATGCAACCAATGCCCCTCTTGTATTAAGAGGGAAGATAAAAAAGAACCCTCTTGAAATCGCGGAAAAACTTGCAGAAAGACTAAAAAATGAAGAAATTTTTGAAAAAGTTGAACCTGCGCCTCCGGGTTTTGTAAATTTCTGGATAAGTTTAAACTATTATCTTCACAATTTAAAGGAAATTATTGAAAAAGGAGAAGAGTATGGAAGAACTTCCATAGGAAAAGGTATAAAGGTTCTTGTTGAATTTGTTTCTGCAAACCCCACAGGTCCTCTTCATATAGGACATGGAAGAGGAGCAGGATACGGAGATTCACTCGCAAGACTTCTTGAATTTGCAGGCTATGAAGTGGTTAGAGAATATTATATAAATGATAGAGGCACTCAGATAGATATTCTGGGAAATTCTGTTTACCTAAGGGCAAAAGAACTTAAAGGAGAAAAAATAGAGTTTCCAGAGGATCATTACAGAGGAGCGTATATATACGAAATTGCAAAAAAAATTCTTGAAAAATCCCCTACCCTTCTCGAAATGGAAAAAGAAAAAGCTCTGGAAATATGTAAAAAAGAAGCAGTTAAACTTATTCTTGAAGAAATAAAAAAAGATCTGGAGGACTTTAGAGTTTTTTTTGATAACTGGTATTCTGAAAAAGAACTTTATAAGAGAGGCAAGGTAAAGCAGGTTCTGGAGGTGCTGAAGGAAAAAGAACTCATTTATGAAAAAGACGGTGCTCTCTGGTTTGCTTCTTCCAGACTGGGAGATGAAAAAGACAGGGTTCTTGTTAAATCTACAGGAGAATTTACCTATTTTGCAGGTGACATAGCCTATCATTATGAAAAATTTGTGGAAAGAAAATTTGATATATGCGTAAATGTATGGGGAGCAGATCACCACGGGTATATCCCAAGACTCAGATCTGCTTTAAAAGGACTGGGAGTAAATCCCGAATTTTTAAAAGTTATCCTTATACAGATGGTAAATCTTATTGAAGGTGGAGAAATTAAAAGCATGTCAACAAGAGCAGGAGAATTTGTTACTTTAAGAGAACTTATGGATGATGTAGGAGTTGATGCAGTAAGATTTGTCTTTTTATCCCGTTCTCCTGATTCTCCTCTTGATTTTGACATAGATCTTGCAAAAAAACAATCTCAGGAAAATCCTGTTTATTATGTTCAGTATGCCCATGCAAGAATTTGCAGTGTCTTTGAAAAAGCTAAAGAAAAAGGAATAAAATTACCGGAAAACTGGCAGGATGTGGATTTTTCTTTTTTAAAAGAGGAAGCGGAAATTAAACTTTTAAAAATGCTTGAATATTTTAAAGAAGTAATTGAAGATTCTGCAAAAAGCTTTTCTCCCTACAAAATAACCTATTATCTTCTTGAGCTTGCATCTATTTTTCACGAATATTATACAAAACATAGAATTCTTCTGGAAGAGAACATGAGCTTAACTCTTGCAAGACTGGGGCTATGTCTGGGATGTAAGGTAGTAATTAAAACCGGACTCTATCTTCTCGGGGTCTCTGCCCCACAAAAAATGTAACACGGGGTAAAAAATGGCTGAGGAAAAGAAAAAAGAAGAAAAGAAAAAACAAAAAGGTGGAAAAAAAATAAAAATAGAAGTTAGCAGACTGGGATTTGTGTTTATCATTCTTTTTGTTCTGTGTGTGCTTGTGTGGACATTTATAATTGGAGTGTGGATGGGAAATAAACTTGCAGAAGAAACAAAAATTTCTACCAGTGAACCTGAAAAGTTCTTTACTTATGAAAACCAAACCAGAAAAAATTCTCATGAAATTGGTGTTTCTGAGAAAAAAATTATCGAAAAAAAATCCGAAAAAAAACAGACTGAAAAAATAGAAATAAAACCTCACAGTGTAGTGGTTCATAAAAATCTTCTGAATGAAATGGTTTCTGGAAAATTTGAGTCCAAAGAGAAAAAAAATAAAACTCATTCAGTTAAAAAGCATCATCCAGTAAGCAGAAAGAAGGTTAAAAAAGTTAAAACCATCTATTATAGTGTTCAGATAGGAGCATTTTCAAAATATACTTCAGCAATTACTTTAAAAAGAAAATTTGAAAAAAGAGGCTACAGGGTTTTTATAAAAAAATTGCTTAAAGGAAAAAGAATTCTTTACAGAGTGCTTGTTGGCAAATTTGCTTCTTTAACACTTGCTAAAAAAGAGCTAAAAAAAATTTCCAGAGAATTTCCAGAAGAAAAGCCTTTTGTGGTGAAATTTTAAAGAGTTATGGTTAGAAAAGCCAGAATTTCTGACATAAAATATATCTACAAATTGATTCTTCACTTTTCCAGAAGAGGAGATGTTTTATTCAGACCGCTTATAGAACTTTATGAACATGTAAGAGATTTTTTTGTTTATGAAGAGAAAGATCTTATAGTGGGAGCGTGTTCTCTACATATATGCTGGGAGGATCTTGCAGAAATAAAGTCTCTTGTAGTAAGTGAAGAATATCAAAATAAAGGAATTGGGAAAAAACTTGTGAGTGCCTGTATAGAGGAGGCAAAAGAACTTGAAATACCAAGGGTTTTTGCTTTAACAAGAGTCCCTGAGTTTTTTGAAAAAATGGGATTCAGAATTATTTCAAAAAGTGAACTACCCCATAAAGTATGGGCGGATTGTATAAGATGCAGTAAGTTTCCTGATTGTGACGAAGTTCCGGTTTGTAAAGAACTTCTTTAATTCATTTCAAGAACATGCTTTTCTGGAACAACGCAAAAAAATTCTCCTTTAAAAACCAGCTCTTCTCCTTTTTTTACTTCAACCTCTACCTTCTTTTTTTTACCTTTGCTTTCCACAAGTCTTCCCTCTGCTTCTATCTCGTCGCCCAGAACAACCGGCTTTAAAAACTTTACATTTGCTCCTGCAAGAACAACTGTAGGCTCGTTTACAGTTAACATTGCACAGTAGTCTGCAAGACCAAAAATAAAACCTCCGTGAACAAGTCCTTTTTCATCTGCAATCATTCTTTCATCAACTTTTAACCTTACAACTGCTCTTCCCTCTTCAACTAATACTGGTATGCCACACAGACTTTTATCTATTTTTTTGTGAGTTTTTATTTCCATTTTTTCCTCCTAATATCCTCTTGCTTCCAATATAAGCTCTTTCATTTCTCTTACTGCTTCTTTCATTCCCACGAATATTGCTCTTGCAACTATACTATGTCCTATACTGAATTCTTCTATTTCAGGGATAGCTGCAACAGGACCTATGTTTGTATAATTAAGTCCGTGTCCTGCATGAACTATAAGTCCGAGATCCTTGGCTATTCTTGCAGAAACTTCAATCCTTCCGAGTTCTTTTTCTTTTTCTTCTTCTGTTTTTGCTTCTGCATAAATACCAGTGTGTAGTTCCACAATTTGAGCCCCTGTTTTTTTTGCCAGTTTTACCACCTTTTCATCCGGATTAATAAAAAGACTTACTTTTATTCCTGCTTCATTAAGTTCTCTTACCACTTTTTTTATTTTGCTTACCCTGCCCTCAAGTTCCATTCCCCCTTCTGTTGTTACCTCTTCAACTCTTTCAGGAACAAGAGTTACCTGATAGGGTTTTACTTCTTTTGCAAACTTAATAAGTTCCTCATCTATTGCCATTTCAAGAATTAATTTTGTTTTTATAATTTCCTTTATAATCCGCACATCCCTTTCTTTTATGTGTCTTCTATCAAGTCTGAGATGCACCACGATACCATCTGCCCCTCCCAGTTCTGCAAGAACTGCTGCATGCACAGGATCCGGATAAATTTCTTTTCTTGCTTCCCTTACAGTTGCTACATGATCTACATTTACTGCAAGTTTCCCGGGCATATATTCCCTCCTTTTTAAAAAGTTTAAAACTTCTTTTTTTCCTTCTTTATACCCAAAATTTTCAAGAAGCTGTAATTCTTTTTTTAACATCAACCATGGTGAAAAGACACCTCTCTCGTGTTCATATCCCAGAAGATGAAGGGTTCCGTGAAATACAAGAGAAAGAAGATAATTTTTAAAAGGAAGTCCGTAAATACGGGATTCTTCCTGTGCTCTTTCAACTGATATAACCACATCTCCGAGTATTTTTTCTGAGACACTCTGTCCCTCCCTCATGGAAAAAGCCATTACATTTGTTGGATAATCCCTCCCAAGATAAATTTTGTTTAATTCCTTTATAAGTGCGTCTTCAGTAAAGGTCAGGGAAACCTCTTTGCCTTCAACTTTTAAAAACTTTAAAGCTTTTTTCAATCTATTTTCTATCTCCTTTACAAGCTTTCCTTCAAGGATGTCAGGTGGAATCAGTGTGGTTAGTATCATTTTTATTTATTTAAAATTTTTTTTGTAAAAATTAAGTAACCCGTGTGTGCAACCATTCTATCTTCTGGTCTGAGTCTTTCAGGATTAGGTTTATACCTTCTGAGCAAAATTTCCAGAACTTCGGTATGGATAAAAGGTAATTTTTCTATTTCTTTGAGGCAATTAACAACCTGATTTGTGGTAGGAACAAGGATACCCATTGGTGCTCCTGGATTTAAAGCTTTCCAGGCAGGCTCTAAGATTTTCCACGGCTCTTTAAGATCAAGAAAAAGTGCATCCACTCCCTCTTCTTCAAAGCCATCTTTTACTTCTTTAAGCTTAAAAATTACTCTATCACTAAGTCCTGCCTTTGCAACATTTTTTCTGGCAACTTCCTGAAATTTTTCTTCTTTTTCATAAGAAAATACCTTACCTTTGTCTCCTACAAAATAAGCTAAAGCAACAGTTAAAGCCCCGGATCCTCCCCCACATTCAATAACCCTTTTACCAGGTCCTATCCCCAATTTTACAATTATATAACCTATGTCTTTTGGATAAATAATCTGAGTAACTCTTTCAACTTTTTTAAGTAGTTCGTAAAGTCCGGGTTTTAAAATATAAAACTTTTCTTTGCCTTTTTTCCCGGTTATACTTTCTCCATAATTTTTTTGACAAAGATCTTTTAAATTAAGATAATCCTTATGGGTGTGAAAAAGTATATCTTTTACTTCAACCAGATAGCTTCTTCCTTCTGAAGTCAGAAGGAGAACTAATTCTCCTTCTTTTACAGGCATTTTTTCAGGCTTTTAAAAAAGCTTTAAAAGCTTTATAAGTCATATAGAGATCTGTTTTATGCACAATTTCAAAAGGTGAGTGCATGGAAAGCACAGGAGGACCAACATCCACCACATCCATTCCATAAGAAGCAAAAAATTTAGCAACTGTTCCACCTCCTCCTTCATCAACTTTTCCCATGGAAACAACCTGATAAAACACTTTGTTCTTTTCCCAGAGATTTAAAAGCCATGCAATAAATTCTGCGTGAGCCTCATTGGCTGAATATTTTCCACCATAGCCAGTATATTTTGAAACAGCAACTCCATAACCCATTCTGGCATCATTAAGTTTGTCGTGAACCTCTGCATAAATCGGATCTATTCCTGCTGTCACATCTGCTGAAAGTGCTTTTGTATTTTCCATAACCCTGAAAAATATATCAGGTGCAGGCTCATGTCCGTTGTTTTTAATAATTTCGTATATTACAGCTTCAAGGATTCTACTTTTTGCAGATGCATTCCCTTCAGAACCAATTTCTTCTCTATCCATAAAAATAACAAGATTGGTATAAAGAGGATTTTCCACCTCTATAAAAGCTTTAAAAGATGTAAAGGCACAGACTCTATCATCCTGTCCATATCCTCCAATGAATGCAGAATCAAGTCCAACCTCTCTTGCCTTTCCTGCGGGGACAAAGCACAGCTCTGCAGAAACAAAGTCTTCTTCTTTTATTCCGTATTTTTCATTAAGAATCTGTAAAATCCTGAGTTTTACCCTTTTTGAAACTTCTTTCTTTTCCTTGGAATCCCTTTCAAGAGGAAGTCCTCCTGCAAGAGCATTTAATCTTTCTCCTGTTATAGCTTCAGAAAGTTTTTTATCAGCCTGGATTTTCCTTGCAAGATGAGGAAGAAGATCACATATAGTAAAAACTGGCTCATCTTCAGTTTCACCTATTACCACCTTTACAATTTCTCCGTTTTTCTTTGCCACTATTCCGTGCAGGGAAAGAGGTCTGGCAACCCAGTGATACTTTTTTATGCCTCCGTAATAATGAGTCTTTAAAAATACCATGTCTTCTTCTTCAAAAACAGGATGAAGTTTAAGATCAAGTCTCGGAGTATCTATGTGGCTCACAACTATTCTCAATCCCTCAAGAATCGATTTCTTACCCGTGTTCCAGACTGCAAGAAATTTGTTTTTATAAGCAAAAAAACCTTTTTTTACACCCCTTTCTTCAAATCCTCTATGTTTTAACTCATCCACAAAATATTCTACGCTTTCCCTTTCTGTTTTTATAGAAGAAAGAAACTTTATATATTCTGCAGAAAACTTTTGAAGCTCTGATTTTTCTTTTTTATTTAATTTGTCCCATACATGCTCTGATTTATAAACGAGTTTTTTTTCAATTTCTGCAAGTTTCATCCCAAACTCCTCCTCTTATAAATTTCTACTCTAATTCTACTTTCTTATTAAGTTTTCGCAAGGTTTAATATCTGTTTTTAAAATAAAAAACCGTTGTAAAGTCGAAACTTAAGATTAAATTTACAGACAGAATGAGAAAAACGAGTATTGTTTTTTTTGAAACGCACTTAAACAGGTATAGTATTAATGCCCTTCTGGGAGCTCTTGAAACCGAAAAATTACTGGATAAAATTTTTGTTTCAATCCTGAATTTAAATCAAATTGAGGAAAAAAGAAATTTTTTAAAAGACATAATTGCGGACTCAGAGATAAGTATTTTTGCTTTTTCGTATTTTACCACTCAGGTATGGGAAGTAGAAGAGAAATTGCAGGTTTTAAAAAATCTTTTTAAAAACATAAGAAGTAAAGAAATTTTTTTTATTGCAGGAGGACCTCATCCCACAGGAGATCCTGTAACCACTCTTTTAAAAGGATTTGATTTCGTATTCATCGGAGAAGCAGAAACAACTTTTACGAAGTTTGTAAAAAAACTGCTTTCTGGAGAAGATTTTCGGAAAATAAAAGGACTTGCCTATTTAAAAGAAAACACATTTGTATTTACAGGCAAACCTGATCCTGTTTCACTGAACAAATTTCTTCCTTTTTCTCTGAAAATGAGAAGAATAAGCCCCATAGAGATTACAAGAGGATGCCCTTTCGGATGCTTTTTCTGTCAGACTTCAAGGCTTTTTGGAAAAAACATAAGACATAGAAGTCAGGATACAATTTTAAATATAGTAAAATCTCTTCTTGAAAAAGGACTAAAAGACATGAGATTTATTTCACCAAATGCATTTTCTTATGGATCAGATGATGGAAGGACTTTGAATTTACAGGCTTTAAAAGAATTTCTTAAAAATTTACACGAGCTTGTCAAATTTTATTGTGGCAGGATTTTTTTTGGATCTTTTCCTTCAGAAGTCAGACCAGAACATGTTACAGAAGAAACCGTGGGTCTTATTAAAAATTTTGCAGACAATAATAATCTGGTAATAGGAGCTCAATCAGGAAGTCAGAAAATTCTTGATCTCTGCAGAAGAGGACACACTGTAGAGGATGTTTTTAAAGCAGTAAAATTGTGTAAAAAAGCTGGATTGATTCCAAAGGTGGATTTTATATTTGGACTCCCTGGAGAAGAAGAAAAAGATATAAAAGAAACCATAAAAGTTATGGAGCACCTTGCAAAAATGGGAGCAATAATACATGCTCATACCTTTATGCCCCTCCCCCAAACTCCTTTTGCCAGTAAAAAACCCGGTAAAATACATCCAGAAGTTCTAAAACTCATTAATCGCTTGCTTGGTAAAGGCTTTGTTTTTGGAGACTGGAAAAAGCAGGAAATTCTGGCAGAAAAAATGCATCAATACCTTAAAAATAGTATAAAATTGAGATCTGTTTTAAATAAAAATTTTTATAAAAATTAAATTTCAAAACATTTAACTTTAAAACTTTTACAATCCAGGATCACTTTTAAAAAAAATATTACAAATTTTCAGCGATTACACCTTGTTTTTTTTTTTTTTGAGTAATATTTTATATTAAAATACAGTTTTTCTTCGTTTTTCTTTTATTTTTATAAATTTTGTAAAATGCTTGAAGAAAGTAAGAAGGTTTTAGAAATACTGGATGTGGAGGAAATCATTATTCACTTTCAACCAATTGTTCTTATTAAAGAAGCCAAGGTAATAGGTTTCGAAGCACTTTCCCGGGGAAAGAAAAATGGAAAAATTATTTCTCCGAGATACCTTTTTAATAAAGCGCAAAAACTGGGAATAAAAAGAGAACTTGACAGGCTTTGTATAAGCCAGGCATTTAAAGAATTTAAGAAAATTTATCAGAAAAATCCAGAAGCTATTCTTTTTTTAAATTTTGATTGTTCGGAAATGGATATCAAACCCAGAGATGCAAAATGTATTACTGAATTTGCAAATCAATGGAATATCCCTTATGAAAATGTGGTTATAGAAATAGCAGAAACAGAGGTCAAAAATTTTAAAAATCTTATAGAGGTGGTTAATACTTACAAGGATTTAGGATTTTTAATAGCTCTTGATGATGTAGGGATAGAACATTCCAATCTTAACAGGATTCCTGAACTGAAACCAGATATTTTAAAGATTGATCATTCTTTGATAAGAGATCTTTATAAAGAATACCATAGATATCAGGTGGTAAAAGCTATTGTTTACCTTGGGAGGGAAATAGGGAGTTTAACTCTTGCAGAGGGGGTGGAAAAAGAAGAAGAGGTTTTTGAGACCACAAGACTGGGGATTGACTTTCATCAGGGATTTTACTTTGCCAGACCCTCAAGATTTAACACAGAAATTTTCCCTTTTTTGGAAAAACTTCTTAACAATCTGATAACTCAGATTCATCCAGAACTTATTAAGGTTTTAAAGCATAAAAAATTAAAGATAGGAGAATGGAGAAAGTTTGTTTTTCAAATAGTTAAAGATTTAAGGAAAACAGATTCCACGAGGTTTAAAGAAGTGTTGAAAGAGTGGATATTAAGGAATGAACACCTTGAGTGTCTTTATGTGGTGGATTTAAACGGTTTTTTAATAACCGGGAAAATTTTTTCTCCTGATTTTGTTCCCAGAAAATCGCCTCTGTTTAAACCAACTTTTATAAATCAGAATCTTATGCTTCAGGAATTTATTTATCCTCTTGTAAGTGAACTTTTTGTTTCTTACATTACTGAACCTTATATTTCTCTGGCAACAGGGAATACCATAATAACTCTTTCTCAAATTTTTAAGAATTTTTCAGGGAATAAATATATTCTTTGTGCGGATTTTAAAACAGACCTCCTTTAAAAAAATTTACAAAAAGGAGGTGGTGCCATGATAGATGTTAAAAACTGGAGTTTAAGTAAATACATGAAGGTTATGGTAGGAATTGCGCTGTTTTTTCTTTTGGTAATAGGAATCAGTGGATTTTATTTTATATTTCAGCAAAGCAGGGTTATAAATATGTTAATTGGTTTAAACCTTCCGATAACTTCAGAGGCAAACGAGCTAACCAGTTTATTGAATAAACAGAAAACATACTTAGGAATTACAGAGAAACGAGACGAAAAGAGATTTAGAGAAAGTGCTGAGAAATTTAGAGAAAATTTAAAAAAGATAGCCTTACACATAAAAACCTTTCCTGGATATACTTCCATTCAGGAGAAAAAAATTAAGGAACTTAATACAATACTTGAGGATATAAAAAGAAATTATCAGGATTATCTTTCTCTGGTTAAAGATTACTGGAATACTGGAGAAAGCAGGTATAAAACACTAATTAATAAAAAAGTAAAAGAACTTGAAGAAAAAGTGCATGAATTTTGCAGTGTTTTAAAAGGGCTGAACCAGATAATGCAGGATGAGGGAAATTCCCGGGCAAAAAGGAGTTTCTGGGGTAATTTAATAGTTTTAATAATAGGAATTTTTCTTTGTCTGGCTTTAGGGTATGTAATAGTAACGAATGTTTGCGGAAAGGTAAGGGAAATAGTAAACAGGATGGAAACTTTAACCACTGGAGAACCAGACCTAACCAAGAGGATAAAAGTTACAGGAGACACTGAAATTGATCAGGCTGCAAAACTTACCAATACTTTTATAGCAAACATGCAAAAGCTCGTCCGGGATCTTAAGGATAGTGTGGAAAAGATTTTAAAGGAAACAGAATCTCTGACAGAAGTTTTTAAGGACTCTTTAACAGCTGCAGAAAAGGGAATGAGTCAGAGTGAAAAACTTTCTGAATTTTTAAACACCTTACAGGACGAAATATCCTTTATGGCATCAGCCATGGAAGAAATGAGTGCCACCATAGGTGACATAGCCCAGAATACCACTGCAACGAGTGACAAAGCCAAAGAGGCAGATCTTCAGGCGGAAAAAATGGCACAGGTTGTAGAAGATTTAAAGGAATTTACAAGAGCGATTCAGGAAATGAGCAACATCATAGGGGATATAGCGGATCAGACCAATCTTCTTGCTTTAAATGCAAGCATTGAAGCAGCAAGAGCAGGAGCTCATGGTAAAGGATTTGCAGTGGTTGCAAACGAAATTAAAGAACTTTCCTCAAAAACTTCCCAGTTTGTTGATAAAATTAATTCCACCATTAAAGATCTTCTCAAGAAAATAGAAGAAGTTTATGAAGCAGGGATAAAAACCAGGGAGGCTGTAAATGAAATTTCCCAGATGGCTCAGAATGTTGCCGCTGCCATAGAAGAACAGAGTTCTGTGGTAAATCAGCTCAGTTCCAATATAGTAAATCTTAATAAAAGAAGCGAAGTTCTGGTTGAAGCTTCAGAAGAAATGAAGACATACAGTAAAAACATCCTTGACAAGGCAAAAGCACTTAATGTAGATAAACTTAAAGAAATTTCCGAACACCTAAAAGAATTATTATACAAATTTAAAGTTTAAAAATAAAAAACATTAAAGGAAGTAATTCTTTGATAAAAAAGACCAAGTTTTTAAAATGATTTGCAGAAATTTTTTGACAATTTAAAGATTTATGGTATAATCCGTTGTGCAAATTTTTATAGAAAGGGAGGGTGTTTTATGTTTCCTGTAATAAGAGAAATTGAAAGTAAATACATGAGAAAGGATCTGCCCAGATTTAACCCTGGAGATACTATAAGGGTCTATTTCAGACTTAAAGAAGGAGAAGAAAAAGAAAGAATTCAGGTTTTTGAGGGGGTGGTTATAAGAAGAAGGGGCTCGGGAAGTAATGCTACCTTTACTGTTAGAAAGGTTTCTTTTGGAGTGGGGGTAGAAAGAGTTTTCCCCATGCATTCTCCGAGAATCGAAAAAATAGAAATAGTAAAAAGAGGAAGAGTAAGGAGAGCAAGACTTTATTATCTTAGAGAACGTTATGGTAAAGCTGCTCGTATAAAAGAGCGCTTTAATGATAAGATTATGGAATAAAGTTTGAAAAACTTAGAGGAATTTTTAAGATCTCAGGGATATACTCTTATTGCAGGAGTTGATGAAGCAGGTAGGGGGGCAATAGCAGGTCCTGTTTTTGCTTCTGCAGTTATTTTCCCCCCTGATTTTTTCTCCAGAAAAGTTTCTCAGAAACTTAAAGATTCCAAAGAACTTTCTCCAGAAAAAAGAGAAAAGCTCTTTGAAGTTATCTGTAAAAGTGCTCTGTGTTATGCCATTGCGTATATCGATGTAAAAGATATTAATCAAATTGGAATTTTCAAAGCAACTTACAGAGCCATGTATATGGCTTTAATGAATTTGAAAGTAAAACCAGAGCTGGTTCTTGTTGATGGACCATACCCTATTCCAGAATATAAAGGACTTCAAAAAACAGTAATTGATGGGGACAAATTGTGCCCAACCATTTCTGCAGCATCAATCCTTGCCAAAGTATCCAGGGATAGATATATGAAAAAACTCGATAAAGAATATCCTGCTTATGGATTTGCTAAACACAAAGGCTATGCGACTGTTGAACACAAAAATGCTCTTAAAAAATTTGGAATAAGTCCGTGTCATAGAAGTTACTATCCTTCTCTAAAAAATTTAAAGATTTTTAAAAATGTTTAAGAAACTTCTTCAGAAAATTTCCACAAGAGAAAAAGGAAAACAGGCAGAAGATATAGCAGAAAGTTTTCTTCTTTCAAAAGGATACAGTATTTTGTGTAGAAATTTTAGATGTAAACTTGGAGAAATAGATATAATTGCAAGAAAAGGAAAAACCTTGATTTTTGTGGAGGTGAAGAGCAATTTTTCCCGGGAAGATTTTGTTCCTGAAGAAAAAGTAGATAAAAAAAAGAAAGAAAAAATTTTTAAAACAGCAGAGGTTTATCTTCTTAAAAATTCTAAAATTTTAAGTAAAATAAAAGAAATACGAATGGATGTAATAGTGGTAAAAGTTCCGGAGGTGGAGGTTAAACATTATGAAGGAGCTTTCTTCAGAGAAGAATAAATTTTTAGCAGACATAGAGATTGAAAAACTCGTTGAACTGAAAGAGGAAGAACTCGAAAAAAAGCTTGCAGATCTAAAATTCAATCAGCTCATGGATATTGTTCTAAGTCTTCCGTGGGAAGACAGGGCAAAAGTAATTTTATGTTCTCCTTATCCAGAAGGAATAGTAAGAAACATGCCTGCTCAGGAATTATTTTTAACTTTAAAGGCTTCTTCTCTTGATCTTGCAGTTGAGCTTCTTTCCTATGCAAAAGGGCATCAGATTCAGTTTATGTTTGACATAGATGCCTGGTATAAAGACAGAATAAGAAAAGAAAGAGTTGCATCATGGTTGATTTTGCTTTTTGAAGCAGGTGAAGACAGGGTTTTGGAGTGGCTGGCTGTAGCAGATTGGGATTTTTTAATAGCCATTTTTCAAAAATTTATCAGGGTGTATAAAAAACCAGACGATGTTGAACTTGTGGAAGCTGTGGATTTTTTACCTCCTTATACACTTGACGATCTTTACTTTGTGGAATTTAAAAACGAAGCCCTTGAGTTTTACTTCAAACGGATGATAGAAATAATTCGCTCTGAGATGCCGGAAACTTATTTTGCTCTGATGGAATCTATTATATGGGAAATTCCTCTTGAAGTTGAGGAGAGAGCATACAGGTGGAGAAACGGAAGACTTGCTGATGCAGGAATTCCTGATTATTTTGAAGCCCTTGACATATATTCCTACATACATCCAAAAGCCCTAAGGAAAGTCGATCCTCAATATTTTCTTCCAGAAGGAGAAGAAGAACATATTCAGAGTGCAAATTTGATGGTATATACAGGTGGAGAAGAACTTTTAATTTTTAAAGCTATGGGAATGATAACTGATCCATCTCAGAGAGAACGGATAAAAAGGGAATTTGCCTGGGTGGCAAACAAAGTAATAGTAGTTGATAATGTAGTAATAGACGATATAGAACAGATTAGAAAAAGTCTTGAAAAAGTATGGGGATCTCTTAATCTTGGACTTGAATACATTTCTTCAGAAAATATTGAAGTTGCCAGAAAGCTTCTTGAGGAGCACTTTCTTGAGGATATTTTTAAAGTGGGGCAAACCGCTTTAAGGGAATTGAGAAAATTTGCAGTTTCCATTACCAGAAGCAGAGATTTTGATCCCTCGGTATTAAGATACCTTGATGATCCTTATAAAGGCTTTTTAAAAGGGGTTCTTGCAAAAAAACTTAACGAAATCAAATTGTTCTGTCCTCAAAAAGCAGGTAGCTCTGAAGAATACACATACTTTAGAAAAATCTCAGAAGTAAGAATGGTAAGGAGATATATTGAAGAAGCAGGATATATGGCTCCTCTTATTCAAAAAGCTTTTGGAAGTCCACTTGCCTGGCTTACAGAAGTTAATAAGCAGGGAAGAAATTTTGATGCAAAGTTTTTAACCTGGAGTTCTCTAATTCTAACTGCTCTATTTAACTGGATCTGTTTTAAAGAATTTAAATTTAAAGCTCTTCCAGAAAGATTCTGGAAGCAGGTTTTGAAAGATTTTCTTGAGAAAAAAGGAGAAGTAAATATTGTAAAAGAAAAATGGAAAAGGGAATTATTTAAAAATTTTGAACAACTGGCGCAGGCTGAGTGGTATCTGGAACAGGAACTTCTTGAATCATTTTTAAATTTTGTTATAAGAAAGGCTGAAGAAGAATTTAAATTTGCTGATCCTGAAGATCCACCAGATCCGGGTTATCAAACTCTTGTTCTGGTAATACTTGAAAAAGAAAAAAAGGAGACAAATAATGAAAAAGGAGATTAACATAGGAATTCTTGGTTTGGGAACCGTTGGAAGCGAAGTTTATTCACTTTTAAAAAGAAATGCAGAACTTATTTATGAAAGAACGGGGATTA
>CAZWTB010000101.1:0-35064 GCA_964636875.1 uncultured Thermodesulfatator sp.
AAAGTTTTTTCTTCTGTATTTAGCAGGGTAAGGACAGCGGGCAATAAAAGCTGATCTCCAAGATGTTGCTCAAACTGAGCTCCGGAATTAAGAAATTTTAAAGCTTCTACTGCACAGTCTTCTCCTACTTTTTCAGCAGGATATCCCTTTTTTCCAAGTCTGGTAAATCCCGCGGATTTATCCCTGTCCATAATACATATAAAAACTGCTGTTCCTGGAGAAAGACTGTTAACTATTTCTTCTTTAACCTCCAGTAAAACATTCTTGCAGGGAAGGTGATTTTTTAAAAAAGTGTATGCAGAATTAGCCTGCCGTGTTACTATGTGTTTGGGAAGATCAGCAGAGACGATACTGAAAATTAAAATTTTTTGTGGAGAAAAAGAAGGAGAAAATTCAGGTAAGGAGAACTTTTTCCAGGGAAATACAATAGCTTTAAGTATGCCTCCTCCTGCTGGGTAAAATCCAGCTTTTTCCATGGTAAGAGAAAAATTGATACCAAAGTGTTTTACAACTGATAGGAAGGTGTAATTTATATAATGGAAACAGGGGCTGAAAGGCACATGGGTTCCTCCTTTAAGATGAAGTCTGGCTCCATTTCTTATAGCCAGAGGATAAAGCAAAGTTTGGAACAGAAGCAGGGTTGATCCTGCTGTTTTAATATTAAAAGTATAAGTAATATTTTCTGGATCTTTCTCAGGTTTAAAAAAAATTTCTCTGGAACCGGGTGTATCGCCTTTTAATTTAGCTTTTGATATTTCTGCACAGGCTTTAACACATGCGAGATGTTGTGGTTGAAGACCGGGATTTTTTCTATGTGCTCTTATGTTATAAATTCTAACTGGTTTTTTAAAAATTACTGATAGAGAAAGAGAGGTTCTTAAGATCTGCCCACCACCTTCTCCAAAGGATCCGTCAATTTCTACGATATGCATTTTTAATTTTCTGCTTCAAGTTTTTTAATTTCTTCTACAAGAAAAGAGACGAGTTTTTCTACGAGGACTTTACCTTTTTCAGGAGAAGCCTTGGTTGGATTTCCCCATATCCCTGTATTCCAGTATTTTTCTTTTTCTGCTACGACTCTGAATTTAGGGAAGGACGGATAAGCTTCATATCCTCCTGATTTTACTACATCAGGTTTGAGGTGCATTAAGAGAGAGGTTTCCCATTCTCCTGCATGAGAATCTTCTGGAGGGATATTTAGTTCTTTAAGAAATGGAGAGAGTAATTTAACGATGTCTGCGACAAATAGCCTGGCATCAGGTCTTATTTCAATAAAGGTTTCTGCCGAGTCAAGGAGATAGGAAACATGAGTTCCTCCTGCATGTCCTGAGAGGATGAAGAAATTTTTGATACCCCAGCGATAAAATTCAGAGAGAATGGAAAGGATCAGAGCTTTAAGCACCTCTCCTTTTATACTGATTGTTCCTGGAATATTTTTTGTGCTTCTGCAGAGTCCATAATAAATAGGAGGGGCAACAAGCACATTTACTTTTTGAGAAACAAGTTTTGCTATTTCATAAATGGTGTAAAGATCCGTGGCAAGGGGAAGATGAGGTCCATGTGCTTCCACAGAACCAACAGGGATGATAATAGTTTTGTTACCCTGTTTTATGAAATTTTCAAATTCTTTTGAGGTGATACTTTCTACAAGCAACATTTAATTCCTCCCTGAAATTTTTAGTTAGATTTTGATTAAATATAAATGTAAAAGAAAAAAATCAGTTTACAAGTTGAAAAAAAGGAAAAAGGTGGTTTAATTAACGGAAATGCAAAAAGCACGCTCAGGGGGAGGGGTGCCCTTATAGGGTGCGTGGTTTAAGTCCTACCCTGAGCGGAAGAAAAAACCCCGAAGGAGGTAAGTGTTATGCCACACATCACCATGAAGCAGCTTCTTGAAGCAGGTGTTCATTTTGGACACCAGACCCGCAGATGGAATCCCAAGATGAAGCCTTTTATTTTTGGAGAAAGAAACGGGATTCACATTATTGATCTTCAGCAAACCATTAAATACTTTGAGATTGCTTACGAATTTGTGGTAAATCTGGTGGCAGAAGGAGGGAAACTTTTATTTGTAGGGACGAAAAAACAGGCACAGGAAACCATTAAAGAAGAAGCACAGCGCTGTGGAATGTATTATGTTAACCACCGCTGGCTTGGTGGAACTTTAACGAACTTTAGAACAATCAGACAAAGTGTGGAAAAACTTAAAAGAATTGAATCCTGGTTTGAAGATGGAACCATAGAAAGGTTTCCAAAAAAGGAAAGATTAAAACTGGAACGTTTAAAAAACAAACTTGAAAGAAATCTTGCAGGAATAAAAGATATGGAATCACTTCCTCAGGCTCTTTATATAGTTGATCCTGTTTATGAAGAAATTGCAGTAAAGGAAGCAAGAAAACTGGGTATTCCTATAGTTGCAATAGTTGACACGAATTGTGATCCAGATCTTATAGATTATATAATTCCTGGGAATGATGATGCTATTAGAGCGGTTAAGCTTATTACCAGCAGGATTGCGGATGCCTGTCTTGAGGGTCTTGAGATTTACAAGGAAAGACTTGCTGCAATGACTGACAAAGAAGCAATGGCTGAAGAAGTCGAGTCCAAGACCGAAGAAGAAATAGCAGAAGAAATTATTCAGGAAGTTCTTGCAGAGGAAGAAAAGGATGTGCAATTAGAGGAAGAAGCCAAGAAACATGTGGAAGAGTAAAAATTTCAGGCAGGAGGGGAAATTATGGGAGAGGTAACCATTGAACTTATTAAAGAGCTTAGAAAAAGGACAGCTGCAGGATTTTCAGATTGTAAAAAAGCTCTGGAAGAAGCAGGAGGAGACATAGAAAAAGCTATAGACATTCTTAGAAAAAAAGGACTTGCTATCGCTGCTAAAAGAGCAGGTAAGGAGGCTTCTGAAGGAGTAATATCCGCTTATATTCATAGTAATAAAAAAATAGGTGTTCTTGTGGAGGTAAACTGTGAAACGGATTTTGTTGCAAGGACAGAAGAATTTCAACAATTTGCTCACGATGTTGCCATGCAGATAGCAGCAACAAATCCTATCTGTGTAAGCAGGGAGCAGATGCCTCCCGAGATTCTTGAAAGAGAAAAAAAGATCTACGAAGAACAGCTTAGAGAAAGCGGAAAACCCGAGCATATTATTCCTAAAATAATAGAAGGAAAACTCGAAAAGTTTTATAAGGAAAATGTGCTTCTTGAACAGGATTTTATAAAGAATCCAGAAATTACCATACAGGATCTTTTGAATGAGTTAATAGCAAAAACAGGAGAAAAGATAGTAATTAAAAGATTTTGCAGGTATCAGATAGGTGAATAAGGGATGAAGTATAAAAGGATACTTTTAAAGCTTTCTGGTGAGGCACTTCTGGGAGATAGGGAATTTGGTATTGATGGTGCAGTAATTTCCAGAATAGCAGAGGAATTGAAGGAGATTTATGAGCTTGGAGTGGAGGCTGGTATAGTTATTGGAGGGGGAAATATTTTTAGAGGGGTTGCAGGTGAAAAACAGGGTATGGACAGGGCAAGGGCAGATTACATGGGAATGCTTGCAACACTTATCAATTCCCTTGCCCTTCTTGATGCCCTTGAGAACAGAGGAATACCCTGCAGGGTTATGTCTGCTCTTGAAGTAATAAAAGTTGCTGAACCATATATAAGAGAAAAAGCATTAAAACACCTTGAAAAAGGAAGAGTATTGATTCTTGCCTGTGGAACAGGTAATCCTTTTTTTACCACTGACACTGCAGCGGTTTTAAGAGCTCTGGAACTAAAAACCCAGGTTCTTTTTAAGGCAACAAAAGTTGACGGAGTTTATGATAAAGACCCCCTTAAAAATCCAGAAGCTAAAAAATACGAAAAACTCAGTTTTCAGGAAGCAATAGAAAAAAACTTAAAAATTATGGATGCAACAGCTTTTTCCCTTGCCAGGGATCATGATCTTCCTATCCTTGTTTTTAATCTTTTACAACAGGGAAACATAAAAAAAGCAGTTCTTGGAGAAAAAGTAGGAACTCTTATTACGAAAGGGGGTGAGGAATAAATGAATTCTGTTATGGAAGAAACCAGAAGAAAAATGGAGAAAACTATAAAAGCTTTTAAAGAAGAACTTGCTCATATAAGAACTTCCAGAGCATCTGTAGCACTTCTTGAAGGAATAAAAGTAGATTGTTACGGAACAAAACTCCCTATTACACAGGTAGCAAGTGTAAATGTTGTTGAAGGAAAGGTTCTGGTTATTCAGCCCTGGGATCCCAATCTTCTTAAAGAAATAGAAAGAGCTATTCAGAAATCTGATCTTGGAATTAATCCTACAAGTGATGGAAAAGTAATTCGTTTGGTGGTTCCGCCTTTAACAGAGGAAAGAAGAAAGGATCTTCTAAAAGTAGTGGGTAAACTTGCAGAAGAATCCAGAATAGCTATCAGAAATCTCAGAAGAGATCTGCTCGATAAATTTAAAACCGCCAAGAAAAAAGGAGAAATTTCAGAGGACGATTACAGACAGCTTGAAAAAAAAGTTCAGAAATTAACCGATGAGTTTATAAAAAAGATAGAAGAACTTGTTAAGGAAAAAGAAAAGGAAATTCTTACAGTTTAATCTATCAATCATATGCAGAAAGATCTGAAAGAAGTTTCTCTTGATCCTGCAAGATTACCCTGTCATGTTGCAATTATTATGGATGGAAATGGCAGGTGGGCTAAAAGTAAAGGACTTCCGCGTATCTTTGGACATAAAAAAGGGGCAGAAGTAGCTAAAAAAATAATCTCCAAAACAGTTGAGCTTGGTATCCCTGTATTAACCCTTTATGCCTTTTCTAAAGAAAACTGGCAAAGACCCAGAGATGAAATAGAAGCTCTTTTTGAAATTTTAAAGTGGTATCTTGACGATCAGCTTCCAGAAATGCAAAAAAAAGGAATAAAATTTAAAGTGATAGGTGAAAAAAACGATTTTCCAGAAGATGTAAAAGAAAAACTTGAATTTGTAGAAAAAGAAACTGCAGATAATAAAAATCTGCTTCTGTGTATGGCTTTAAGCTACGGTGGAAGAGCAGAAATTATTAATGCGGTAAAAAATATTGCAGAGGATGTAAAAAAAGGAATTATAAATCCCGAAGATATTACAGAAAGTCTTTTTAGAAAATATCTCTATACCGGAGAAATTCCTGATCCTGATCTTCTCATCAGAACAGGAGGAGAAATTCGAATTTCAAATTTTTTACTTTTCCAGAGTGCCTACACTGAATTTTACTTTACAAAAATTTACTGGCCTGAATTTACAGAAGAAGAATATATAAAGGCTCTGATTTCTTATCAGCAAAGAGAAAGAAGATTCGGAAAAGTTATCAATGTTTAAAAGAATTATTTCTGCTGTTATCCTCTTTCCTCTGCTTATTTTTTTACTTCTTAAATCTCCTGTCTGGTTTTTAAAAGTTCTGATTCTTCTGGTTGGAGTGATATGTTTTCATGAATGGATCGGACTTTATGACTTTTCTTTGCCATGGTTTTTTTATGGATCAGGGATTTTATGTGCAAGCCTTTTTTCGGGTTTTTTTGTAAGGTCTTTACCTCTTTTTTTTATTTTTTTCTTTTTCCTGTTTTTTTCTTTTATTCCTCATATGTTTAAGTATAAAAAAGAATTTTTTAAAGTTTATTTTTTCCCTTTTTCTCTTGGACTTTTTTATCTATGGACAGGACTTTATCCTCTGGGTAAAATAATTGATCTTAAAGGTTCTGTAATTTTGATTTACTTTTTTAGTGTAGTTTTTGGAAATGATACAGGAGCATATATTTCAGGAAAGACTTTTGGCAGACACAAATTTTTCCCTGGCTTGTCTCCAAAAAAAACCTGGGAGGGTTTTTTTGGTGGGATTATTTTAGCTGTAATTGCAGGAATAATCGTGAATAGAATATTTCACTTTTTTTCTTTTCCAACAGGTTTATTAATTTCTATTCTTCTTGGAATTATAGCAACAATTGGAGATCTTTTTGAATCAGCTTTTAAAAGAGCAGTTGGGAAAAAAGACGCAGGAACTTTAATTCCGGGACATGGTGGAATGCTCGATAGAATAGACGGAGTTCTCTTTGCTTCCCCTGTATTTTTATTTATTATCTCTACAATAAAATGAAAAAAGAATTAAGTGTAGAACAAGCATACGAACTTTTAAAAAAGCAGGGAGTCCCCTCTCACATAATAAAACATTCTGAAACAGTTGCTCTTATATCAGTTTTTATAGGGTATTTGTATTATAAAAAAACAGACAGACATCTTGATATGAGACTTCTTGCTGTGGGTGGATTGCTTCATGATATAAAAAAACACGAATCACTAAAAAACGGAAAGAACCACGCTCTTATGGGATACGAATTTTTAAAGAAACTTGGATTTTATAAAGAAGCAGAAATAGTTAAGTTTCATGTTTATTTAAAACCGTGGTTTTACTTCTGTAAAGTAAAAGAAAAAGAGGTGGTATATTATGCAGATAAAAGAGTAAAACACGAAGAAATAGTTTCTCTTGAGGAAAGGTTTAAAGATCTTAAAATAAGATACGGTAAAAATCTAAGGATAAAAATAAAATTAAAGTTACTTGAGTTTGCAACTGTTTTGCTTGAGAAAAAGATATTTAATGAAGTGGGAGAGGATCCAGATGTTATAAATAGATTAAAAGAAATAAAGGAGGTAAGAAGTGTGCTGGAAGAAGCAGTTAAAGGTAGCACTTCTTGCTGGAGGAATTTCTTCTGAAAGGGAGGTATCTTTAAAAGGGGGAGAGGCTGTTAAAAAGGCGCTTTTATCTCTTGGACACCAGGTAGAAGTTTTTGATCCTGCTTTTGATCTTGTGAGACTTGCAGAAAAAGCCAGAGAAATAGACTTTGCTTTTATTGTTGTTCATGGAAAAGGTGGAGAAGACGGAAGCCTTCAGGGATTTCTGGATTCTCTGGGAATACCTTATCAGGGAGCAGATGTCCTGGGAAGTTCGCTTGCAATGCATAAAGGAATTTCCAAAGAACTTTACAAACTTGCAGGACTTAAAGTGCCTGAAGGTAAAACTTTTTTTAAAGTAGATTTTCTTTTTGATAAAAATATAATAAAAGATTTTGCAAAAAAACTGGGATATCCTCTGGTTGTAAAACCTGCTTCTCAGGGTTCAAGTGTGGGAATGAGTATAGTAAAGGAAGAAAAAGAACTTGAAAAAGCCTGTAACATTGCATTTGATTTTGATGAGGAAATACTGGTGGAAAAATACTTAAAAGGAAGAGAATTTACAGTGGGGATCCTTGATGGAAAACCACTTCCTGTTGTGGAAATAATTCCAAAAGAATCAGAATTTTTTGATTATCAGACAAAATACACACCCGGTAAAGCAGAAGAAATATGTCCTGCAGATATTTCTGAGGAATTAAGCTTAAAGGCTCAGGATTACGCACTAAGGGCTCATAAAATTTTAAGACTCAGACATTACAGTAGAACCGACATGATCCTTGTTGAAAACGAATTTTATGTTCTTGAGACCAATACAATTCCGGGAATGACAGAAACCAGTCTTCTTCCTTTATCTGCGAGAAAAGCAGGATTTTCTTTTGAAGACCTGGTGCAAAAGTTAATAGAAATGGGACTAAAAGACAGAACCGTCAGGAATAAAAACCCTGTTTAAGTTTTTGAGCTTCTATTCCAATGAAAAAAGCCCATTCTTTAAAGATCTTCCTTATGGGTTCGTCATTAATATAATCAGACATTTTTTCCACTTCAAAAGCTTTTGCCATAAGGAAATCTCCTATGGTTTGAGAAGAAGAAAAATCAAGTTCCTTTTTTTCAAGTTTTTCCAGAATTCTGTAAACATCCTCCAGTTTTTGTGCTATTATCTTTACTCTTTCATATTCCTGCCTTTTTTGAAATTCCCTGGTATCGAGTTCTTTTAAAGCTGTTTTAAAATATTCTTCAAACGAGGAATCAACTTTTTTAATTTTTTGTTCTGGAAAGGTTACTTTCTGGAAAACTTCGTATACTTTCATCTCCCCTCCCACCTTTCCTACAATTTTTATATATAATATTTATCGGAATTTGTCAAGAAAAAATTAATTTTTTGAAAATTTAAATTAACAACTAAAAGAAGTTTTCTACTTTGATTAAGTCAATTTTTTAACCTTCTCTTGACAATCTTTTTAATTTTTGCTATGCTTTTTTAAAAGAAGTTAAAAAATGGTGTAGTAACAGCAAAAAATAAAAGGAGGCAGTCTCATGAGCGGGAAGAAGCCTTTTATATTGTGGTTTGATGAAATAACATATAATGATGTGCCCCTTGTAGGAGGTAAAAATGCATCTCTGGGTGAGATGTATTCCAAACTTACTCCAAAGGGGATAAAAGTTCCGTATGGTTTTGCAGTTACTGCGGAGGCTTACAGATATTTTATTAAAGAAAACGGACTTGATAAGAAGATAAAAGAGATTTTAACCGGTCTTAATACAAAGGATGTGGAGGATTTGCAGAAGAGGGGTAAGAAAATAAGGAATCTTATATTGAAAGCAAAGATGCCTGAAAAGCTTGCTGAAGAGATAAGCAGAGCTTATGGAAAGATGGAAGAGATGTATGGAAAGGATGTGGATGTTGCGGTTCGATCTTCTGCAACAGCAGAAGATCTTCCTGATGCTTCTTTTGCAGGACAGCAGGAGACCTATCTTAATATAAGCGGAATAACCAATGTTATAAAGGCGGTGCAGAAATGTTTTGCATCGCTTTTTACAGATAGGGCAATTTCCTACCGTGAGGACAAGGGATTTGATCACTTTTCAGTGTATCTTTCTGTTGCAGTGCAGAAGATGGTAAGAAGTGATAAAGCCTGTTCAGGAGTGATGTTTACTCTGGATACGGAAAGTGGTTTTAAAGATGTGGTTTATATTACAGGAACATGGGGACTTGGAGAGGCTCTTGTTCAGGGAAAGGTTAATCCAGATGAATATTATGTTTTTAAACCCACTCTTAAACAGGGATATAGACCAATTCTTTCCAAGCGTCTGGGTAGTAAAGATATAAAAATGGTATATGGAACTTCTGCAAGGTGTCCTATAAGGACAGTTAAAACCGGAAAGGAAGAGAGAAGAAAATATGTTCTTTCTGATGATGAGATTCTTACGCTTGCCAGATGGGCAATGGCAATAGAGGAGCATTATGGAAGACCTATGGATATTGAATGGGCAAAAGATGGGGATGGAAAAAAAGTCGGAACAGGAGAACTTTACATAGTGCAGGCAAGACCTGAAACGGTTCATAGTGTAAAAGAGGAAAAATATTACGAAATTTTTAAGCTTAAGGGGGAAGGAAAAGTTATATGCACTGGAAAAGCAGTTGGTAGTAAGATAGGGCAGGGTAAGGCAAGGGTAATTCTTGATGTGAGCGAGATAGGTCAATTTCAGGAAGGAGAGGTTCTTGTTGCAGAAATGACAGATCCTGACTGGGAACCTATAATGAAAAAGGCGTCTGCTATAATTACGGATAAGGGAGGTAGGACCTGTCATGCAGCAATAGTTTCAAGGGAACTTGGAATTCCATGTGTAGTAGGAACTGAAATTGCCACAAAAGCTATAAAAACCGGACAGGAGGTTACTGTAGATTGTTCTCAGGGAGAAGAGGGTAGAGTGCTTGAAGGTCTTGTAGAATACGAAGTTGAAAGAATAGATCTTACTTCACTTCCTAAAACCAAAACCAAAATAATGATGAATGTGGGGATTCCCGAACAGGCATTTGCTCAGGGACAGATTCCCAATGATGGAGTAGGACTTGCTCGTATAGAGTTTATAATAGGATCTCACATAGGGATACATCCTCTTGCACTTTTAAATTACAAAGAATTGAAGAAAAAAGCTAAAAAAGATAAAAAGATAAAAAAAGTTGTGGAAATTATTGAGGACAGGACATACGGTTATGAAAACAAGGGAGACTTTTTTATCGATAAACTGGCTCAGGGAGTGGCAACCATTGCAGCTGCATTTTATCCCAAGGATGTAATAGTAAGGCTTTCAGATTTTAAGAGTAATGAATATGCCAATCTCGTTGGTGGATTTTTATACGAACCAGAAGAACATAATCCAATGATAGGGTGGAGAGGGGCTTCGAGATATTACGATCCAAGATTTGAACCAGCTTTTGCTCTTGAATGTAAAGCACTTAAGAAAGTGCGTGATGAAATGGGGCTTACCAATGTAAAGGTTATGGTTCCTTTTTGTAGGACTCCGGAAGAAGGTAAAAAGGTTATAGATGTAATGGCAAAATACGGATTAAAACAGGGAGAAAACGGGCTTGAAATTTATGTAATGTGTGAAATTCCGAGCAATGTAGTGTTGGCAGAAGATTTTGCAGAGATATTCGATGGATTTTCCATAGGTTCCAATGATCTTACCCAGCTGACTCTTGGACTTGATAGAGATTCCGAACTCGTATCCCATCTTTATGATGAAAGAAACCCTGCAGTAAAGAAGCTTGTTAGAGAAGTAATTCAGATTGCCAAGGCAAAGAAAAGAAAGATTGGAATTTGCGGACAGGCTCCAAGTGATTTTCCGGATTTTGCAGAATTTCTTGTAGAATGTGGAATTGACTCCATGAGTCTTACTCCGGATACAGTGGTTAAAACAAGACTGCTTGTTGCAGAAAAAGAGAAGGAGCTCGAAAAAAAAAGGTAAAAAGTGAGATTTTTAACAGTAATAGTTTTAATAATTTGTTTTTTTACAGGAAGTATTTTATACACGGGAATGGGATATGCTGATAGTGTGAAGAAAACACCAGTTGTTAAGGAAAAGAGTTCAACAGAGAAAGGTTTTGTTTTTCTTAACTGGATAGAGTATCTGTTAAAAAAAATTTTTGGAAGCAAGCAAAAAAAATACAGGGTAAAAATTCCCATTCCCCCACCACCCCCGCCTCCTGTTTTTAATTCTACCATTCAGGGATAGGCAATGTTTAGAAGAAAAAAAGAAATTTTAATAAAGTCCAGAAAAAGAAAGAAGAAGGGAAAAAGACTTATTTTTTTTCTGCTTTTAACAATTTTTTTTGTTCTCATGGGGATTTATTTCGGATTAAACTGGATGATCCATAGGGAAGTGGCAGAGATTAAAAAATTAAGCAAAGTAAATCAGAGCTATAAAAGGAAAATAGAAAATATGTTAAAGTATGCATCAGTTTATGAAGATATTTTGAGAAGGAAGTATGGACTGATAAAAGATGGTGAGAAGGTTATAATTTATTCGCCTTCTATTTTAAAGAAAAGCAGGAGGTGAAGTTTTATGGAATATACTGTGCTGGAAGGTTTTTATGAGGGTGAGGGTTTAAAGATAGGAATAGTTGTTAGTAGATTTAATGTTTTTATTACACAGAAACTTCTGGAGGGGGCTTTAGATGTTTTAAAAAGGCACAGGGTTTCGGAAAGAGATGTTTATGTTGCCTGGGTTCCGGGGGCATTTGAAATACCTCTTGTAGCAAAAAAACTTGCCCAGACAGGAAAATTTGATGCTATTTTGTGTCTTGGAGCAATTATTAGAGGAGCAACTCCTCATTTTGAATATGTAGCTGCAGAAGCTTCAAAGGGGATAGCTCAGGTGATGCTCGAGACAGGTATTCCTATTATTTTTGGAATTTTAACCACTGATACCATAGAACAGGCAATAGAAAGAGCAGGGACAAAGGCAGGTAATAAAGGAGCAGAAGCAGCTTTAAGTGCGCTTGAAGTTGCTAATTTATTAAAAAGAATTTCCAGTTTTTAAAAGTTTTGGGAGGGGGCGGATGAAAACTATAAGAGATTTGGATTTAAAAGGGAGGAAGATTTTTATAAGAGTTGATTTCAATGTTCCTCTTGAAAATGGGAAAATCGCGGATGATACAAGAATAATTGAAAGTTTGCCCACCGTAGAATATGCGATAAAATCTCTGGGAAAGGTTATTTTGTGTTCTCATCTCGGAAGACCTAAAGGTAAAAAAGTGCCGGAGTTATCTTTGAAGCCTGTTTATGAATACTTAAAAAAGGTGCTTAATACAGAAGTTAAATTTTTAGAAGAACTTGAGGGAGAGTCTGCAGAAAAGGTTCTGGAAGAATTAAAAGAGGGAGAGGTTCTACTTCTTGAGAATGTGAGATATTATAAAGGGGAGACCAAAAACGATCCTGAATTTGCTAAGCTTCTCTCAAAGTTTGCAGATGTATTTATAAACGATGCATTTTCTGTTTCTCACAGGGCACATGCTTCGGTGGTAGGGATAGCAGAGCTTGTAAAAGATAAAGGAATAGGCTTTCAGATGGAAAAGGAATTAAAATACCTTACGAAAGTTGTCAGTAAACCAGAGAGACCTTTTTACGCTATAGTAGGAGGTAGTAAAGTTTCAACCAAAATAGGAGTTTTGAAGAGTCTTTTGAGTAAAATAGACAAGTTAATAATAGGTGGAGCTAT
The DNA here is from genome assembly GCA_964636875.1 of uncultured Thermodesulfatator sp. Lineage (GTDB taxonomy): Bacteria > Desulfobacterota > Thermodesulfobacteria > Thermodesulfobacteriales > Thermodesulfobacteriaceae > Thermodesulfobacterium. Next base: position 12,434 of record CAZWTB010000101.1, read on the forward strand.
GGCTAATACTTTCCTTGCTGCTAAAGGATATGAAGTAGGGGATTCCTTTGTTGAAGAGGAATTTTTTGATATAGCAAAAAAGGTTTTAAAAGAGGCAAAGGAACAGGAGGTTAAACTTTATCTTCCTGTTGATGCAGTGGGTGAAAGAAACGGAGAGGTAAAAGAAGTAGGATTAAAAGAAGTGCAGAAAGGAGATAAAATTTATGATATAGGTAAAAAGAGCGTGGCACTTTTTTCAGAAGCTCTTCAGGGAGCAAGAACTGTAGTATGGAATGGACCTCTTGGATACTTTGAGAAACCTCCTTTTCACGAAGGAACAGTAGCTATAGCTCACAGAATAGCAGGACTTTCTTCTGTAACAATTGCAGGTGGAGGAGATACTATTTCTGCAATAAAACTTGCTGGTGTGGAACATGCGTTCTCATACATTTCCACAGCAGGGGGAGCATTTCTTGAATACCTTGAAGGTAAGGAACTACCTGGTCTTGCGGTGTTGAAAAAGTAAATAAAGGAGGCACATAATGAAAAAATATCTTTTTGCAGGAAACTGGAAGATGAATAAGACTCTTTCTGAAACAAGGGAGTTTTTTGAAGAGTTTTTAAAAGGCATGGAAAAAAGAGAAGATAGAGAGATAATGATAGCACCTCCTTTTACAGCTCTGGCTCTTGCAAAAGAGCTTACAGAGAATAGTCCTGTGGTGCTGGGTGCCCAGAATGCCTGCTGGGAAAAAAGTGGAGCTTTTACAGGAGAAATATCACCGATAATGTTAAAAGAACTGAATGTAAAATATGTAATAGTTGGTCATTCTGAAAGGAGACACATTTTTGGTGAAAGTGATGAACTTATTGCAAAAAGAGTAAAGGGTGTTTATGAAGAGGGATTAATTCCTGTGCTTTGTGTTGGTGAAAAACTTGAAGAAAGAGAGGCAGGAAAGACATTTGAGGTGGTTGAAAGTCAGGTAAGAAAAGGACTTTCCCTTGTGTCTGAAGTAAAAGGAGAAGATCTTGTGATAGCATACGAACCCGTATGGGCGATAGGCACAGGTAAAACAGCAACTCCTGAACAGGCAGAAGAGGTTCATCAATTTATAAGAGGTCTTTTAAAGGAGATTTGTTCAGAAGAAATTGCAAACAGAATAAGAATTCTTTATGGAGGAAGTGTAAAACCTTCCAATATAGAAGAACTTATGGCTCAGCCCAACATAGACGGTGTCCTTGTAGGAGGGGCATCTTTAAAAGTTGATAGTTTTCTTAAAATTTGTAAAGCAGAGGTAAAAAAGTGAAAACAGTGTGTGAACTCCCTGATTATTCTTCGGTTTCTGAAGATATTTTGGAAATACCAAAAAAGTATAAAAAAATAGCCATAGTTGGAGTAAGTCATAAACCAGAAAGACCGAGTCATCAGGTAGCAGAATATCTGTTAAAAGAAGGATTTGAAGTAAAATTTATAAATCCGGTTCGGGACGAAATTCTTGGTAAAAAAGTATATCCTTCTCTTTCTTCCCTGCCTGAAGATTTTAAACCAGAAGTTGTAATAATTTTCAGGAAACCTGAATATGTGCTTCCTATTGTGGAAGAAGCCATAAAACTTCGTCCCAAAGTCATCTGGCTTCAGGAAGGAGTTATTAATGAAGAAGCCAAGGATCTTGCAGAAAAACACGGTATAAAAGTCATTATGAATCTGTGTTTTAAAAAAGTTCACCTGCTGTCAAAGAAGACTCAATAAATGGAAATTCTTTTAAAAAAAGAAGACCATTTTTTGGTAAATATTTCAGAAATAAAGAAGCAGATTGAAGAAGTAGAGCTTTATTCACTGATTAAGCACATTATAACTCTCGATAGGGATATATGGATTAAAGCCTGGTTTCTTGAAGCTCTGATAAAGATTTCAGAACTTTTGTATTTAAAAAGCAGGATGCTTTTAAAGAGAAAAAACGAGATTGAAGAAGTAGAAGAGAAGGTTATATTGGAGGATGTTAGAGTAAGTGGAATAGAGGAATTTTTAAGGAGCAGAAAATTGCTCTGGGAAGATGTGTTTTTACCAGATATTAACAGTGAATTTGAGAATGAAGTAAGAGGGAGTAAAGGGGATATAACATGGCTTTTGGGGGTATTGATAAGAGTTCTTGAAAGGGAGGGGGTGAAGGAAGAGGTATTGCCAGATGTGGAAAGGGAAAATATTGAGCATTATATAGAAGAAGTTAGGAAGAGGGTATTTAAAGAAGGGGGATGTAATTTTTATGAATTAATAAGAGGAAGAGAGATTTTGGATGTAATTTATTTATTTTTAGCATTTTTATTTTTATGTTTTGAGGGTGTATGCGTTATAGTTCAGGAGATAGAAGAGGGCAATTTAATTTTAGTTTTGCGAGAAAAATTTGTAAAAAAGAGAAAAGTAATTAAAAATTGAAAAAAAAAGAAAAAGTTAATTCATTAATTTTAAAAACTGCCAATAAGAAGGAACAATTTCAAGTATTTGTCCTTGACAAAAAGGCAAAAAAAAATAAGATTGCAAAGTATGAATAATTACAATATTGTTCATGTAGTAGACAAGTGTAAGGGATGTGCCAAGTGTGTTAGGGCTTGTTTGAAGGCACACGATGGGGTTTCGAATTGCAGGATATTTAAAGTTGGAGACAAGTTTGCTTATTTTTCGTGTTTACATTGTAGGAAGCCCCAGTGTGCTGAGGCGTGTCCTGTAGGTGCTTTGCAGAGGGTAGGGAGTGCGGTTGTATTTTATAAAGACAGGTGTATAGGGTGTAAGAATTGTATAGAGGCATGTCCTTGGGGTGTGCCGAGGTATAATGCGAGGATAGGTATTATTTCCAAGTGTGATGCCTGTTATGATAGGGTTGTAGGAGGGGGGCAACCTTATTGTGTTGAGGCATGTCCTGAGGGTGCCTTGGTTGTGAAGGAAGTAAAGATTCCACCCAAGAAGCCTTCTGCAAAGGCAGGGGCAAAACCAGCTGGGAAAGGAGGAGAAAGCCAGCAACAACAAACAGCTCAGGAGGCAGGTAAGTAGCGATGGGAACTTATTTGCCATTTTTTATTTTTGCGTTAATTTTGTTGGTCATAGGAGTGGCTTTAATAACTGTCAACAGGATTTTAGGTCCAAGAAGACCTTATCATGAAAAATTAATTCCTTATGAATGTGGGCTTGATCCCACGGGTGATGCGAGAATTCCTTTTAGGATTAGATTTTATTTAATAGCTGTTTTATTTCTGGTATTTGATGTGGAGATAATTTTTCTTTATCCGTGGGCAGTGGTATTTGAGAGTTTGGGGTGGTTTGGTTTTATTGAGATAGTTGTATTTACTATTTTATTACTTGCAGCTTATATATATGCTTGGAGTGAGGGAGCATTGCAATGGGAATAGAGAAGATAGAGAAGGTTACAGTGAAGGTTGCTCCTGGAGTCAGACAGGTTCCTGGTGCACCTGTTTATTTAACGACCATAGATAAGATTATAAACTGGGCGCGAGCTGGTTCTATGTGGCCTGTGACGTTTGGTCTTGCCTGCTGTGCTATTGAGATGATGGCAACAGGAGCGAGTCATTATGATCTTGACAGATTTGGTATAATATTTAGAGCTACCCCAAGGCAGGCAGATGTTCTTATAGTAGCGGGAACTGTTACTAAAAAGATGGCTCCTATAGTTAGAAGGGTATATGATCAGATGCCAGAGCCCAAATATGTTATAGCTATGGGAAGTTGTGCCTGTTCTGGAGGAGTTTTCAGGACTTATGCTGTGGCGCAGGGTTGTGATGAATTTTTGCCTGTTGATGTTTATGTTCCTGGATGTCCACCGAGACCAGAGGCATTGCTTTACGGGCTTGTAAGTCTGCAGGAAAAGATAAAGAGAGAATCTAAGAGATGGGGTTGTTGGAGGTAGAGGTGTGGAGGAACTTTTAAAGGAACTGCAGAGCAAGTTTCCTGAAGTAATAGAAAAAGTAGAGCAGAAGGATGTTCCAACTATTATATGTAAGCGAGAGGGTTTTCTGGATTTTATAAAGTATTTAAAAGAAGAGAAAAAATTTGATTATTTAATAGATTTATGTGGAGTTGACTATTTGAATTATAAACCTGGAGGAGTTCCTGAAAGGTTTGAGGTGGTTTATCATCTTTACAGTATTTCTATGAGAATTTTGATTAGGATTAAGGTTAGGGTTCCTGAGAATGATTGCTGGCATTATTCAGTGACGCCGTTGTGGAAGACGGCTAACTGGTTTGAGAGAGAGTGTTATGATATGTTTGGTATCAGGTTTAAAGGGCATCCTGATTTAAGAAGGGTGCTTATGCCTTATGACTGGAAGGGGTATCCTTTGAGAAAGGATTATCCATTATTTTTAGATGATGAGCATGAGTGGAAAACATATAAAGAATTAAAAGCAAGGTATAAGGGGAAGAGGTAATATGTCTATGTTGATAGAGGTTACAAAAAAGGATATAAATAACAATAGCTGGGATGAACCGTTTTATATAAATATGGGACCCCAGCATCCTTCTACGCATGGGGTTCTTAGATTGATTTTAAAACTTGATGGAGAGACCATAGTTGAATGTGATCCAGTGGTTGGTTATTTACACAGAGGTGTTGAGAAGCTTGGAGAGAATTTAAATTATAATCAGGCTATTATTTTAAGTGACAGGCTTGACTATATTTCTTCTGCAGCGAACAATGTAGCTTTCGCTTTAGCTTTTGAGAAGATTTTTAAGGTAAAGGTTCCAAGGAGAGCGAGGCTTTTGAGGACGATAGTTTGTGAAATGGCGAGAATTTGTAATCATCTTTTATGGCTTGCAACTCATGCTCTTGACATAGGAGCGATGACGGTATTTCTTTATTGTTTTAGAGATAGAGAGTGGTTGTTAAATATATTTGAGAGAATATGTGGTGCAAGGCTTACGCACAGTTATGTAAGGGTAGGTGGTGTAAGGCTTGATTTTACTCAGGAGATAATAGATGAGCTTTACAAATTTACAGAAGAATTTCCTAATAGAATTCTTGATTATGAGACTCTTATAGATGTTAATAGAATCTGGCTCAAGAGAACGAAGAATATAGCGGTTGTATCTGCGGAAGAGGCTATTAATTTAGGTTTAACTGGTCCCTGTTTAAGGGGTTCGGGAGTTCCTTATGATGTTAGGAAGTTCAGACCTTATGATGCCTACGATGAAGTAGAATTTGAAGTTCCTGTAGGGAAGAATGGAGATACGTATGATAGATACCGTGTCAGGATGGAGGAATTGAGGCAGGCTAATTCTATTATAAGGCAGTGTTTGGACAAGCTTCCTGAGACGAATGGTGAGCCTGTGGTGGCGGAGAATGCTCCGGATTTATTGATTCCTGAGAAGAAGAAGTCACCTCAGGCTGTGCCTCATCCTAAGAGGGGATTTATTTTTAAGGGGAAGGATGAGCCAGTGGCTCCTGTAGGGGAAGCTTTTGCTGCTATAGAGTCGCCGAAGGGAGAGCTTGCGGTTTATGTGGTAAGTGATGGAAGCAGTAAGCCGTGGAGGTTGAGGATAAGGACTCCTTCTTTTGTTCACATATCTGCGATACCGCATATGACGAAGGGGCACATGATTGCAGACCTTGTTGCGATAATAGGAACGCTTGATGTAGTTTTGGGAGATTCGGATAGATAGGGAGGGGGTATGGACTGGGCTTCTTTAACTCCTTTATTAATAAAGCTTGTGGTGGTTATTATAGTCAGTGCGATAATAGCAGGAATTTCTCTTTTACATGTAGCATATTTAACCTATGCAGAAAGAAAGATAATAGCGAGGATGCAGCAGAGGCTTGGTCCTAACAGGGTTGGACCAAGGGGATTGCTTCAGCCTTTTGCAGATATGTTTAAATTGCTTGCTAAAGAAGAGATAGTTCCTTATGGAGTTGACAAGCCTATTTTTTATATAGCTCCTCTTATTTCTCTTGTATGTGCAGGGACTGGAGTTGCTTTAATCCCATTATGGAAGGGATTTGTTTTAAGTAATATAAATGTTGGACTTCTTTTTATTTTAGCTCTTAGTGGTCTTAGTTCTTATGGAGTAATTTTATCTGGATGGTCTTCTAATTCTCGTTATGCATTTTTGGGAGGTTTGAGAGCGAGTGCTCAGGTTATAAGTTATGAAATTGCCATGAGTCTTGCTCTTCTGAGTGTTGTTTTGATGGCTGGATCATTGAATTTAGGAGATATAGTGCAGGCTCAGGCTAATTCTCCGTATAAGCTTTATTTAATTCCTCAGATTGTTGCGTTTTTTGTATTTATGATTTCTGCAATAGCGGAGTGTAATAGAACTCCATTTGATCTTCCTGAGTGTGAAAATGAGCTTGTAGCTGGATATTTTGTAGAGTATAGTGCTATGAGATTTTCTATTTTTTATTTAGCTGAATATTTTGGAATGCTTGTAATGAGTGCCCTTGCGGTTACCTGTTTTCTTGGAGGGTGGTGGGGACCTTTTGACATCCCGTATATTCCGTGTTTCTGGTTTTTGGTGAAACTTTATTTTATACTTTTTGCTTATATTTGGGTGAGGGCAACACTTCCTCGTTATCGTTATGACCAGCTTATGGGACTTGGATGGAAGGTTTTAATACCTGTAGCTTTAGCAAACTTATTTGTAACAGCCTTTTTGAAATTAATATTGTAAGGGAGAGGCGATGGGGAAGTTAATAGAGAAGGCACTGCTTATTGAAATCTGGAAAGGTTTAGCTTTAACTTTGAAGAAATTGCTTTTTGCAAAGCCTGTAACCATTCAATATCCAGAAAAGGAGAGACTTGTTCCTGCTCCGGGGTTCAGGGGAAGGCATGCGCTTGTGAGGGATGAAAAGACAGGGGATACTATTTGTGTTGCTTGTTTAAGGTGTGCCAGGGTATGTCCTTCTCAGTGTATTCATATTGAATATGAGGTTGACAAAGAGACTAAGAGGAGAAAGGTAACGAAGTATGAAATAGATGTTTTGAGATGTGTTTTTTGTGGTTATTGTGAGGAGGTTTGTCCGGTGAATGCTATTGTGCTTACGGAATTTTATGATTATGGAGGTTATACCAGGGATGATCTTTATTTTGATAAGGAAAAGCTTTTAAAGAACTGGGATGAATTTATAGTGACACAGAAAAGGCCATATTTAAATCCTTTCTGGAAGCCGAGGGGAGTGCCTGAAAAGATGTTACCAATTAGAAAAAGGCAGTTTAAGGGAGTGTAGGTATGGGTGGTATTCATATACCGTGGGATTTAATAGTTTTTTATTATCTTGCAATAGCTATGATATTTTCAACTACTGCTGCTGTATTTTCTAAAAATCCTGTTTACACAGTATTACTTGTTTTGGTGATGATTATTCATCAGGCTTTTGTATTATTAACTCTGGGATCTGACTTTTTAACTGCTGTGCAGATTATAGTATATGCTGGAGCCATTCTGGTATTGTTCTTATTTGTGGTTTATCTGATTAATTTACGTAAAGAGACGAGAGGGAGTATATTTATAAGGCGTTTTTGTTTAAGTCTGATAATATTTTTGGTTTCGGTCTTTTTTATAGTGAAGGATGTGGGGATTTTAATGGCTTTGAAGCCTGGATTTTCTGCGCATTTACCTTTTAGTGCTGGTAAAAGTAATGTATGGTGGATAGCGTCCTATTTATTTACTCATTATTTACTTCAGTTTGAGATCATAGGAGTAATACTTCTTGTAGCGATTTTGGGAGTGGTTTTCTTAGTTAGAAAGGTGAAGGAGGCTTAAAGGTGGTGGGATTGGGGCACTATATAGCGTTATCATTGATTTTATTTATTATAGGTATGTTTGGGTTTATATTTCGTAGGAATCTGATTGTTATGCTTGTTTGTATAGAAGTTATGTTAAATGGATTGATAATAATGTTTGCTGCTATATCTCATTATACGAAGGATATAAGTGGATATATAGTAGTATTTTTTATAATAGCGATGGCTGCTGCAGAGGCTGCTATAGGATTGAGTCTTGTGGTATTGATATACAAAAAGCTTAGGAAAAAGGTATATTCTGACGAAATTACATTTTTTAAGGGGTAAGGTGTATGGTGGAGAAATCTTTTGAGGTGATAAGAGAATTTAACTTAACGATATTTTTAATCCCCTTTTTACCGTTTGCAGCGAGTATTATAACTCTTACTCTGGGAAGACTTTACTGGAGGGATAAGGCACACTATTTACCGGTTCTTGCGGTATTTTTAAGTTTTATATTGGGTTTTAAGACGCTTTTTGATGTTCTTGGTGGAAAGATATACGAATTTGACATCTACACCTGGATTTTATCTTCTCATCTTAAGGTAGGGCTTGGATTTCTTGTAGATCCTCTTTCCATAATGATGGTATGTATGGTTTGTTCTCTGTCTTTTCTTATTCATGTTTATTCTATTGGATACATGCATGGAGATCCTGGATACTATAGATTTTTCTCTTATATAGCATTATTTACATTCAGTATGTTGATGCTTGTTCTTTCAAACAATTTAGTTCAGCTCTTTCTTGGATGGGAAGCAGTTGGACTTTGTTCTTACTTTTTAATTGGATTCTGGTATGAGAAAAAGAGTGCAGCAGATGCAGCCAAGAAGGCATTTATAGTTAACAGAGTGGGGGACTTTGGATTTGCACTTGGAATTTATATGGTATTTTACTTCCTTGGGACTCTTTATTATCATGAAATGTTTCCTAAGCTTCATTTAATAGCTCACAAGTATATCCATATTGGTGGATGGGAGATACATGTTCCGTTTTTAATCAGTTTCTTGCTTTTCTGTGGTGCTATGGGAAAGAGTGCTCAGGTTCCACTTCATGTATGGTTACCGGATGCAATGGAAGGTCCTACTCCTGTTTCTGCATTAATTCACGCTGCTACCATGGTAACTGCTGGTGTATTTATGGTTTCAAGGCTTCACAGTTTATTTGAGATGTCTGAAGCAGCTATGGCAATGGTAGCTTTTGTTGGAGCATTTACATGTTTTATGGCAGCTACCATTGCACCTACTCAGTTTGACATAAAGAGAGTGATAGCGTTTTCCACGCTTTCTCAGCTTGGATACATGTTTATGGCTTGTGGAGTAGGTGCATTTGCAGTGGGGATGTTTCACCTATTTACTCATGCATATTTTAAAGCGCTTCTCTTTCTTGGAGCAGGAAGTGTAATTCATGCGTTACACCATGCACCGGATCCTAATGATATAAGAATAATGGGTGGTTTAAGGAAGTATATGCCGATTACCTTCTGGACATTCCTTATTGCATCTCTTTCAATTTCCGGGGTTCCTGGATTTGCAGGTTTCTTCAGTAAAGATGAAATTTTATCTCATGCATTCTTTTCTGAATATCCATGGGGTAAGATTATCTGGTTTATAGGATGGTTTGTAGCAGCACTTACTGCGTTTTATACTTTTAGAATTGTATTTAAGGCATTTTGTGGAGAATTTAGAGGAAGAGAGGTTTTGCATGGAGAGGTTCCTCATGAATCTCCAAAAGTAATGACGATACCTTTAATTATTATAGCTTTTGGAGCTATTTTTTCTGGATGGTTAGGGATTCCTGAAAGCTTAGGTGGTGGAGCCCACTTTATGAAGTTTCTTGAAAGTGTTGTAGGAGAGCCAAAGGTTGTTCATGAAGCATCTCATGGACTTGAATATTTTCTTATGTTACTTTCTGTCCTTGCAGGACTTACTGGAATCGGACTTGCATGGCTTGTATATGTAAAGAAACCCGAACTTGAAACTGCATTTTCTTCCAGATTTAGAAGAATTTACACCTTCCTGTTTAGAAAGTGGTATTTTGATGAGCTTTATTACTATACTATAGTTAGACCAACTCTCTGGATTGCTGAATTTGTAGTTAAATTAATACTTGACACATTTGTGATTGAAAATACTGTAAATGGTTCTGCTTACAGTGTTGATACTGTTGGTTCTGGATTAAGAAAGTTTCATAATGGAATTGTAAATTATTACAATGTATTTATATTACTTGGAGTAATAATTTACTTTATAGTGTTTTATTTAAGATAATTTTTAAAGTGGAGGCGGGTGTATGGGATCTGCTTTTCCAAACATTCTTTCTTGGATACTTTGGTTTCCATTAATAGGAATAGTAGCGTTATTTTTTATTCCGAGGAAAAATGAAAGTTTAATTAAGTGGACAGCTCTTATAGTAACTTTGATAGATTTTATTCTTTCATTAATTCTTCTGTTAAATTTTAATTTTTCTGATCCAGGATTTCAATTTGTGGAAAAGAAGAAATGGCTTAATTTTATTAATTCTTATTATTTTCTTGGTGTTGATGGTATAAGTGTATTGTTTGTTCCGCTTTCTACTCTTGTTACTTTACTGTGTATTTTAATTTCCTGGGATTCTATAAAGAAGAAGGTTAAAGAATTTTATCTTGCTCTTTTATTTACTAATATTGCAATGGTAGGAGTTTTCTGTGCTTTAGATCTTCTTCTATTCTATATTTTCTGGGAAGCTATACTTATTCCAATGTATTTAATTATTGGAATCTGGGGAGGTCCGAGGAGAATTTATTCTACTATAAAGTTTTTCCTTTATACTTTTGTTGGATCAGTTTTTATGCTTATTGCTATTATTTATCTTTATATAAAGTATGGAAGCTTTGATTATACGGTTCTTGTAAAGCAGAGTATACCTTTTGATGTTCAGAAATTGTTATTTTTGGCATTTGCTTTAGCATTTGCTATTAAAGTTCCTATGTGGCCTGTTCATACATGGCTTCCGGATGCTCACACAGAAGCTCCTACAGCTGGATCTGTAATTCTTGCAGGGATTTTGATTAAAATGGGGGGATATGGATTTGTAAGATATGTATTGCCTCTGTTTCCAAAGGCAACGGTATATTTTGCACCACTTGTATTAACTCTTTCTGTAATAGCAATAATTTATGCTGGACTTGCCTGTCTTGCTCAGGATGACCTTAAGAGACTCATTGCATACAGTTCTGTTAGCCACATGGGATTTGTTACTCTTGGAATCTTTTCGTTGAATCATATTGCAATTCAGGGAGCAATTCTTCAGATGATTAATCACGGAGTTGTAACCGGTGCTTTGTTTATGTGTGTAGGAGTTATTTATGACAGGACGCATACAAGAGCTATAAGTTACTATGGAGGACTTGCTACGACCATGCCTATTTATGCTGCGTTTTTTATGATATTTACTCTTGCTTCTATAGGACTTCCGGGAACCAATGGATTTATTGGAGAATTTCTGATTTTACTTGGAGCTTTTATGCATAGTAAAGTGATGGCAGTTTTTGCATGCACAGGAGTTATAATTGGAGCGGCTTATATGCTCTGGCTTTATCAGAGAGTCTTTTGTCAGAAGGTAAGTCCTAATGTTATAGGGCTTCAGCCCATGAAAGTTAATGAGCTTGTTGCTATAATTCCTATGGTTGTGCTTGTATTTTTAATTGGATTTTATCCAAATTTACTTTTAGATTTTATGAGAAGCTCTGTTAATGTATTACTTATGAATTTCAAATAGTGAATGGGGGAGATGTGTATGGGGAACCAGTTAAGTATTGCTAATTTAAACTTTTCAGTAATAGGAATAGAGGTTCTACTTATAGGAGTGGCTACTCTTATTTTTTTAATAGATAAGTTTGTAAAAAATAAAAACTATGCTTTTTATATTTCTATTCTGGTATGTGCATTAATAAGTGTTTTGCTTTACTATTCACCTTTTGGAGAATTTACGAGGGCTTATAAAACCGACTTTTTTACAGTAACCTTAAAAGAATTTATAGTTTTTGGAACCATTTTAATTCTTATAATGTCTTATGGATATCTTCAGAATTACAAGAACTTAAATCTGGGAGAGTATTATGCTCTGATTTTATTCTCGATTGTGGGTTCGTTTTTAATGGTTTCTGGAACAGATTTGATCACCATTTATTTAAGTATTGAATTAATGAGTTTTCCTGTGTATTTTCTTATAGCTTTAAATTATGCATATAACAAACCTGCAATAGAAGGATCATTCAAGTATTTTATTGCAGGTAGTTTTTCTTCGATATTTATGCTTTTAAGTCTTGGAATTATATATTATTTTACCGGAAGCTTTTATCTTAAGGATATTTTTATTAAACTTTCACAGCAGGTTCATCAAAAGGAGATTCTTTTAGCATTTATGTTACTTTTAATCAGCTTTTCTATTAAACTTTCTTTTGTTCCTTTTCACATGTGGGCACCTGATGCTTATGAAAGTGCACCTATACCAATTACAAGTTTTATAGCATCTCTGGTAAAACTGGCAGCCCTTGCAACCCTTATAAAAATAATTCTTCTTGGATTTATGCCTATAAAAGTAGAAATAGGAAAACTTCTTATACCAATTATTCTTTTAACAATACTTGTTGGAAACATAATGGCTGTAAAACAGGACAATTTTATCAGAATGCTTGCTTACTCTTCAATAGCACATGCAGGATATGCAGGTCTTGGATTAATCAGTGCGGATTATCTTGGATATTCTTTTGCCCTGTTTTACATGCTTATTTATCTCATTATGGCAGTAGGAATCTTTTCTGTTCTTATATTTTTTGCAAATTATCAGAAAGAATATCTTTACATTCCAAATCTTGCTGGGCTCAGTAAAAAGATGCCATTTTTGAGTTTTCTTATTCTGATTTTTATGTTTTCTCTTGCAGGGGTTCCACCTACAGCAGGATTTATTGCAAAATTTTATCTCTTCATGTCGCTTGTTAAAGCTCATTATGTTCTTGTAGCAGTGCTTGCTATTGCTTTTTCAGTTATTGGAGCATATCCTTATCTTAGAGTGGTTAAGTTTATTTATATGGATGAAGAAAAACTTCCCATTTCTCAGTATAAATTTGACTGGTCTTTTATTATTCCTGTTGGAATAGCTTCTGTGCTTATTATTTTACTTGGAATTTATCCCAAAATACTTGTAAATTTTGTAAATAAAACATTATTTCTCTATTTGAGCACTCTCTACATTCCTTCATAAATTTGAAAATTAAGGAAAATTTTTCAAAAAGCCCCCTTTAAAGGGGGCTTTTTTATTTTTAAAATCCTGGAATTTTTTTCCTTTTTTTCTTTATCATAAATAATTTTCAGGAAATTTTTTCCAGCAATTTATAAAAAAAGTCTCTAAAAAATGGGCATCCGATTTGCTTATAAATTGTAAAAAAACAATAAGGAGTAAGAAATATGATTCAGAGAGTTAGCCCGGGAATGAACGAAGGTATTCAAAATGTTTTTCAAGGAAATAATATAAAAATACAGTCTCAGAGTTTAATGGATTTTGCATTAATGTTGTATCTGTTGTGTCTTACAGATCCGAATATAAATATAGAGGAGAAGAATTTATCAGAAATATCCGTTTCTTTAAATTCTGGATCAGATTCTGGATTAGATTTTGATAATTTTATCAAACATAAAGGAGAAAATGGATTTTTGTGTTTTGATGGAAAAGGAAAAATAGAAGAATATGTGTCTAAACCGGTATTTAAGAAGGATGTATATAAGGTTTTTATACCTGTTAAAAAATTTTTAAATATTTTTGAGAAGGATGAACAGGATCAATTAAAAGAAGTAATCAGAACTTTGGAAGATCCCGGAGTTAAAAAAGAAGAATTTTTAAAGAAATTAAAAGAGGTTTTAAAGAGTTTTTACGAAAAGGAAGGGAAAAAGGGGGTGGAAAAGTTCAAGTATTTTTTGGTGGTTTTGTATGAGAATATCAATTCATGTGAAAATGTTAATCGCGATCTGAATAAACTTAACAATTTAAAAACATCTGAAGAAAACGAGGTTTTTATAAAAAAAGAGGGAAAGGTGCAAATTTTAGGAGAATTTTTAGGAAAGATTCAGGAAGAAAATCTGGAGGAAGGTGTAAAAGATAATAAACAGGTTAAAGAAAGCACAAAAGAAGTTAATAAGGAAGAGGAGGGTATCGGAATTAAAAGGACAATTGATACTAAAGAACCGGAAGAGGTTGATTTTATAAAACACGTTGAAGTCTTCAGGGTTGTGAAAAACAAGAAATCTAATAAAAAAGTTAAACATAGTGCTTTTAATTTTGATGATAAAAAGACATTAAATAAAGTTTTTGATAAAAGTGAGAAAGTATCAGATGAGAATAATTTTAGCGTGGATTTAAAACAGATTTTAAAAGAAAATAAAAAAGCGAGTAAAAAAGTGACTTTGAAAGGAGAGGGAAGTTTTATAAAAAGAGGGGAAGATAACGAATTGAATGAGGTTCATGGTAAAAGAGGGGAGATTTTGAAAAATAGTAATTTAAATAAGATTTTTAAAGTAGAAGAGGTATCTACAAACAGGGAAATGTCCTTAGGGAACTATCTGTCCGGGCATGGTTTTAAAATTGAAGATTCCAAACAGAAGGTATCAGAAGTAAAGGATGTAAAAGGGGTAAAGATTAATCAGATATTAGAAATTGTTAAGGAAATGGTATTTGATGTTTCTCCAGACGGGGAAAAAAAGGCGATTTTGAAGCTCGAACCTCCTGAATTAGGACATCTTGATCTGGAAGTAAGGGTGCATCATAAAGATGTGCACATTATAGCTCATGTAGAAAGAGCAGAGGTTTTACAGGAGGTTAAGCATCATCTCGGGCATATTAAAAGTCATCTTGAAGAAGCAGGATTTAACTTGAAGGAATTTCAGGTATATGTAGGGACAGGGACAGGTGGAGGGATAGAAGCAGGGTTTGGAAGAGATTACAGGAATAGAAATGGAAGTCAAAGAGATGGAGTAGAAAAGATAAGCAATTTAAAGGGGAAGGAAATTTTTAAAGAGATCAGATTTGTAAATACTAAAGGTAATTATTATTATGTAGTATAGGAGGGAGAAAATGATTTCTGGAATAGATGAAAAAACAGGACAGCCTTTAGCACTTAAAAGAATTCCGAAAAAAGTGCTCGATAAAGAAGATTTTATAAAACTTTTTATTACTCAGCTTGAGTATCAGGATCCAATGAAACCAATAGATAATAATGAAATGGCTGTGCAATTGGCACTTTTTAATCAGGTAGATCAACTTTTTAAAATAAATGAAACCTTGGAAAAATTGATGGAAATAAGGAAAAATTCTGATTTAAATCTTGCCACTGGTTTAATCGGAAAGTATGTAAAAATAAAAGGGAATGAAGGACTTGTTGAAGATGGTAAGTTTATGGGAGGAGAGTTTGAGGTGGATGAACCTGTTAATGTTTTAAATATTACTATAAGAGACAAAGATGGCAAAGTAATAAAGAATATTCAGCTAAATAATGTTACAAAAGGGGTTCACAAGATTGAATGGGATGCAACTGATAATGAAGGGAATAAAGTTCCGGATGGAACCTATACATTTACAATTACAGATCCGACCAAAAATCCACCTGAGGAGATAACACCGACTATGATAGCAAAAATTACAAGTGTAATTCTTGGAGACGAGATAAAAGTTATGGCTAATGGAGACGACGAAATAAAACTCAGCGACATTAAAGAGATTCTGGGGAGGTGATAAAGGATGAGTCTTTTTGGTAATATGTTTGTGGGATATACAGGACTTGTTACAAATACCATGGGAATGAGAGCAGTAGCAGACAATGTGGCAAATTTAAACACAACAGGATATAAAGAAAGTAAAGTGGAATTTATGAACCAGCTTGTTAGAACCTGTGATGTATTTGGAAATGAAAAAGGATGCGGAAGTTTTGTAAAGAGTGTGGTTACTCTTTATTCTTCAGGTCCTATTCAAAGCACAGATAGACCAACAGATCTTGCTATTTCTGGTAAAGGATTTTTTATAGTATCTGATTCTGACGGCAACATTTTTTATACAAGGGATGGAGAATTTTATTTAAATGAAGTAGATGAGGAGCATTTTGCTTTACAGAATACTCTTGGGATGTATCTTCTTGGTGCAGATCCTGATGCTACAGAAGCAGATTTAACTTCTTTAAAACCTTATTTAATTCCCAAGGAAATGGATGCCAAGGCAACAAATCTTATTCAAACTCAGCTTATTTTTGATAGTAGAAAAAAACCAAATACACGGAGTTTGCTGGAAAAATATAATTATACCACCAATTCTGAACATCCTTTAAGTGAAAATGATTACGACTGGGTTTGGGATTTGCCAATTTATGATAGTCTGGGAGATAAAATAGACTTAAAGTTATATGCAGATAGAGGAGAAAGTGCAAATGAATACGAAATTCTTGTTGCTCTGGAAAATCCAGAGCTTGATGGAAGAGGAGATGGAGCATTTAAAGGAGCTTTTCTTTATGGAATATTAACTTTTGGAGGCTCTGGAGAGATTCAATCAGCAGAATTTTACAATATACCGTCTCCAAATTCAAATGTTTCTGATATTTTAAACTCGCAGAACCAGATAGATTTAACTTCAACAGGGAAACCGAGTTTTACTCTTAATTTAAATGGAAATACTCAAACCATAACCCTGGATCTTGGTTTTAGTGTTAATTCTGATGGGAGTATTAATAGAAGTGGAAATTCTTCAAAACTTCTTGCAAGTGCTTTTGCTCAGCTTCTTTACAATCAGGATGGCTATCCTGCAGGTTTGTTTGATAGAATAGAAATTATTACAGACGAAGGTCTTATAAAAGCCTGGTATACAAATGGAAAAGATATTGATGTATCTAAGATATTTTTAGCTGATTTTACAGGATACGAAGATTCTCTTGAAAAAAAAGGAAGTAATCTTTTTGAACCGAGAGCAGGTGTAGAACCTGTAATATTTGCTCCTGGAACAGGCTCAAGAGCCAGAATTATTTCTGGAGCTCTGGAGCTTTCCAATGTAGATCTTGCAGAAGAAATGGTGGATTTAATTACACTTCAGAGAGCATTTCAGAGCAATGCAAGGGTAATTACTACTGCTGATGAAATACTGGCTGAATTTTTAAGACAGACTTAAAATTGTTAAGGAAATAAAAAAATAGCCGAAAAAGAATAAAAGGGGGTGAGGAGATATGGGTTTAACTGATGCATTGTTTACAGGAACAAGCGGTTTAAAAGCACTTGGTCACGGAATGAGTGTAATAGGAGACAATGTTGCCAATTTAAATACCACTGCATTTAAAGGAGCAAGGATAACCTTTAGCGACATAATGGCACAGAGTATCAATACAGCAGCAGGAAGTGGACAGCTTGGAAGAGGAGCTAATATTCAGGCACTTTATCAGCAGTTTACTCAGGGAGCTTTTGAATCAACAAGTAATCCTACTGATATGGCAATAGCAGGAGCAGGTTTTTTTATGGTAAGAAATCCGAAAACTACAGGAGGAATATACTACACCAGAGACGGACAATTTACCATAGATAAGGACGGATATCTGGTAAATCCTCAGGGTTTAAGAGTTCAGGGATGGAGAATTGACGAAACAACAAATGATATTACAGGAGCATTAACAGACATAAGAATTAATAGAACCTCTCCTCCTGTTAAAACCACCAAAATAGATATGATAACCAATCTTGATGCCAGAACAGACTTAAGAAGTAAAGTCGTTTATTTAAAAGGTTCAGTTACTGATAATACGGATTGCTGGTATGACTTTGTGGTAAGAGATGTGGATGGAAACGATGTTAAAATCAGGGTAAGATTAAAACATGATTCAGCAAATGATAAGTGGATTTATTCAGTATATAAGTCCATAGATGGGCAATTTGATAGCACTGTGGATCTTTTAAACAACAATTTTACTCATTGTGAAAAACTTGTAGAAAATGCTACAGGAACGAGTTCAACTCAGGTAAGTATTACTTTTGCTCCTGACAGCAAGTCCCTTAAATATTTTCAGCTGACCCTGGACTGGAGCGGAGTAAGTGCTTCTACCACCACAGATCTCAACATAGGAGGAGTTCACACAGGTAGAATAGAGACTTCATCCACATTAAATGCAATTAATTACAATACTGTGCTTTATGGAACAACTACATGGTATTATAAAGATATAACTATAAAAGACGAAAACGGAGTTAATAAAACCATAAGGGTTTTTATTACTCCCAATGGTTCAAATTACGACTATTATGTATTTCAGGATCCTTCTGCAGCACCTACAGGAACCACCACTTCTCCAGAAACAGATGCAGTTAATGGAACATTACTTGCCAAAGGAACCAATTACGATATTTCTCGTGAAGGACCTGTTACTTTTTTCCTTAATGGTTCTCTTGAAAAAATTACATGGGACTGGGATGCAAATAGAATAAACATAGATGGAACAAATGACTATAGCTACGAATATTATGTAGATGATCCCAATGCAGACGATCCTACCTGTTCTTATTATGAAGTAGCTGAAATGCCCAATCTTTTTAATTCCTGGGATGCAAGAAACGAAACTCCCATAGCCTCCACACAATATACGTATCGTTCAACTTTATTTATTTACGATTCTCTGGGAACTCCTCACGAGGTTACAGTATATTATAGTCCAACCACAAAAGAAAATGTCTGGGAATTTCTTGTTACCTGCAATCCTTCAGAAGATCAAAGGGACTTTCTTACAGATGAAAATCCAATGCAGTGGAAAGATATTTCCTCCAATACTGAATACAGCATCCCTTCTGGTAAGACTTTTACCGAAGCTAAAAGAGGAGTTTTAATGTATGGTAGAATGGAATTTGATAATCAGGGAAATGTAAAAAGATTTTTTGATACTTTTAGACTCGATGCCAATAGAGGCAGTCTTGTAAAAATAGTAGATGAAGAAGGAAATCTTGTAACCTCTCCTTCAGATGGATATACTGCAATAGGTTCCAATGGATATCCTTTGATAATTGCAGACTTTCTTGGAATTTCTTTTCCTTATGAAGACTATCCTCCAAATAGTTCTGATCAGGGAGAAGTTAGAAACGATCTTCAGCAAATAGAACTTAATCTTGGATATTATTATAAAGATTCCTGGCGTTCTGAATCTGTAAGAACAACCCAGTACGCTACTTCAAATGCCACACTTTTTTACGATCAAAATGGTTTTGGTCCTGGTGCTCTTGAGAGCATAAGTGTTGACAATGAAGGTAGAATAACTGGAATTTATTCAAATGGAAGAGTTATTCCTCTGTGGATGGTTGGACTTGCAAACTTTAATGCTCCTGAAAAATTACAGAGGGTCGGAGGTAATTTATTTAAAGAAACCACCCATTCTGGTCCCCCTATTACAGGAAAACCCGGAACAAACGGACTCGGAACAATAGCTCCCAATTCCTTAGAACAGTCCAATGTCGATCTCGGAGAACAGTTTGTTAAAATGATTATCTTCCAGAGAGGATTTCAGGCAGATGCAAGAATTATAACTGTTTCTGACTCCATGCTTGATGAACTCATCAATCTGAAGAGATAATAGTTTGAGGGGGATTTTTCCCCCTCCTTTCTTATATTATTTTTAAACTTATGTCAACTGCTTTTACAGAATGAGTAAGAGCTCCAGAAGAAATATAATCTACCCCGGCTTTTGCAAATTCTTCTATGTTATCCAGATTAATACCTCCTGAAACTTCTATTTTTATTGATTTTTTTTGAGTTTTTAAAAATTCCACAGCTTTTTTAACTTCTTCTACCTGAAAATTATCAAGAAGCACCACATCTACAGGAGCTTCCTGTTTTACAAGAATCTTAAGTTCTTCCAGAGATTTTACTTCTATTTCCACCTTTAAATAATGAGGAATTTTTATAGACTTTAGTAATTTTGCCAGATTATCCATACCTCCCAGGGCTTTTATATGATTGTCTTTTATAAGAATACCGTCAGAAAGAGAAAATCTGTGATTTTTTCCTCCTCCTATTCTTACAGCATACTTTTGGAGGAGCTTCAATCCAGGCAGGGTCTTTCTTGTATCAACAAGAACAGCATTATATCTGGAAATTTTTCTTACCACTTTTCTCGTATATGTTGCAATACCAGAAAGGTGTTGAAAAAGATTTAAGGCAATTCGTTCTCCTTTTAAAATACTGTTTAATTTACCCTTTACTTTTCCCAGGTATCCGGGTTTGTTTATTTCTTCTCCTTCTTTTACAAACCAGTGAAGCTGAAGTTCAGGATCAATAAAATTGAACACCTCTTCCACTACAGGAATACCACATATTACAAGAGGTTCTTTTGCAATAAATAAGGCTTCACCTTTAAGATTTTCGTTAATCAAAAGAGAAGTGGTTATATCTTCAAAAGGTATGTCTTCTTCCAGAGCCAGCTGGATTATTTTTTTTATTTGCCATCTGTTCATACAGAATATTAATTACACGCTTTATCGAAAAGCTAAATATAATAAAAATTTTTAATAGAAATATTTTAACAAACCTCTGGAAAATTAAAAGATAGGACTTAACTTTTATCTAACCTGAAGTTAAATTTTAAGTTTTTTCCAGGAGGGGCTGAGGTTATGGATGAGGTAAAGAAAGAAGAGGTTAAGGAAAAAGAAGAGGAAATAAAAGAAGATAAAAAAGAAGTTAATTGTGAGGAACTTCTTGCACAAAAAGAGCAGGAGTTAAAGGAGTGGAAAGAAAGGGCTTTAAGATATGCTGCAGAAGTAGAAAATTTAAAAAAATCTTTTAAAAGAGAAAAAGAAGAATATTACAAATTTGCTCTGGAAGCAGTGTTTAAGGAATTATTGCCTTCCATAGATAATCTGGAGCGAGCTATAGAGGCTTTTAAGGAATCAGAAAATCTTTCTGCATTAAAACAGGGCGTTGAATTGAGTTTGAAGGTTATGTTACAGACTCTTGAGAAATTTGGACTTAAGCAATTTGAGCCTGCGATTGGCGAACCTTTTCATCCTGAGTTTCATGAAGCGCTTTCTACTGAAGAAAGAGAAGATATTCCTGATGGTGGTATTGCCAAGGTTTATCAAAAAGGATACAAACTTCATGAGAGGATTATTCGTCCTGCTCTTGTTGGCGTGGCAACAGGTAAAAAAGTAACAAAAACTGAAGAAAAGGTAAATAATCAGACTGATTTAAAAGAGAGTGCTTCATAAGAAAATAAAAATAAAAATATAGAAAGGAGGTTGAGAAAGATGGCTGAAAGAGGACCAATAGTTGGAATAGACCTTGGAACGACTAACTCCTGCGTTGCTATTTTTGAAGGAAACGAGGCAAAAGTTATTCCTAACAGAGAAGGAACCAGAACTACTCCATCAGTAGTAGCTTTTCAGGAAAGTGGTGAAATTCTTGTGGGACTACCTGCTAAGAGGCAGGCTATAATAAATGCGGAAAATACCATTTTTGGCGTAAAAAGATTAATGGGAAGGAAGTTTAACGATCCTGTTGTTCAGGAGTGGAACAAGAGAGTTCCTTACAAAATAGTTGAAGCTCCAAATGGAGACGCTCATGTAGAGGTAAGGGGAAAGAGATACAGTCCTCCTGAAATTTCTGCCATGATTTTAAGAAAAATTAAACAGGATCTCGAAGAGTATCTCGGGCAGGAAGTAAAAGATGTGGTTATTACTGTGCCTGCATATTTTGATGATACTCAGAGACAGGCTACAAAAGATGCTGGAAGAATAGCAGGGCTTAATGTTTTGAGAATAATAAACGAACCTACAGCAGCCTGTCTTGCCTATGGACTTGAGAAAAAGAAAGAAGGACTTGTTGCTGTTTTTGACCTTGGAGGAGGAACTTTTGATATTTCCATACTTGAAATAGGAGAAGGTGTATTTGAAGTAAAAGCAACTTCTGGTGATACATTTCTTGGTGGTGAAGATTTTGACATGAGAATAGTTGATTATATAGCAGAGGAGTTTAAAAAGGAACACGGAATAGATCTCAGGCAGGACAAAATGGCACTTCAGAGACTTAAAGAAGCCGCGGAAAAAGCTAAAATTGAACTTTCAAGCACTCTTGAAACAGAAATAAATCTGCCTTTTATTACTGCTGATGCTTCTGGACCAAAGCACCTTATGATAAAACTTACTCGTGCTAAACTTGAAAGCCTTGTTGAAGATCTTATTGATAAACTTGAAGAACCCTGCAGAATTGCTATGCAGGATGCTGGGATCACTCCAAAAGACATAAGTGAAGTTATTCTTGTTGGTGGAATGACTCGTATGCCAAAAGTTCAGCAAAAAGTAAAAGAAATCTTTGGAAAGGAACCTGTAAAAGGAGTTAATCCTGATGAAGTAGTTGCAATGGGAGCAGCTATACAAGCAGGAGTATTAAAAGGAGAAGTAAAAGACATACTTCTTCTTGATGTTACTCCGCTTTCTCTTGGAATTGAGACACTTGGAGGAGTATTTACTGTCATCATTCCAAGAGGAACTACTATACCTACAAGAAAAAGTCAGATATTTACCACTGCAACTGACAATCAGACCGCAGTTACCATTCATGTTCTTCAAGGTGAAAGACCAATGGCAAAAGATAATAAAAGTATTGCAAGGTTTGACCTGGTAGGAATTCCTCCTGCTCCAAGAGGAGTTCCTCAGATTGAGGTTACTTTTGACATAGATGCTGATGGAATTTTACATGTTACTGCAAAAGATCTTGGAACAGGAAAAGAACAATCTATTGTAGTAAGGCCATCTTCAGGACTAAGTGAAGAAGAGATACAGAGAATTATAAAAGAAGCTGAACAGTATGCAGAGGAAGATAGAAAGAAAAAAGAGCTT
>CAZWTB010000102.1:0-2901 GCA_964636875.1 uncultured Thermodesulfatator sp.
CTATAGCTTTTTCGCAAAGGTAAAGCGCTCCTCCGAGATTCATTATAAACATGTCCATAATAGGTCCTTCCATCTCACCTTTTAAAATTTTTTCAAAAATTTCTGCATTTTTCTCAGGATCTCCTCCTTCAAGCTCACTCAGTTCTTCACACCTTTCAAAACCAAAAGTTTCGGGATCTACATAATAAGTGGTTATCTTTTCATCTCTGAGTTCCGAAATCTTGGTTGAACCTGTAACGGTGATTTCGTCGTAGCCTTCTTCTCCAAAAACAACGAGTGCTCTTTTTACTCCCAGGGCATCCAGCACAAAAGCCATTTTTTCAGTTAGCAAAAAGTCGTAAACTCCAAGAAGCTGATAAGAAGGTTTAGCAGGATTTAAAAGAGGTCCAAGCACATTAAAAATTGTTCTTCCGAGTTTCTTTCTTATAGGAGCAACTTTTTTAAAGGCTTTGTGATAAATAGGAGCAAAGAGGAAAGCAAATCCTGTTTCTTCAAGGGCTTTTGCAGTAAGTTCTGGATCAAGCTCAAGAGGGATTCCTAAGGCTTCAAGAAGGTCTGCACTTCCACATCTGCTTGAAACAGAACGATTTCCGTGCTTTGCTACATAAATTCCTCCTTCTGCTGAAAGAGCTATTGCAACTGCTGTTGAAAAATTAAAAGTATTTTTGTAATCTCCACCTGTTCCACAGGTATCAACAAGTATTACATCCGCAGGAAGTTTGTGAGGAAGAGGGGTCATTATTTCTCTATAAGCTATAGCTGCACCTGCTATTTCTTCCCAGGTTTCTCCTTTTTTTCTTAAAAGATCCAGAAATTCTGCTACTTCCTCTTCTACGAAGTCTTCTGTAGCTATCTTTTTAAAAACCTCATAAGCCTCTTCTTTTGTTAAAGATTTTCCTTCTTTCAACTTAAGATTCGCCTCCTTTATCTCCATCGCGGGTCCTCCTTATTTATTGTTTAAAAAAGGATTTACAATTTTCAGTTTTCTTTCAATTATTTGACCATTTTGCATGTCTTCTGTATATAAAATAAAACAATTGTTTTCCAGAGCTGATGCAGTAAGGATTGATTATTTTTCATACAATTCTTCTCTATTAAATTTAAAATCAGAAAAATCCAGATTATACTGATCAAAGAATTTATCTATTTCGTCTTTTGTTGTGGTGTTAGTTTTTACTCCATATTTTTTCAAAAGATCTTTATATAATCTATAAAGTTCTTTTTTTGCCTCTTCTGGAAGAAGATCCAAATTTAATTCTTCCATAAATTTCACCCCTTTCGTTTTTATTTTAGCACTCTAACCCCCTATGTCTATTTTCTCAACTACCAAGGTAGGAATTCCAAAGTTTGCATAAAATGTGAGTTCTTTTTCTACAGCTATTACACTTTCAAAAACCTCAAAAATGTTTCCAGAAATTGCAACCTCTGAAAAATAGTCCACAGGTTCTCCGTTTTTATAAAGAATTCCCGAAGCTCCAAAGGAAAAGTCTCCAGAAATAGGATCTGCTGTGTGGGTTCCAAGAACCTCGAGAACCTCGAAAAATTCTCCATGTTTTAAAATTTCTTTTATGTCTTCTTCTCCTTTTTCCACATAAAAATTAGTAGTAGAAACTTTTGGAAAAGAAGTAAAATCAGGTCTTCTTGCATTTCCTGAAATTGCATTTTCTATACCCTGTTTTCTTGCAATACTACCCCAGTAAGTATCGAAAATAAATTCCTTTATCACCCCTTTTTCAACGAGCCTCCTCCTTCTTTGAGGAGCTCCTTCATCGTCAAAGGGTCTTGTTTCAGGAAGACCATCTTCTATTCCACTATCAATAATATTAACTTTTTCTGAAAAAACTTTTTTACCAAGTTTATCCTTTAACTTCGACCTTCCTTTTATAACCTCATCTCCAAGAAAAGAAAAACTTAAAATTTCAAGAAAATCCACTCCTATTTCAGGAGGTAAAATAACAGGGCACTTTTTACTTTTACCTTTTTTAGTTTGAGAAAGAATCCGGGCTTTTTCGCAGGCTCTCTTTGCCTTTTCCCAGAAGTTAATTTCATAAAAATCTATGGTTTCTACCCATTCGTAAGAAGATGCCTCCTTTTTACCTTCTGCAACTACAGAAATGAAAAAGTCATAAACAGGCTGAATCCAGCTTAAAATTAAGTCTTTTTTTAAAAGAAATAAATTCTGTTCTTCTATAGAAAACTTGAGCTTTTCAATTCGTTTTATGTTTTTAAATTCTTTGAAAATTTTTTCTTCAAGAGATAAAAATTCCTCCTCCACTTTTTTCAAATCAGGAAAATAAAGGGGAGGGGGAGAAAGAAAAGGGAAATCCTTTTCTTCTGGAAATATTCCAGAAACTCCGTTTTCTGCAAGAGTTTTCGCTCTTTCGTAAGCTATTTCTAAACACTTTGCATCAAGACTGGTTGCATAGGAAAGACCTATTTTTCCGTTTTTTAAGTATCTAAAAGTTACACTTACTTCCTGATAGTTTTCCTTTAAAAAGTCTGCTTTATCTCTCCTTTCAATACTGCTTCCTTTCTCAAACTCTATCCACACTTCAACTCCGCTATCTTTCAGAAATCTTTCTGTAAGTTGTAAAATCTGTTCTTTCAAACCTTCCATAGTTTAAGGCTAAAGATTATATAGCATTTTTTCCTGCAAAAACTGCTCCGGAACCCAGAACTTCTTCTATTCTTAAAAGCTGATTAAACTTGGCAACTCTTTCGCCTCTTGCAGGTGCTCCTGTTTTAATCTGCCCGGTGTTTAAAGCAACTGCAAGATCTGCTATAAAAGTTTCTTCTGTTTCTCCAGAACGGTGAGAAATCATACAGTTCCAGTGATGTTTGTAGGCAAGTTCTACTGCTGAAACAGTCTCAGTTAAAGTTCCTATTTGATTAAGTTTAATA
>CAZWTB010000103.1:0-3985 GCA_964636875.1 uncultured Thermodesulfatator sp.
TAGTTCAGGTTAAACTTCTACAGGCTTAGCCTGTGTTTGGATTCTCGTAGAGGCAAGGGCACAGGCACCCTTGACCTCTACCAGGTGGGATAAACTCTCGGCTTTAGCGTGCCCACCTCACGCTAAAGCCAGAGCCTGCTAAATGACGCCCCTTAAGGTCCGCAGGCAAAACCTTAAGGGACGGGCAGCCTGCTCTAATTAGGCTGCCATAGCATAAGCATAATCGTCGGCATTTGTGTTTTTGCACCCTTTTTTACGTGGCGGGTGCGACCACGGCCTGCTGTTTAACCCTACCTACCCCCGTCGAGCCCTCTTCGCCCCCATCTTTTTCAAAGAACTTAACTTCTGTTTCCAAATTTAATACAATTTCTATTTTTTTCAAGATAAACATAAATACCTTCTTCATATCTATAAATATTCTTCCTTCTACAAGGCTTTATATACACTTGCCTCTTTCCATCAAAAAATTTAAAATTCTGTCCACTTTTTTATTTTTCAGATAAGCCTTAAATTAAAAAGTTTTATTCTATCACGAGCGGTTTCTCCTTTCGATAGAAACACTTTTTATCATAACAATAGCATAAAACGAATGTCGGATCTTTGTCTTGACAGAAAAAAATTTTAGGATTATAATTTAATATGAAGTTTGCGGGCGTGGCTCAGCCTGGTAGAGCGGCTGCTTGCCATGCAGCAGGTCGCGGGTTCAAATCCCGTCGCCCGCTCCATTACTTAATATTTCTTAAAGGAGTTCAAAAATGGAAATAACTTTCTATGGACATTCCTGTTTTAAAATAGTTACTCAAGAAAATAAAAAAATTCTTATAGATCCCTGGATTTCTAATCCATCTGCTCCTTCAAGTGTTGATACAGGACCTTATGACTTTATCCTTATTACTCATGCACACGCAGACCACCTTGGTGATGTTTTAAAGCTTGCAAGAACTTCTGTCACCGAAGTAGTTGCTATTCACGAAATTCAGCAATATCTCTTAAAAAACGGCGTTCCCAGAGCAACCGGAATGAACATCGGAGGAACCTATTCTGTAAACGGACTGAAGTTTACCATGGTTCCTGCTTTACATAGCTCTTCTTTTCCTGATGGGACTTATGGAGGTGATGCCTGCGGATTTGTAATCACCCTTGAAAACGGAATCACTATCTATCATGCAGGAGACACTGGAGTTTTTATGGATATGAAACTCATCGGAGAACTTTACAAACCTAAAATTGCCATCCTCCCTATCGGTGATCACTATGTAATGGGACCAAGGGAAGCTGCTAAAGCCTGCGAATTAATTCAGCCAGAAGTAGTAATCCCTATGCATTACGGCACTTTTCCAGTCCTGAGCGGAACAGTTGAAACTTTTGAAGAAGAACTTAAAAAAGCAGGAGTTTCTGTAAAAGTAGTTGCCTTAAAACCAGGAGAAACTTATAAATTCTAATGCCTTTTTTTCTTTCTATCTGTGGAAATCGCAAATCCGGAAAAACTACCTTTATTTTGTCCCTTGCGGAGCGGATTTTAAAAAATGGCTTTTCTGTTGGGATAGTAAAAAGCTCCTCTCATAAAGAGGTCTTAACAGACACCCCTGGAAAAGATACCTGGAAGTTTAGAGAACTCGGCATATCTTACACCGCTCTCCTTCAAAAAGATATTCTCACCCTTTATGTAAACCTTTCCTCCCTTATAGAAGACGAAGTTTTCCATCTTTTAAATTCTATTTTCTGGAAAGAAGATGTGGTGCTTGTTGAGGGACTGAAAGAACTTGATAGAATAAAAAAACTCTGGGTTCTTAAAGACGAAAGTCCTGAAGAAGTAAAGTTGAAAAATCTTGAAGGATTTCTAACAGATCAAAAGGAAAAATACGAGAATCTTTACCCTGATAAAAAGTTTTTTTCTCTTAAAGTTCCTGAAGAAGTTTTTAACTGGATAAAGCAGGAGATAAAAAAAGAAGAGGTTTTACTTTTTGTAAATGGGAAAAGAATTTTTCTTAATGAATTTGTGGAAAAAATAATAAAAGAACCTGTTCTTGCAGTGCTAAAAGTTTTAAAAGGAGTTCCAGAAGATATTTTTCATGTAGAATTAAAACTAAGGAGATAAAGGATTTTCCATTCAAGCTGTAATTTTTTTGTTTTACAGGAATTTGAATTTGTAAGATTTTTCCAGAGAATTTCAGCTTCTTTTTGAAAACTTCCAAACATAAAGTCCCAGGCACCTCTGCTTTTAAGCACAAAAACAAGTTCTTCAGAGGTAAAACTTTCGTAAATGTTTTCTGTTTTATAAATACACTTTAAAGAAAAGTTTTCAAAAATTTTTAAAATTTCTGAAAGGGAAAGGGGCTTTGAGTTTAAAGGAAATCCTTGTTTTTTGAGCTTTAAAATCACTTTTGTGAGAAGGCGATTTGCAGAGGATTTACTTGCTGGATTTAAGGGAATGGAGAAGGCAAAAATTCCATCCCTGGACAAAAGTCTCAGGACTTTTTTTAAAAAGCTTTCTGAAAAAAACCAGTGAAGAGAAAAACTTGCCAGAATAATGTCGAACTTTTCTTTTGTTTCAAACTTTTCTGCATCTGCACACACAGGATAAACATCTTTTAGCTCTTTCTGACAGAAGATTTTTAGCATCTCCAGAGAGTTATCTACAGCCATTATCTCTACGTCTGGAAAGTGTTTTTTTAAAATGCATGTTGAAATACCTGTTCCTGCCCCAAGTTCAAGAACTTTTACTTTTCTTTTAGTCTTTTCGCTTTCCTTACTGCTATTTAAAAAATCCTTAACAAAAAGACAAAGAGTTTTTGAAATTTGCGAATAAAAAGGAAGATTAAAAGGGTTTTCGTAAAACCCGGCTATTTTTGAAAATACTTTTTCACCCATGCTTTTAAAACGTCAAAAAACTCGTAAGATGTTATTATGTCGTTATGAAAGGAATCCCTGCAGGAATGGACTTCTGTGCATCTATTTTTAAAAGTGTTTACAAATTCAAGCACGCTTTTCAAGTCGTTTTTACTGTAAACTAAAAAGTAATTTTTATTTTCTACAAAATTAACTGGCAGAGCTGTAAGAAGCTCTGTGAGTCCCTGATAAGGTTTTTCTTCTTTAACCCTTCTTGCTCTTAAAGTTTTTAAAAGTTCTTTTTTGCTTCCTGAAAATTCTGGAGAAAGGGGAGGAGAAATAAGGAGATAATTTTCTGCCTCTGTTAAAAGGGAAATTCTTGCTCCAAGGCTGTGTCCACAGACCAAGAAAAAGTCAAAGTCTTTCAAAAGACTTAAAAATTTTTTAACACTTGCTTGAGATAGAATTTCATCTGATTCTCCATGCCCAGGAAGATCAGGAATAAAAACTTCCCATTCAGAATTTAAAAAAACAAGGTTTATTCCAAAAGGAAGAATTTCCTCTTTGGAGCTTCCATATCCGTGAAGTAAAAGAAGAGCTTTCTTTTCTGTATAACTTTTTCCATTCTCAGGTTCTTTAAAAATTCTATAAAAGTTTACTCCTTTAAAATTTTCTTTTCTAAGTTTAACCTCCATATTTTTATCCTTTAACCTCCTGTTACTTCTTTTATGCTTTCGTAAACTACAGAGGTGAGCATTTCAAGTTCTTCAAAACTCGTGCTTAAAGGTGGCATAAGAACCACTACATCTCCGAGAGGTCTTATTATAACTCCCTTTTCCCTTGCCTTTCTTATAACCTGATGTCCCATTCTTAGTTTTAAAGGGTATGGTTCTTTTGTTTTTTTATCTTTGACAAGTTCTATTCCAACCATAAATCCAACCTGCCTTACATCTCCTACATGTTCAAGCTCCCAGAATTTTTGAAGAAGCTGGTGAAGTTTTTTTATTTTTGGCTGAAGATTTTCAATAACTCTGTTTTTCTTAAAAAGCTCAAGGTTTGCAAGGGCAACTGCACAGGCTAAAGGATTTCCTGTATAAGAATGCCCGTGATAAAAGGTTTTCAGTTTTTCGTAGTCGTCGTAAAACCCCTGATAAAC
>CAZWTB010000104.1:0-6679 GCA_964636875.1 uncultured Thermodesulfatator sp.
CTTCTTCACCCAGTCCAAGTTCTTCTACCAGTTCCTTGGCAAGGTAAAGAGTTATAGGTTCTTTAAGAAGGGTGGCTCTGGCAACAAGTCCAAGAACAGCACTTTCTATCTGCCGTATGTCCCCTCTCAAATGCCTCGCAAGAAATTCAGTTACTTCGTAAGGAAAACTGTATCCAAGTTTTTTTGCTTTGTGCTTTATGATTTTCTTTCGGGTAGAAAAATCAGGATTATTAAGACGAATTATCAAACCTGAAGAAAGCCGGGATCTTAAACTGCTGTCAATCTGGGGAAGTTCCTGAGGAAGTTTTAAAGAAGTAAAAATCACTGTTTTTCCATTTTCAAGAAGATAGTCCAGTATCAGAGAGAGTTCGTTCTGAGTAAATTCTTTTCCCGAAAAAAAGTGTATTCCCTCCAGAAGTAAAACTTCACATTCCTGTCTGAACTTGTCCTTAAAATTCTCTATCATTCCTGAACGAAGGTATTTTACCATAAGATTTAAAAAATCCTGAGCAGTAAGATAATACACATTTTTTAAGCCTCTTTTAAAAAGAGAATTTCCAACTGCCTGAGTTAAAT
Organism: uncultured Thermodesulfatator sp.; assembly: GCA_964636875.1. Taxonomy (GTDB): domain Bacteria; phylum Desulfobacterota; class Thermodesulfobacteria; order Thermodesulfobacteriales; family Thermodesulfobacteriaceae; genus Thermodesulfobacterium. The sequence continues at coordinate 577 of CAZWTB010000104.1, forward strand.
GGGTCTTTCCAAGACCAAAATTTCCATAAAGATAAATAAAGTATCCCCCGGGATTTTCTTCTGCAACTCGATAACATACATTATAAGCAAATTGATTACACTTTCCCACTACAAAATCTTCAAAAGTATATTTTGGACTCAAAGGTCTTCCAATAAGTTTAACCGGATTATAAGGAATTATAAGCTGTTGTGCTTTAGGTGTTTCACTTACCTTTAATTCCACTTCACTAAAATTAAATTCACCTGCAACTTTGTTTAAAAGTTCATAATAGTGTTCTTTTATCCAGCTTTTTGTAAATTCGTTTGGAACCTCTATAAAAAGTTTGTCTCCTTCTGCTTCTCCCTTTAAAGGTTCAAACCACACTCGATAAATGGTATCCTGAAGAAGTTCTTTTATTCTGTCCTTTACCTTTTGCCAGCCTGCTTCTCCCTGCCCTGCTTTTTCAGACATACCTCCCCCTTGTTTAAAATCTTTACCGTAAGTAAAAAGATCAAAGAAATTTTTAGAAATTCTATTCCGGAAAGATCTCTTCCGGTATGTTTATATAAAAAATAAACCCAAGTCCTGAAAAAAGCAAATACAAAAAAGGCAAACCTGTAAAAGTTTTTAAAAATGGGATTGAGTTTAAAAATTTACATAAAAATAGTAACTTAAAAAAAATAAAGCTTGAAATCCTTTAAAAATCTTCGTTAAAAAAGCCGAAAATTTTGTAAATTTAAAAAGTGCATTTTAAAAGCTCTTAAATTCTTTTTTTTTCTTTAATTTTTACGATTTTTCTATTATGTTAAAAATTTACTTTAAGTTAAAAACTTAAAACAGGATATCCACTGACCGTTTTTAACCTGAACAAGAGGAGGAACCTCGCGGGTGCACATTTTTTCTTTTTTTTCACATCTTAAATGAAATTCACAGCCAGAAGGACGAACCACTGGAGTTACCGGTTCACCATAAATTCCTTCTGGTAAAGGTTTTTTGGAAAAAGGATCAGGCTGAGAAAGAGTCAGCATTTCTGTATATGGATGATGTGGAACAGTGGAAAATATCTCCCTTTTACATACCTCCACGATCCTTCCAAGATACATAACCACTATCCAGTCTGAAAGAAATCTGGCTACTGGTAAGCTATGAGTTATAAGAACATAGCTCAGATTTAATTCTTCTTTCAATTTTTTTAAAAGAGACAATATCTGTGCCTGAACACTCATATCAAGAGCTGAGGTGGGTTCATCAAGCACAATAACCTCTGGAGAAATCATCAAAGCTCTTGCAAGAGCTATTCTCTGTCTCTGCCCACCGCTTAAAGCAAATGGATACTTTTCAAGAACATCTTCTTCAAGACCGAGTTTAAACAACAACTCCTCTGCTTTTTTAAGTCCTTCTTTTCTGTTTTTTTTAATGTTAATCAGATAGGGTTCGAGAAGCACATCTTTTATTTTGTAACGGGGATTTAAAGAATTATAAGGATCCTGAAAAACCACCTGAATTTTGGTTCTAAATCTTTTGTAATCTTTTTTGGAAAGTTCTGAAAGAGACTTTCCAAACCACAAAACCTCACCTTTTTCGGGTTTTTCAAGATTCAGAAGAATTTTCCCCAGGGTGGTTTTTCCGCATCCACTTTCTCCAAGAATTCCTATTACTTCTCCCTTTTTTAGCTTAAGACTTACATCCACAAGGGCAAAAAAACTTTTTGATTTAAAAAACGATACCCTGGCTTTATATTTTTTCCACACACCTTTTGCTTCTATTACAAAAGGAGGTTTTAAATGTAGCATCTCACCCAGTGTCCTGGATATTTTTGTATAAGAGGAGGCTTTTCCTTTTTTCCTTCTCCACACCTGATTTCACATCTCTGATAATATCTACAGCCCTGTGTTTTGTAAAAAAGATTTAAAGGTCTGGTGTCAGAAATTTTTAATTCCTGATTTTCTCTGGGATAGGAATTAAAAAGAGAAATAGTATAGGGATGAAGAGGGGTTGAAAAAAGTTCCTCTGCAGGTGCGAGTTCCACTATTTCTCCTGCATAAAATACTGCAATTCTATCTGTAATCCATCTGGCTATTCCAAGATCATGCGTTATAAAAATGATGCTCAATTTTTTTTCTTTTTTAAGTTTTACAAGAAGTCTTATTATTTGAGCCTGAAGTGTGAGATCAAGAGCGGTTGTTGGTTCATCAGCTATGAGAACTTCTGGTTCTCCTGCAAGTGCCATGGCAATCATTGCCCTCTGTCTGAGTCCTCCTGAAAGTTCGTGAGGATAGTTTTTCAATCTTAGCTCTGGATCAGGGATACCCACTTCTCTTAAAAGTTCTATTATTTTCTTTTTTCTTTCTTCTCTTGAAAGTTCTGTATGATACTTTAAAACCTCTTCTATCTGTTCACCAATAGGTAAAACCGGGTTTAAAGAACTTAAGGGATCCTGAAGAATTATGGAAATTTTACTTCCTCTTATTTTCAAAAGTTCTTTTTCCGAAAGAGAAAACAGAGAAATGCCTTTAAAAAATACATCTCCTTCATAAGGAATTATACCCGGAGGGAACAATTTTATTAGAGCAAAACCTGTTAGAGACTTACCGCATCCACTTTCTCCAAGAATTCCCAGAACCTCTCCTTTTTTTAAAGAAAAGTTTATATCTTCCACAAGAGAGAGTCTTTTCTCTTTTAATCCAAGGGTTAAATTTCTGACTTCCAGAATTGGCATTTTTTAAGGTGTCAGGAGAAAATCAAGAAGCGCCATGTGAAGCCACATTTTATTTTCTGCCTGATCCCAGACCACAGAGTGTTTTCCTTCAAGGACCTCTTCGGTTATTTCTTCTCCCCTATGAGCAGGTAAACAGTGAAGAACTATTGCAGAAGAACTTGCAAGTTTAAGAAGATCCTGATTAAGCTGAAATTTTTTGAAAACTTCTCTTCTTTTAACTGTTTCTTCTTCCTGTCCCATACTTATCCATACATCTGTGTTAATAATTTCTGCATTTTTTACTGCTTCTTCTGGATCGTGAAGGATTTTTATTTTAGCTCCAAATTTGTTTTTTGCTTCTTCAAGAAGTTGTTCTTCTGGTTCAAATCCAGGAGGACAGGCAATTACCAGCTCAAATCCAAGAAGTGCACTTGCTTCTATCCATGATTGTGCAACATTATTTCCGTCTCCTATCCATACAACCCTTTTCAATTCTTTTCCTTTTTCAATCACCGTCATAATATCTGAAAGCACCTGACAGGGATGAAATCTGTCTGAGAGACCATTTATTACTGGAACAGAAGAATATTTTGCAAATTCTTCTATGGTTTCCTGAGAAAAAGTTCTTAAAACAACAACATCTACATATCTGGAAAGAACCCTTGCAGTGTCCTTTATCGGTTCCCCTCTACTTAATTGTAAGTCCCTTGCAGAAAGAAAAATCGTAGCTCCACCAAGTTTTATCATTGCAGATTCAAAAGAAACTCTGGTTCTTGTTGAGGGCTTTTCAAATATAAGAGCAAGTATTTTCCCTCTTAATACAGGTTCTATATTTTTCTGTTTTTTTAAACTTAAAGCTTTTTGAATGAGTTTTTCAACTTCTTCTCTGGAAAAATCCCATATTCTTACAAAATCCCTTTTCATATGCCCTCCTGAGTTAAAAAACTTCTTAAAATCTATTTGTATAATTTTTCAAATTATAACTTACAATTATAAAACTTTTACTTTTTTGGTCAACCTTAAAATTTAAAAGCATACCATTTTACCTCTTGCTTTTTCAAATTTTTTGTGTTATTTTTGGGAGGAATATAAAAACCGTTAAAGTTATCCTGGGAGGAGGAAGTTATGGCTGAAGAAACTATGGAAAAGGAAGAAAAAAGAGAACTTCCCAAACTTGAAAAAAAGCTTGAAAAAATGACCATCAAGGAACTCAGAGAAATTGCCTTACAAATTCCTGAAATTACTGGTGTTCACGGAATGAACAAAGAAGAATTAATAGCTGCTTTAAGAGAGATTTATGGAATTAAAGAAGAAAAAAGAAAAGAAACAGCTTCAATGAGAGAACTTAAAGCCAAAGTTAAGAAATTTAAACTTCTTGCAGAAGAAGCCAAGAAAAATAGAGACTGGGAGAAATACGATAGATACAGAAGGCTTGCAAGAAGGTTTAAAAAGCGCACAAGAAAACTTGCCAAAATGTATCAATAGGGCATAAAAAATGGAAGAAGCGGTTTTCCAAACAAATATAAAGGAAGTTCCTCTTTTAAACAGAGGAAAAGTAAGAGATATTTATGATCTGGGAGATTCTCTTCTTATAGTTGCCACAGACAGAATTTCTGCTTTTGATGTTGTTCTTCCAACTCCTATCCCTGATAAAGGAAAAGTTTTAACATTGATGACTCTTTTCTGGCTCGATTATCTGAAAGACATAATTCCCAATCACTTAATTACTGCGGATGTAAAAAAATATCCAGATGTTTTAAAACCTTATGAAGAAGTTCTTAAAGATAGAAGTATGGTGGTAAAAAAAGCAGAAGTTTTTCCTGTGGAGTGCATAGTAAGGGGGTATATAACTGGTTCAGCAATGAAGGAATATAAAAAAACCGGAACAGTTTGTGGAATCAGGCTTCCAGAAGGTCTTAAAGAAGCGGATAAACTTCCAGAACCAATATTTACTCCTTCTACAAAAGCAGAAAAAGGACAGCACGATATAAACATTTCTTTTGAAGAGATGAGCAAAATAGTCGGAAGGGAAGTTGCAGAGTTTTTGAAAAAGGTATCCATAGCTCTTTACAAAAAAGCTTCTTCCTATGCAGAAGAAAGAGGAATAATAATAGCTGATACTAAATTTGAATTCGGAATTATTGATGGAAAAATCATTCTGGTTGATGAGGTATTAACTCCTGATTCTTCACGATTCTGGCCTATGGAAAGTTATAGTCCTGGGAAACCTCAGAAAAGTTTTGATAAACAGTTTATAAGAGACTGGTTAAAATCCACTGGCTGGAAAGAACCTGCGCCACCTCCTGAAATACCCAGCGACATCGTGGAAAAAACCCGAAAAAAATACCTCGAAGCTCTATACAAGCTTACCGGAAAAACCCTTTAAATGCATTCTGGTTTTGAGTTCTCTAAAATATTATTAAGTAAAATCAATATTGAGGATAGAACTTTTCTTTTTTCATTCCCTAAAAGAAACATTTTCCTAAAAGAAAGCATTAAAAAACTCGGGCTCCTTCAACCTCCCATTCTTCTTAAAACCGATAATGAATATAAAATAATTGCTGGAGAAGGAAGAATACTTGCTCTTATTGAACTTGGTTTTGAAGAAGTCCATGCATTTATTACCCAGGAAAATAATCCAAAAAAACTTCTTTTTATTTCATTTGAATCTAATGCTTTTCGCACCCTTAATCTTGTTGAAAAAGCTGACTTTTTTGAAAAAGTTCTTAAATTTTTTAGTATAGAAGAAGCAATTTCTTTTTTACCTTTACTCGGTTTTACAAAACATTATTCCTGGATGGAATTTTTAAAAGGAATTAATAAATTAATTTCTGAATTTAAAGAACTTCTTGTAAAAGAAGAATTGAATCCTCGGGTTATTCAATTAATAGCTATTCTTTCAGAGCAGGAGCAGAAAAAACTTCTTAATTTTTATCAGAAAATTAAGCCCAGTTTTAGTGAACAAAGAAAAATTTTACATAAACTTTTTGACTTAAAAAAAAGATATTCTTTTAATACGATTTTACCGGATTTTTTAATGGAAATTTTAAAAGAAGAAGATTTTAATATTAGAAAAAAGAGATTTCTGGAAGAAGTTTTCAGGCTTTATTATCCCAACTATTCTAAGAAACTTGAGGAAATTCAGCCTTATATAGAAAAATTTAAAACCAGAGGGATTTTTGTTTCCCCCTGTCCCTATTTTGAAAAAAAAGAACTCGAGGTAAGATTAAATATTTTATCAGAGGAAGATACAGTAAAAATAGATTTTTTAAAGGAAAACCTGCCCCTTATTTCTAAAATTTTAAGAAAAATTTAGTATTATTTTAATTTTCAAAAATTTATTCAGAAATTACGTTTTTTTATTTCTTTTATTATTTTTTCTACTGTATATTTATCCTGCCATTTATGTCTATCTTTAGTATAAT
>CAZWTB010000105.1:0-2190 GCA_964636875.1 uncultured Thermodesulfatator sp.
TCTTCATTCCCTTTATTACACAGGATTTTACAGACTTGGATGCACCATCTGTCCATCACTCAGCGAGTGGGAGCACCACCTTCTTAAGAAAGTAAGCCTCGCTAAAACAGAAAAATTTCTTTAAAATGTTAGTTGGAACCCGGAAAAAGAGGTTTAACCATGGGAGAGGTGGTGTGTAGGTATTTACCGAAGTATAGGATTGAGGACTATATGAGGTGGGAGGGGGACTGGGAGCTTATAGAGGGCATTCCATACGCCCTTGCTCCGTCACCAGTTGCAAAACACCAAAAGGTTTCACTTTTAATCACAAGACTTATTGACGAACAACTTGAGACCTGTTCAGAGGGGTGTAGTGTTTATTTTGAGCTTGACTGGATAGTGAGTGAGGATACGGTTGTAAGACCCGATGTTGTGGTTGTTTGTGGCAGGGTTGAGGACTACATAAAGAGGACCCCTGAGGTTATTTTTGAGGTTGTTTCTTCTCATACAGCGAAGAAGGACGAAAAGCTTAAGTTTTACCTTTACGAGAGGGAGAAAGTGCCATACTATGCCATGGTTTATCCTGAGCTTAAGAAGGTGAGGATTTTTAAGCTTAAAGAGGGAAGGTATGAGAAGGTATTTGAGGGGGACGGAGGGAGGTTCAGATTTGAGATAAAGTGTCCCTTTGAAATAGACTTTGACTGGCTCTGGACAAGGGTCTGAAGCAAAAAGATCAGGCTACTTCAGAAAGTTTAAGTCTTTCCTGCCACCTTTCCATAAGTTCTTCTTTTAATACTGGATAATTTTTTAACTCCGGATCTTTTTTTATAAGATTAAAAGCCTCTTCCCTTGCAATAAGAAGTATGTCGTAATCTCTTACTATGTCTGCTCTTTTAAAGTCAAAGTATCCTGACTGTTTTGTTCCGAGAAATTCACCGGGTCCTCTCAGTTTCAGATCCTCTTCTGCTATTTTAAATCCGTCATTTGTTTCGCAGAGGACCTTAAGTCTTGTATAGGCTTCACTTTCAGGAGATACTTTGTAGGCAATCAGAAAGCAATAAGACTGTTTATCACTTCTTCCGACCCTTCCTCTTAATTGATGAAGCTGGGACAAACCAAATCTTTCAGCGTGTTCTATTACCATAACAGTTGCATCTGGCACATCAACTCCAACTTCCACAACAGTGGTTGAAACAAGCACCTGAATTTCTCCGTTTTTAAATTCTCTCATGACCTTTTCTTTTTCATAAGAACTCATTTTACCGTGAAGTATCCCCACTTTAAATTCCGGAAAAACATGTTTTTGAAGTTCTTCTCCATAGGTTGTAACAGCTTTTAAATCAAGTTTTTCAGATTCTTCAATAAGAGGAAGAATTACATAGGCTTGATTCCCTTTTTTTAATTCGCTTTTTACAAAAGCATAGGCTTTGTGTTTGTTTTTTTCTAAAAAGAGTTTTGTTATAATGGGTTTTCTTCCTTTAGGCATTTCGTTAATTATAGAAAGGTCGAGGTCTCCGTATATGGTAAGAGCAAGGGTTCTTGGAATTGGGGTTGCAGTCATTACAAGAGTATCTGGAACTACATATCCTGCTTTTTCTCTTAGAGCTGCTCTCTGTAAAACCCCAAAACGATGCTGTTCGTCTATTATAACAAGTCCGAGTTTTTTGAACTTTACTTTTTCCTGAAACAGGGCATGCGTTCCTATGACAAAATTAATGTAACCTGTTGCAAGTCCATGATAAATTTCTCTTTTTTTTGACTGAGGCACTCCACCTGTAAGAAGAGCAGGAACTATACCCATTAGCTGAGCATATTGTCTTATATTGTGATAGTGCTGTTCTGCAAGGATTTCTGTCGGAGCCATAAAAGCTACCTGATAACCGTTTTCTATAGCAATGAGAGCTGAAATAAAAGCCACTACGGTCTTTCCACAACCTACATCTCCCTGAATAAGTCTGTTCATTGGAATAGGTTTTTCCATGTCTCTTTTTATTTCTTCAATAACCCTTTTTTGAGCAGAAGTGAGCTCAAAAGGAAGCTTTTTTAAGAATTCTTCAACGAGTTTGCTTTCGGTGTTAAAAGAGATTCCAATTTCTTTTTTTACTTTTCCTTTTCTCAAAGCAAGAGCAAGTTCCATAAAAAAAAATTCGTCAAAGGCAAGACTTTTATGATAAATACTTCTGTGAGAACGAAGTTTTTCAACATCATCCT
>CAZWTB010000106.1:0-1932 GCA_964636875.1 uncultured Thermodesulfatator sp.
TTCCTCATCATCAATTTGCCCCCCGGGTGATATAAGCTCTCTTGGAAAATCTTTTATTTCCAATGAAGGAAGCTCTTCAATCTTTTCTACAAAAAGAAATGAATTAAGCCAAGGTTTAAAAGAAATTATAAAAAATCGTGTAATAGGGTTCAAAGGATCAACTTCCGGAAATATTTTATTATTTTCAAGAAAAGGAGCTTCTCTCTTATAACAACAGTCTGTATAAATGTATAAATCCGGTTCTTTTAAATTATGAACAGTACCCTCCTCCTGTGAGTTATCCAGAGAGGATGAGGATGAGCTCTTATCTTTAGTAAATCTATCAATAACTCTTGGGAGACAGTGGACTGGCGTAAAATCTATTCCCGAGGAAGGATACCAAAATAAAATGGGTTCTTTTTCATTGTTAAATTTTTTTAAAAAATCATAAAACCTTCCTTTTTTTCCTCCATTTAAAAATTCCAGCATTTCTATATTTCCCATCTTGACCTCCTTTTTTATTTATTTAGATATGGATTTAAAAATGCAAATAAAAAATTCTATTTTTATCCCAAACCTGCTCATATTCTTTAATGAGGAGGGGTATTTTTTTTCTTCTTATTTTCATATTTTCTCTGTACTCTATCTGTGCGCACTTGTGAAAGAGTATTCTGATAAACATTATGATCTGGTTATTATCTACAAACTTCATATCCTCTATTAACACACTTCTCAAATATCTCTTTGCTTTCTTTATTCTTTCTCCAATTGTGGATATGTTTGTGGCATACTTGAGAGCGAGCTCTCTGTATTTCATCTCCTTTTTGAAGTGATAATATAATAACATCATTGCTTTTTTTATTTTTTCATTACGCAACATTTTTTCCACCTTTTCATTACTCTCCACTATGAGTACATAGTAGAGGGGATCTTCGATCACCTTTACAGTGTTTTCTCTTATTTTTTCTGTTTTCTTTTTTCTTGTGAGATAATTTAAAAATCTGTTTTTCACGCCTTTTCTGATGTACAATTTAAGTTCTTTGAGCTTATTTTCGGAGAGCATTTTTTTAACCTTTTCTTTTTCGAGAGCATTAGCTATCACATTATATATAATTTCTGTTTTCTCATCGGATGGGATGGATGATGAATTTTTTACTATTTCATTGCTGTTTAATTTCCGAACGATGTTTTTGATTAATTTATTTATGTTTTTCATGGTTGTTTTAGGGGAGCAGTGTTTTATACATTAATATTATACCATATTTTTTATCTTTTGTCAAGTGTTTTTTTAATGTTCTTTTCCAATACCTTAATACCTTTGTTTGTTAACTCCTGAATTATACTTCCTGTGTAAAGTGTTGCTAACATTATTACACTTTTCTCAACTCCTCACATACTCTTAATTTACCTGCTCTTTTTTGCGTTTCCATTTCAAAAGAACCACCATTTTCTTTTCTCTGTCAAACAATTTTCCCCTCATCATATTCAGCTCATTCTCAAGATTTTCCTTTTCTACAAGTTTAAGAACCTCTTCGCCCATATCAATTCCCTCACTCACCACTTCAACTCTCTCTCTTTTCTCATCTCTCTCCCTTACCTCAACACTTTCTCCATCTTTAAACTCTACTTCAATATTCACCTCTCTGAGATTAAATCTCCTGAGCAGAGCCCTTGCCAGTTTTTCAATTGCTTGTTTTTTAGGCATCTTATCACCTCATTATAAATGTAGCTTACATTATTGTTTTATACCCTAAAATTATTCCTTCTCCCGCTCCTTTATTTCTTAAAAGAATGGGAAAAATGCGGGAGTAAAATTGTTAAAATTGTAAGGTTATTCATAAGGTTTTCTCGAAGTATCTCCCGCGCTCACCACCTTCTTTTAACATTTTTTTCTTCCCTATATTATTTAAACACACGAGATCCCATTTTTTCCAACTTTTTCTAATTTTTTTT
>CAZWTB010000107.1:0-4082 GCA_964636875.1 uncultured Thermodesulfatator sp.
TTTCTTTCCCAGGCTCTTGAAAAAATGATGAAGTCTTATGAATATCTGGTTATTGACAATGAAGCAGGGATGGAACATATATCCCGCCTCAATCTCGTTGAAATGGAACATCTTGTGGTGGTTTCTGATGCAAGTAATAGAGGAATTTTGACTGCCATACGTATAGCAGACATAATCAAACCTCTTCAAATTCAGGTTGAACACCTCTGGCTTATAGTAAACAGATGCCCTGCTAATCTTCCTCAGGAATTTATAGATTACACAAAAAAAACAGCAGAAGAACACGGTTTTAAATTTCTTGGATTTTTACCTGAAGATCCCACGGTTTTAACTTACGAACTCAAAAAAACCCCTGTTTTTGAATGGAAAAACACTCTTAAAACAGAAAGCTTTAAACTCTGGGAAAAACTTCTTAAAGAGGGGTAAAAAGTGGCAAAGGAATTTAAAATTTACAATACTCTAACGAGGAAGGTTGAAACATTTGTTCCTCTTGAAGAAGGAAAGGTAAAGATGTATGTGTGCGGAGTCACTGCTTACGATTCTCCTCATCTTGGACATGCAAGATCAGCTGTTATTTTTGATGCACTTTACAGATTTTTAAAGTTTCTCGGTTATGAGGTAACCTATGTCAGGAACATAACAGATATTGATGACAAGGTTATAAATCGTTCGCAAAAAGAGGGAATTCCCTGGAGGGAGCTTGTTGAAAGATGCATAAAAGAATATAATTCCGCTATGGAAAAACTTGGGGTTTTAAAACCTGATTTTGAACCAAGGGCAACAGAGCACATTCCTGAAATTATTTCTCTTATAGAAAAAATTATGGAAAGGGGGTATGCTTACGAAAGCAGAGGAGATGTTTATTTTGAGGTTGAAAAATTTCCTTCTTATGGAAAGCTTTCAGGAAGAAAGATAGAGGAGCTTAAAGCAGGGGTAAGAATTGAGGTTTCTGAAAAGAAGAGGCATCCTCTTGACTTTGCTCTCTGGAAGTCTGCAAAACCAGGTGAACCTTTCTGGGAAAGTCCATGGGGTAAAGGAAGACCAGGCTGGCATATAGAGTGCTCTGCAATGAGTATGAAGTATCTCGGAGAAACCCTTGACATACACGGAGGAGGGCTTGATCTGATATTCCCTCATCACGAAAACGAAATTGCTCAAAGTGAATCTGCCACAGGTAAACCTTTTGTAAGATACTTTGTTCACCACGGTCTGATAACTGTAGAAGGAGAAAAAATGTCAAAAAGCCTTGGAAACTTCGTTACCATGGATTACCTTTTAAACAGGTTTCATCCTGAAGTAATCCGCACTTTTTTACTTTCCAAACACTACAGAAGCCCTCTTGATTATTCAGAAGAAAAGATAAAAGAAACTGAAAAAGCTGTTTATCACCTTTACGAAACACTCTACTGGCTTAAAAAAGCTGTTTCAAAAGGTGAGGGGCTGCTTTCAGAAAGAGGAAGAAAACTTGAAAAAGCTCTAATAAAGTTTGAAGAAGAATTTATAAATGCCCTTCTTGAGGATTTTAACACTGCCCTTGCAATCGGACACCTCTTTAACCTGATTAGTGATACTTACAACTTCCTTGGAAAACAGCAAACCTTCACTTCAGAAGAAGTTCTCCTTCTTGAAAGGGTTGAGGAAAGGATAAAGGAGCTTTCTGGTAAGATTCTTGGCATCGGTGCTCAGGATGTTTTCAACTTCTGGAAGACTGAAAGGGAAAGAAAGCTTAAAGAAAAAGGAAAGACTCTTGAAGAGGTGGAGGCTCTGGTAAAAAAGAGAAGCGAGGCAAGAAAGGAAAGAAACTTTGAAGTTGCAGACAGAATAAGAGACGAATTAAAACAGCTTGGTGTTGTGCTTAAAGACACCAGAACAGAGACCTTCTGGTATGTAGAATAACTCGTGATAAAAAGATACATTTTTCTTGCATTTTTGCTATTTTTTTCTTTTTTTGCCATAGTTCTTAATATTTTTTATCTTCACAGAGAATTTTCGCAATTTTATGCCTCTCTAATACAGGAAGAGGTTTTAAGAGTAAAATCAATTGTTGAGGGAACCATAGCAGGAGGCGGGGATCCTATAGAAGCTCTTAGTTCTTACATAGAAAGTTCTCCTTTCCTCAAAGGAGCATGCTTTAAGCTGAGTGGCAGAGAAATCATTGTGCCTGGTTCTGACATATCAAAAAATTATTTAAAAAAAACATTTAAAATTCCGCCTTTTACATTTATTCTTTACTTTGACCTTTCTCAGGTCCGTGAAGTAAATCGCCACCTTTTAAACATATTCTTATCTCTCCTATTTTTCGTATTTCTATTTATTTTTCTTTTTTTTATAGTAATGCGAGAATACTTTAACAAAAAAATTCTTTACGAAAGAGAAAAGCAGGAAAAAGAAAAGCTTGAAAGTATAAATCTCGTGATACACTCCCTTCTTCACGAGGTTAAAAACAAACTTAATACTTTAAAACTTCTCGTTTATAGAATACAGCAGAGTTCTCCTTCTGAATACGCTAAACTTCTGCAAAAGGAAGTGGATTCTCTTGGGAGGTATCTTGAAGAAACAGCAGAACTCAGAAGACCAATAGTTTTAAAAAAAGAACAGGCTGAAATAAAACAGGTGGTTGAAGAAACCCTTAAAAGAATATCCGAAGTAATAACTGCAAAGAAAATTAAACTTTTCGCTGAAGTGGAAAAGTGCAGTTTTAAGTTTGATAGAGAAAAAGTTAGCTCTCTTCTTCTTGACCTTTTAAAAAATGCTGTTGAAGCAGTGGAAAGTGTGGATTCTCCTGTAATAAAAATAAAAGGAAGAAAGGAAAAAGGAAGGTATGTGCTTGAGGTAGAAGATAGCGGTGGCAGGCTTCCGAACATTGACATATTTAAACCCTTTAGCTCTACCAAAGAAAAAGGCTTTGGCTTGGGGCTTTACAATGCAAAAAGAATAGTGGAAGCCCACGGAGGGCAGATAAAAGCCTTTGTAAGAAACAACTACACAGTTTTTGAAATAGTTTTTCCTCTTTAGTCCTTATGCATCTTCTTTAAAACCTTGTAAACTGCTTCCACAGTGTCTTCTATTTCGTCTTCTGTATGAGCAAGTGAAACAAACCAGGCTTCAAATTGAGAAGGAGGTAGATACACTCCCTTTTCAAGCATTTTCTGCCAGAAAGTTGCAAACTTTTCTGTGTCACACTTCAGGACTGAGTCAAAGTTAATAACCTCTTCTTCTGTAAAAAAGAGGGTTAACATGGAAGCAACGCGGTGAACTTTGTAATTAAGCTCAAGGTCTTCCAGAGCTTCTTTTATTCCCTGCTCAAGCTTGGAGGAAAGGGCTTCAAGTTTTTCGTAAGTTCCTGGTTTAAGAAGTTCTTTAAGTGTTGCAAGTCCTGCTGAAACTGCTATTGGATTTCCAGAAAGAGTTCCTGCCTGATAAACAGGTCCTTCTGGTGCAACAAGTTCCATTATTTCTGCTTTTCCTCCGTAGGCTCCTACTGGAAGTCCTCCTCCTATGATTTTTCCAAGACAGGTAAGATCCGGGGTTATTCCAAAGTATCCCTGAGCCCCACCTAAACCAATCCTGAAACCAGTTATAACCTCGTCAAAAATTAAAAGAGCTCCGTATTCTCTGGTTATTTCCCTTAAAAAGTGCAAAAATCCATCTTTTGGATAAACCACCCCCATGTTTGCAGGAACAGGCTCAACTATTACTCCTGCTATTTCTTCTCCGTATTTTTTAAATGCGTCTCTTACTGCATCAAAGTCGTTAAAAGGAAGACTTATGGTGTGAGAAGTTAGTTCTTCAGGAATTCCAGGGCTTGCAGGAATGCCAAATGTAGCAAGTCCTGAGCCTGCTTTTACAAGAAGTGAGTCCACATGTCCGTGATAGCATCCTTCAAACTTTATTATTTTTTTTCTCTTGGTGTATGCCCTTGCAAGTCTTATAGCACTCATGGTTGCTTCTGTTCCAGAATTAACGAGTCTTACTTTTTCAATGGAGGGAATGCACTTTTTTATAAGTTCAGCGAGTTCTACTTCCTGCCAGGTTGGTGCTCCAAAACTTGTGCCTTTACTTGCAGAGGAACAAACCGCTGA
>CAZWTB010000108.1:0-8654 GCA_964636875.1 uncultured Thermodesulfatator sp.
TTTATTTCTTGCAGAAAAAATTATTTTTATAGAAAAAGGAAAACTTCAGTCTCCTGAAAAATTTAAAGATATTTTTAAAAATTTCGTTGAAATAAAGAAATATTTAACAGAAATTTAACAAAATTTTGTTTTTAAAGTTTATTAAATTTTTGTTGCATTTATTTGTGTAATGTTGCATTTTTTAATGTAATTTACAAATTTAAAACGGGGCTGGGGGGATTTGAACCCCCGACTCCTGGCTCCGGAGGCCAGTGCTCTATCCAGCTGAGCTACAGCCCCCTACTCCCCAAGCTCAAGCTTTCTTGCAAGATGAAGTGCTTTCTTTAACGCACTTACTACTTTCTCAAAATAAGGTAAAAGATTTTTCTCCATCCATTCCATTCTTTCTTTTACCTGTGGATTCTTTTCCCTTAAAAATCTTTCATAATCGTTTATCAGGGTGTGTAGCTTGGCATGTGGCTCTGCGATACCTTCAATAAGATTTCTTATTTCATTATTGTTAGTTAAAGTATGAATATTAAAAACAAGCTGTCCCAGCAAACATGCTTCAGGATCTCTTTCTACTCCTGGCACACTTCCTGTAAAGGTTGCTTTCATAACTTCTGCTCTGTAAATTAAATGTGCCAGAAATACTTCCTGTAAAATAAGAGGTAAAGGTAAATTAGAAACATCTTCAAATTTCATGCTTCCTCGTGCAACAATGAAAAGTTCTGTAACCTCTTTCATTTCTTTTATTACTTCTTCTAAAGACCTTACTGAAATTTCAAGCTGGGATGCTATTTCCATAAATTTAGAGCTTGTATTTTGCAAAGCTTCTGCCTGAGAACTCAAATGTTCTATATCTGTAATACTTGAATTAATTCTTTCAGTCAAATCTCTTACCACGACGGTTTGCTCTTCAACCGCACTTGCTATGGTATTTGTATGTTCATGAAGTTCAACTATGGTTTTTGTAATTTCATCTGTAGAAGCAACTGCCTGATTAACTCCCTGCTGGATCATCTGGATAGTTTCAGTAATCTCTTCTGTAGCTTCTGCTGTTTCCTTAGCAAGATCCTTAATTTCATTAGCCACAACCGCAAATCCTTTGCCTGCTTCTCCTGCTCTTGCTGCTTCTATGGTTGCATTTAAAGCAAGAATATTTGTCTGATAAGCTATATTTTGAATGGTTTCCACAATTTTTCCTATCTGACGGGCTTTTTCTCCGAGTTCTTTTACAATAACATCTGTATGTTCTGCCTTCTGTTTGGCTTCATTTGTTGCAGAAGCGGTTCTGGTTATACTCTGAGAAATCTCATTTATAGCCTGAAACAGCTCTTCTGCAGAACGATTTACTGCTTCCACAGTTTCTCTTGTAGAAATAGCTGTATCTGTAACTTTTTCAACAAAAGTATTAATGTTTCTTGCTCCATCTATAACCTCTTTTACATTGCCAAGTATAACTTTTTCTGTTTCTTCCTGAAGCTCTCTTTGTCTTTTAAAAGTTTCCATTGCCCTGCTTATAAAACCCGTCATTCCCTGTGCCACTCCAGAAAGTATTTTTACCTCTTTGACCCCGTCTTCAAATTTGCTCTGCCTCAGATCACCCTGAGCTATTTTTCTAAATCCAGCTACTAAACTTACAATAGGTTTTATTACCCTCTTTTTTACAAAGGTAAAACTTAAAATCACAGCAAATAAATTAATAATAACAAAAAATACAAGAAGTCCCTGAGTTTGTTTAACCTTCTTTATAGAAAGATTCTGAAGAGAAAGCACAAATTCGTGAGCAAGTTTAAGAAGTTTAAGATTGTTGTTTTTTATATAATTAAGATGAGTTTCAAATTCAGGTGTTCCCGGTGTAGTAACTTTTAATGCTTTTATATGAGAATAAAATTCATCCCACATTTCTTTACAGGCTTTCCATTTTCTTAAAGCTTCTTCATCTGTGAGTTTAGCAAGATGTAGTTTCCCTGATCCTTCTTTTAGAGCATTTAAACTCTTGTCAAAGAGTTCTGCTGTTTCAAGAATTCTTTCAAGATTCTCTTTTGTGGGCTTTTTTACATATATAAAAACCTCCTTTGTCATCCTTTGAGTAAGCATCCTCTGGCGTCCTGCAATGTTTATGGCTACGGAGAGGCTTTTTTGATAGGAAAAAAGATAAAATACAAGTATTGTGGAAATAAGTTGAAGTAAAAACAAAATTCCCAGCACACCTTTAACTGCTTTTTCCAGACTTATATCCTGAAACTTATTCATAAGCCTCCCCTCCTTTTTTCTTTTTCCAAAAAATTAAAAATTCTTTTTCTAATTTCAATGCCCTTTTATTTTATCTTATACAATTTTTTGGATTTTTACAATACAAAAGATAGATTTTCAATAAAGAAACTTTTACTTTATTTTTTCAAGTAACTCAGGAGTAAATCTAATTACTCTATTTCTTCCGGTTTTTTTAGCATAATAAAGTGCCATATCCGCAAATTTGACAACTTCCCAGATATCCCTGGAATCTTTTGGAAAAACTGCTACACCTATACTGATAGTTTTTTTAATAATTCCCTGAGGAATAGAAATAGGAGTATTTTCTATAGTTTTTCTTAAATTTTCTGCTACTTCTATACTTCTATCTTCATCTGTATCATGAAGAAGGATTAGAAACTCTTCACCTCCAAATCTGACTATTACATCCGATTTTCTAAAACTTTTTAGCATTATTTCTGCAACTTTTTGAAGGACTTTATCTCCTACATCGTGTCCATATGTATCGTTTACCTTTTTAAAAAAGTCTATATCAGCCATAAGGACTCCAAGAGAACTTTCTCTCCTCTCAGTAAGTGCAGCTGCTTTAACCAGATATTCTTCAAGAAAATATCTGTTGTAAAGTCCTGTTAACCCATCCCTTAAACTTTTTTCTTTTAGACTTAAAAGAAGCTTTTTTACCTCAAGAACAGGCATAATTGTATTCAAATAAGTGTAAAGCTCATCCAGATTCTCATAAATTTTTTCTATCTGTTCTTTTTCACCAATAAGCTGAAGTACATAGGCAACACCTTCTCCAAACATAAGAGGGATACACAAATAACTTTTCTTTTCTGGATAGAGGAACTTTTCACACACACTTCCCCATGGTTGCGAAGTAGAGACCACAAGTCTCCCTGTTCTTTTTGCCCTGCAGGAATCCGCATTCATTCTTATTTCAGGATTACAGAATTCTTCTTTAGTTTTTTGAGGAAGAACCCGAACCATATAATTACGAGATGAATTGATTTCATAAAGGGCATATTCTTTTATACCAAATTTTTCTTCAAGAAGATATTGGATTCTATAATAAATTTCTTCAACACTTCTATCCTGTTCAACGAGCCTTCTAAGCTGTGATAATTCACTTTCTTTATTAAGAAGCCTCTGAATCTCTGCAATTTGATTTTTAAACTTTTCTATTATTTCCTTAAGATATTCTAAAATAACTCGATAATCTCCCTGAAATCTTTTTGCATCTATTTTTACTTCAAGATTACCTTTTGCAATTTCCTGAGCAATGTGTTTTATTTCACCAAGAACCTCTCGAAGATTTTTCAGAACTTCTTTAAGTTGTTGAGCAATATCTTTGTAAATTCCCTGAAATCTTTCTTCTGAAAATTCAAGTTCAAATTCTCCCTGATTTATTTTACTTACCAGAGTTTTTAAAAATTCAAAACTTTCAAGAATACTTTCTCTGGTATTTTCAAGATTTTTTACAATATTTGCAAAAACAGGTGGTAAATCCGCATGTAAAATACTGATTTTATCAAGTTCTCCTTTTTCAAGAAGTCTTGCAAAATCTCTTATCCTTAAAAGTGCATCATTCGTTTCTTTGCTAAACTCATAAATAAACGATAAAATATCTCGATAAGCACCATAAAATTCCTCAAGCTCAACTTTTACCTCTCTTCCTTTTCTTAAAGAATCCAGACTGTTTTCAATTTCTCTGGTAAGTTTTTCAAGTGTTGCAACAGTTTCTGCAACACTTTTTTCAATCTCTCCTATTTCATCTTCAGAAGGTTTTATTTCTATAGTTGAAAATTCTCCTTTTGCAAGAAGATTAAGTTTGGAAACCAGAGCTTCCAGTCTTTCAAATATGGTTTTTTTGGTAAAATAGTTCAAAATCACGAGAGTGATTCCAACAATTAAAATAGTTGAAATAATTATAAGAAATACAAGCTTTTTTATTTTACTTTTTATCTGTGTTTTCATTATGGCTATTTCTTTTTCAATGTCTCCTATATAAACACCTGTTCCTACTATCCAGTTCCAGGGTTTGAATCTTGCTATGTAAGAAAGTTTGGGTTCTGGAACAGAACTTCCTGGTTTGGGCCATTTATAAGTGATAAAAGCCCTTTCTCTACCTTTTAAAGCTTTTACACTTAAAAGTGCTGGAAAAGGAATTTTACCTACCAGTTCTCTTTGTATAGGATGCATTAAAAGTTTACCTTTACTATCAATAATCCAGAAATAACCTATGTTTTCTCGCCCAAATCTTATTTTTTCAAGTGTATAAAGGGCTTCTTTTTGAACCTCTTTGGTGATGTCTTTTACATAATCCATATAATACACACCTGTTCCTATAATCCAGTTAAAGGGTCTAAAAAGCATAACATAAGAAATTTTGGGCTGGGGAGTTTTCCCTCCAGGCTTTATCCAGTAATATTCAACAAAACCTTCTCCTCTTCTTAACGCAACATTAACCATTTCTCTTACAAAAGGTTTACCCTTTATGTCCCTAAGATTATATACATTTTTTCCTACAAGTTCTTTATCTACTGGATGCATAATTACTCTATAATTAGTATCCACTATCCAGAAATATCCATATTTACCATACCGGGCGTTCTGCACGATTTTTATTATCTCCTTTTTTAATTCCCATTCAGGAAGAATACCTTTATTTCTCTCGTAATAATTTTTAATAATGCTCATAAGAATTTCCATTTTATAAACGAGATTTTTCTTTATTTTTTCTTTAACCTTTTCTTCTGTGGTTTGACTATAAAAAGCATAAAGAGTTTTTAAAGCTATTTCAACAGCGTTTTTTAATTCAGATTTTTTAGCTTCATAAGCATTTTCTTTAAATCTTTTTACCTGTTCTTTGGAAGTATCAAGTAAAACTTTAACCCCTATGAGAGTGCTTATTACAAAGGAAGTGACAACCAGAATGGTAAGTAAAATATAATATTTAACTTTTAAAGATGCCAATCTCTTTTTCATACCTCTTCTAAACAGGCTTTGTGTTCGAAAATTTCTTTTTTAATATGAAGGAAAGGAACTATACTTTCTATATATCTTACTAAAATACCCCTTTTTTCCTTTAATCTTTCGTATTCTTCCCGGGTCTCACAGATAATCTGTAAAATAA
This sequence comes from uncultured Thermodesulfatator sp., assembly GCA_964636875.1. GTDB lineage: Bacteria > Desulfobacterota > Thermodesulfobacteria > Thermodesulfobacteriales > Thermodesulfobacteriaceae > Thermodesulfobacterium. The sequence continues at coordinate 5,372 of CAZWTB010000108.1, forward strand.
ATTTTACTCCCTCTGTAAAAAGAAAAGGATAGCACATATAATAGCTGGTTTTACCTCTATACATAGGACATGCTTTTCCAAGAACCCCTTCTTCACTTTTTACAGGAAGTCCTCTTCTTTTTGCTCTACAAAGTTCTGCATCGTTAAGAACTACAGGGTCACATGAAATTTCTTCCTGAGAAGAAATAAGTCGATTCATAGCATTACTTTTTTCAAAAACTTCATAAAATGTAAAATTTTTTATCCCAAATTTTATCGTAAGGAGATTTGTTATTCTTTTATAAATGGTTTCGAGTTCTTCGTCCTCTTCAACAGTGCGTTTAAATTTAAGTAATTCCTCTTCTTCCTCAAGAAGTTCTTTTACCTGTCTGACTTGATCCTTCATCTTTTTAATAATTTTATCTACAAACTCTACGAGTTCTTTAAAACTTCCTTTAAATTTCTCTGTCTCTATTTCAACTTCTATTTTCCCAGCTTCAATGTTCCAGGAAATTCTTCCTATTTCATCAAGAATTCCTTTAAATTCTTTTACCAGCAAATCTATGTTTTCATAAATATCTTTATAAAGTCCTCGAGGACTTACTTTTTTAAATTTGTCTATATTAAAAAAACCTTTACTGATATTTTTTATAATAAAATTTAATTCCCTATTTACATTTTCCAGATATTCGGCACTTTCAACAAGGGGATAAAGAAAACCTTTCCATTTGATTTCTATTTCTTCTCTGGGATAACCTCCTTCTGCAATATTCTTACCTAAGGAGTCTATTCCTTCTTTAAGTTGTTTTATGTTTTTTATTACTTCTTTTAAATTAACTATAAGTGTATTCCATATTCCTGGAAATTCCTTGGGGTTGACTTCAGGAGTGTATCCGTAGGAAATACTTGAAATCACATCTGCAAGTTTTTTACTGATTTCTCTTTGAGAAACTATGGCTTTTTCAAGCTTTAAAAGCGCCTGTCCACAATCGTCTGAAAATTCTTCTTCTTTCAGCTCAAGAGGTGAAAAATCTCCTTTTTCTAATTTTTCAGCCATGGTATTAAGAGTCGCTATTCCCTTTTTGATACTTTTTATAACTGAAAATACAAGAATCCCTATAAGCCCCAGTCCTGAAAAAGTAAAACACAGAAGAAGATAAAACATTATATGATAAAAACTTAATTTGTCCCTATAATACATTTTTAGCCAGTTAAATACCTTTTTTTCCAGAAGTATTATTGGAAGAACATCCGATGTATTTACTTTTTGTAAAAATTTTTTTATAAATTCAAGTTCTGGATTAGAAATACTTGCAAGTTTGTAATGTTCTATAAAATCAAAAATCAGAGCAGAAGACATTTTTTTCCTTTCAAAATATTGAAAAATGAGTTGGGGGAAAAGAAAATAATGAGCAATAAAAATGTTTTTTATTGCTATATTATCATCAAGAACCGCTCCTGTATTTTCATAAACTATAAAATCGAGTTTTATTAATTCTGAAATTACTACTTTGTAATCCCTTTCTTTAAAAGAAAGTTCAAAGTTTAAAAAATAAAATTTAAGATTATCCCAGTCTTTTTTAATGTTTATGTTTGCAGTTAATTTCTTTATCTTGCTGTCAATTTCTAAAACAGCTTTTCTTACTTCTCTTTTTTCTTTTTTTATTAGGTAATATATGAGTTTTTGAATTTCTTCTGAAAAAGCTATCCCTTCGAGTTCTATTTCATATAAATTACATTTATTTTTTAATTGAAAAAGATACGGTAACATTATTCCAGAAAAGCTTATTACCGAAATCCCGATTAAAAAAAACAAACGGGTTTTTAAACTTATTTTCTTTAAACTTCGCATAAACCTCCCTTCTGAGGCTATTTTTTACTTTTTCAGCCATTTTTTACAAACAGTGATAAGTGTTTTTAACTTAATATTATAGGTCACCCCCCTTATCCCAGACAGACAGACAGACAGATAGATAGATAAAGATAAAAGAAGTTAAGAAAAGAAATAAAAAAAACTTTATAATTAAGTAAGCATTAAAAAACCGCATATTTTTCAAAGTCCTTAATTATATAATAAAACAAAATCGGGCTTAAGGCAAGATGATTTTTAAAGAAAATTAATTTTAAATAAATAACCTCTTTAATAAATTACGAGTCCTCCATACCCTACAACAGAAGTATAATCCTGAATAATATCACCTGAAGTCATGTATTTAATGAGTTCTGCCTTTTGAGCTCCGAGTTTTTTACAGGCTATTATTGTAATACAAACTGGAATAACCCCGCACATACTTATGTTCTCTGATAAAACCACTGTTAAAAGTCCTTCTTCAGAGAGGTTTTCTATTTCTTTTATAGCAAGAAAATCTTTTTCTTTGGCAACTTCATGGGGAACATAATGACTGAAATCAGTGCTTGCTACTATTAAAATCTTTTCTGCTTCGTGTTCTGAAACTGTTTCAGCTATAGCTTCTCCAAAAGTTGTCATTTCTTCTAAATTAAGCCTTCCAATACATATAGGAACTATTTTAATAAGTGGATTAAGATATTGTAAAAAAGGAACTTGCACTTCTATGGAATGTTCGTGTGTATGAGCAAGAGAATCTTCTTCAAGGAAAGGAACCTTTTCAAGTAAAATTTTAACGAGTTTTTTTTCTACTTTGGCTTCACCAAGAGGTGTTAAAAAAGAATCTCCTGGAAATATTGCACATTCTGTCCCGAGTCCTGTGTGATTAGGACCGAGAATAATTGCTATTTCAGGAGGCACAATTTTTCCATAAACTTTTCCTGCAACCATTCCAGAATACATATAACCTGCATGAGGAACCACTATCCCTTTTGCTTTTATTTTTTCAGGACTCTCTTCAACAAGACTGCTTAAAACTGCTCTAAGATCTCTATGATTTCCAGGATAAAAGTATCCTGCAACTGCTGGTTTTCTCTGCATATTACACTCCTTTAAGACTTTTTATGTATTCAAGATCTTCAGGTGTATCAACTTCTGGAACATCTTCTGGAACAATACTTACTGCAATTTTATAACCGTATTCAAGAGCACGAAGTTGCTCAAGTTTTTCTGCCTTTTCAAGTTCTCCCTGAGGCAGTCTTACAAATTTTTCAAGGAATCCTTTTGTATACGCATAGACACCTATATGCTTTAAATAAACAGGTTCCTTTCCCGGTGCTCGAAAATAAGGAATTGGTGAACGAGAAAAATAAAGTGCCCTGTTGTTTTTATCCAGCACCACTTTTACTTTATTGGGATTTTCAAGATCTTTAAGATTTCTTATAGGAGTGGCAAGAG
>CAZWTB010000109.1:0-2303 GCA_964636875.1 uncultured Thermodesulfatator sp.
TGGTATCTGTGCAGGCTCTGGAAGCTCACTAAAACCCCATCTTCAAAAACTTAAAATAAACACTCTTATAACAAGCGATGTAAAGTATCACTCTGCAAAAGATGCAGAAGAAGAGGGTTTTAACTTTATAATTCTCGATCACGGAATTATGGAAAAATTCGTTCTTGAATACTTAAAAAATAATTTAACAGACTTTTTTAAAGAAAAACAACTTGAAATACCCATTGAAATTTACGAAGAAGAAAGCCCAATTAAAATAATAAATTAAAGGGGGGAAAAATGCAAGAAGAGATAGCACGCCTGATAGAGCTTCAAAAAATTGATCTTGAAATTTTAAAAATTGAAAAGGAAATGCAAGAAATTCCACAATCCCTTCAAAAAGCTCAGTCAGATAAAGAAAATCTTGAAAAAAAGCTGGAATCCCTGAATCAGGTGATTGAGGAAAAGAAAAAACAAAAAGACCTTTTTGAAGAAGAGCTAAAAGAGGAGTATCAGAGGCTTAAAACAACTCAGGCTCGTTTAATTCAGATAAGGGGAACCCGTGAATATCAGCTCCTTCTGAGAGAAATAGAAGAAACCAAAAAAGCAAGTAAGCAGAAAGAAGAAGAAATTTTAAATCTTATGGAAGAAATTGAAAATCTTGAAAAGGAAAAACAAAAGCTTGAAGAAGAAATGCAGAAAATAAATACTCTTTTTGAAGAGGAAAAACAAAAATTTGAAGCACATTGTGCTGAACTTGCCCAGCAAAAGGAAAAAATAATGGAAAAAAGAGAAGAACTTGCCAAAAAGATTCCTGCAAATCTCTTAAGAAAATATGAAGCAGTAAGACAGAAGAAAAACGGAATAGGTATTGCTCCTGTAATGAACGCTGTTTGTGAAGGATGTCACATGGCTATCCCTCCCCAGCTTTACAACGAACTTCAGAGAGACAACAGATATTATGAGTGTCCTCATTGTAAAAGACTCATATACTACAAAAAAATCTATCTTCCTGAAGAAGACGAGAAAAAAGCAATAAATGGAACTGCTTAAATTAAATTCTGACCTTTCAAATCTTGAAGAAATCGCTTTAAAAACCGCAGAATATTTAAAAAAAGATCTCGTGGGTGCTATACCTACAGAAACCTTTTACGGACTTGCAGGAAATCCCTTTTCAGAAGCGGTTTTAAAAAAAATTTTTTCTCTAAAAAAAAGAAAACCTGAAAAACCTATCCTTCTTCTAATAGGTAATCTTGAACAAATAAACCTGGTGGTAGAAGAAGTGCCTGATATAGCAAAAAAAATTATTCAGAAGTTCTGGCCAGGACCTATTACTTTGGTATTCAAAGCAAAAAAAGAACTTTCTTACTTTCTTACAGCAGGAACGAATACCATTGGTGTAAGGTGGTCTTCCTCTTATATTGTGCAAAAAATATGTGAAAAATTTGGACTTCCGATTACAGGAACCAGTGCTAATATAAGTGATATGAAACCCTGCAGAACTCCGGAAGAAGTTCTCTCTCAAATTCACGAGCTTGACTTTATCGTTGATGGAGGTGTTTTAAATAGCAGATTGCCTTCTACTGTAATTTCTGTAACAACAGAAGAACCAGAACTTATAAGAGAAGGGGTGATACCCTTTGAAAAAGTGCTGGAAGCAATTACTGAGTAAGAGGTAAAGGGGTGAAACTTCCAGACATTCAGAATTCTCTTCCAGACGAAAAAATTCCTATAGATAAAGTTGGAATTAAAAATCTGAAGTATCCTGTAAAGGTTTTTGACAGAGTTCACGGTGTTCAGGCAACTGTTGCAGAAATAAATCTTTATGTAGATCTTCCCTCTCATTTTAAAGGAACTCACATGAGCCGGTTCGTTGAAGTTTTAAACGAATTTAAGGACGAAATCCATGTAAAAAACATAAACTTAATACTTAAAAACTTGAGAAAAAAACTAAATGCAAAGTCCGCAAGACTTGAGCTTTTTTTTCCTTATTTTATAGAAAAAAAAGCTCCTGTAACTGGAATAGCAGGACTCATGGAGTATCAGGCTTTTATAAAGGCTTCTTTATCAAGAAGAAAAAAAGATATAATACTCGGAGTAAAAGTTCCTGTTATGACACTCTGCCCGTGTTCAAAAAGTATAAGTAAATACGGTGCACACAATCAAAGAGGAATCGTTACCATAGCGGTGAGGTTTAAAAAGTTTATCTGGCTTGAGGACCTTATAGAAATTGCAGAAAGCAGTGCATCTTCTTCTGTTTATTCGATTTTAAAAAGACCTGACGAAAAATTCGTTACAGAAAAAGCTTATGAAAATCCAAAATT
>CAZWTB010000110.1:0-11530 GCA_964636875.1 uncultured Thermodesulfatator sp.
AAAAAAGATATGAAGAATTTAAGTAAAACTCTTATAATTTGGTTTTTAATAGGAGCACTGGTTCTTATAGCTTATAATTTTTTTGTTACAGGCAGTAATTTTTACAATGTTCCAACGATCACATACTCTGAATTTCTTAAAAAGGTGGAGTCAGGCAAGGTTAAAGAGGTAACCATAGAGGGAAAAAAAATCATAGGGAAGTTGGTGTCTGGAAAAGAATTCATTACTTATATTCCGCATGACGAGGAGTTATTACCTCTTTTAAAGAGAAAAGGGGTTTTAATAGATGTAAAACCAGAGCCTCAGAACAACTGGATAAGCACATTTATAGTATCCTGGCTACCTTTTATAATTTTACTGCTTCTATGGGTTGCTTTTATAAGGCAGATGCAACCTGGTAACAGGACTTTTTCTTTTGGAAGAAGCAGGGCAAGATTAATAAAGGACGGAAACACCAAAGTGACGTTTAAAGATGTTGCAGGTATAGAAGAGGCAAAGGAAGAGTTTCAGGAAGTGGTGGAGTTTTTAAAAAATCCTCAAAAGTTTACCAAACTTGGAGCAAGGATACCCAAGGGTATTTTACTTGTTGGTCCTCCGGGCACAGGAAAGACACTCCTTGCAAAGGCTATAGCAGGAGAAGCCGGGGTTCCGTTTTTCAGTATTAGTGGTTCTGATTTTGTAGAGATGTTTGTGGGAGTTGGAGCAGCAAGAGTAAGAGATCTTTTTGCTCAGGCAAAGTCTAATGCTCCATGTATTATTTTTATAGATGAAATAGATGCAGTAGGAAGACAGCGAGGAGCTGGTCTTGGTGGAGGACATGATGAAAGAGAACAAACTTTAAATCAGCTTCTTGTGGAAATGGATGGATTTGATACTGCAGAAGGAATAGTGGTGCTTGCTGCTACAAATAGACCAGATATTCTTGATCCAGCACTTCTTCGTCCAGGAAGATTTGATAGACAGGTGGTGGTTCCTCCTCCAGATCTTCACGGAAGAGAAGAAATTCTTAAACTTTACGCAAAAAAATATAAAATCGCAGAAAACATAGATTTTAAAGCAATTGCTAAAAGCACTCCTGGTTTTACTGGAGCAAATCTGGAAAACATGCTTAATGAAGCAGCCCTTATTGCAGCTAAAAAAGGTAAGGACAAAATTGAATATGAGGATCTGGAAGAAGCAAAAGATAAAATTTTAATGGGAAAAGAAAGAAAAGGTATGTTTCTTACGGATGAAGAAAGAAAAATAATAGCGTATCACGAAGCAGGGCATGCACTTGTTGCTCATTATCTTCCTGATCCTGATCCCATACACAAAATTAGCATAATTCCCAGAGGGCAGGCTCTTGGAGTTACTCAACAGCTTCCTCTGGATGACAGACATATTTATACTGAGGATTATTTGATAAAAAAAATAACTGTACTTCTTGGAGGCAGAGTCAGTGAAGAACTGGTGTTTAACAAGATAAGCACCGGTGCTCAGGATGATCTTAAAAGAGCTACTCAAATTGCAAGAAAAATGGTTTGCGATTGGGGAATGAGTAAAAAACTCGGTCCTCTTACTTTTGGAAGAAATGAAGAACAGGTCTTCCTTGGAAAAGAACTCCTCAGAATAAAAGACTATTCTGAAGAAACAGCCAAAATTATTGATGAAGAGGTTAGAAACATAGTGCATAGTTGTTATGAAAAAGCAAGATCAATACTTACTCAATACTTTACCAAACTGCACAGGGTAGCAGAAACCCTGCTTGAAGAAGAAACCATAGATGCAGAAAAATTTAAACTCATTCTGGAGAGTGCCTGAACCTGATGGTGCAAGAGAGTATAAAACCTTTAAAAATCAGAAATAGAATTTTCGATTGGAGTGATATTCCTTATTTTGTAGGTATACTTAATGTTACACCTGACTCTTTTTCAGATGGAGGAAAATTTCTGGAAGTTGAAAAGGCAGTAGAAAGAGCAAGAGAAATGATTGAAGAAGGGGCAGATATTATTGATGTTGGAGGAGAATCAAGCAGACCTTTTTCAGAACCGGTTTCAGAAGAAGAAGAACTTAAAAGGGTTATTCCTGTTATAAAAACTCTTAGAGAAGAATTCCCAGAAGTGATCATTTCCATTGATACTTATAAAAGCAGGGTTGCAGAAAAGGCAATTAACGCGGGAGCAGATATTGTCAATGATATAAGTGCAGGAAGATTTGATCCTGAAATGGTTAATGTAATAAAGGATGCAGAATGCCCGGTTATCCTGATGCATATGAAAGGCACTCCAAAAACCATGCAAATTGATCCTTTTTATAAAGATGTATTAAAAGAAATAAAAGACTTTTTAAAGGAAAGAATTGATCACTTTGTTAGCAGGGGTGTTGATTTTGAAAAAATAATAGTGGATCCTGGAATAGGTTTTGGAAAAAGGCTTCAGGACAATCTCGAGATTATAAAAAATCTTGATGTATTTAAATCTCTGGGAAGACCCGTTTTTCTGGGGCATTCCAGGAAAAGTTTTATAGGTGAATTTATAAAAAAGCCACCAGATGAAAGAGACTTTGCAACAGCAGGGGTTTCTGTTTTTGCAGTTTTAAAAGGAGTTCATTTTTTACGGGTTCACAGTGTAAAGGTTAATAAAGACGCAGTAACCATGTTTAAAATACTTTTTCAGGAGTAAAAACTTGCACACTCCTTTTTGGAAAATTTACCTGTTAAAAATTCTTACGATTTTTAAAGCAATAAGTATTCAGGATATTCTTGACATAGGAATAGTAACTTACATAATATACCGTATTCTTCTTCTTATTCAGGGCAGTAGAGCCATGCAGATGGCTGCAGGGCTTACTGTTCTGGTTTTTTTATATTTATTCTCAGAGGCTTTCCAGCTTCTTACTCTGAACTGGCTTTTAAATACATTTATGTCTTCTATTTTTATTCTGATTATTATAATTTTTCAGGATGATATAAGAAAAGCCCTTGCTCAGATTGGTAAGGCACCTTTTACCAAAATTCAGACAGAATTTTCTTATGGAATAGAAGAAGTGGTAAAGGCTGTAACCTATCTTGCTGAAAGGAAAATAGGAGCTCTTATTGTTTTTGAAAGGGAAATAAGTCTTAAAGATTTTCTTGAAGGTGCAGTTCTTCTTGATTCCAGAGTAACCAAGGAGCTACTTATAAGTATTTTTTATCCCAAAAGTCCTCTTCATGATGGAGCAGTGGTTATAAGTAAAGGAAAAGTTCTTGCAGCAGGTGTAATTCTTCCTCTTTCAACCAATCCTGATATAGCAAAAGATCTGGGGACAAGACATAGAGCAGCTATAGGAATTACTGAAATAACAGATGCAGTTGCAATAGTAGTTTCAGAAGAAAAGGGATATATTTCCCTTGCAGTAAGCGGAAAAATAACCAGAGACATCACTCCTGCAACCCTGAGAAAAATGCTTGCCCAGCTTCTTGGTTTTGAATCAAGAGCACCCTGGTGGGGAAGAATAACACATGAAATTCCGAAGAGAGCATAGACTAAAGTTAATATCTTTTCTTATAGCCACAACTTTATGGTATTTCGTGGTCTGGGGTAAACCTGTTGAAAAAGTGCTCGAGGTTCCGGTGATTTATCATCCTGTAAATCCTGATTATCTGGTGGAAATTAATCCTTCTACAGTAATAGTAAAAATAATAGCAACAAGAAGCACATTAAGAAGTTTTTCAAGAATACACAATCTTAAAATAGATCTGGATCTTTCAAAATATTCTCAGGGTGTTTATCAACTCAGAATACCCGTTGAAAAACTAAAACTTCCAGGTGAAATAAAGATAAAAGATGTAAATCCTGGTTTTGTAACAGTTATTATAAGGAAGCTTGTAAAAAAGAAAGTGCCGGTGGTTGTTGCATGGGATACTACAGAATCTGCTAATTATAAAGAATTAAGTAAAAAAGTAAAGGTAATTCCGAGAACAGTTACTATAAAAGGAACATGGGAGGTAATAACAGAAATAAAAAAGATATACACTTCTGCAGTAAAATATTCAGAACTGAAACAAAAAAGAAAGCTCGAAGTTCCGGTAATACCTCCTTTTGGAGTATTAAAGGTAACACCTGGAAAAGTATTGATAATTTTAGAACAGGATTAAAAGGAGGGAAGATTTTATGGGAAGAAGACTTTTTGGAACAGACGGGATAAGAGGAGAGGCAAACATTTATCCAATGATACCAGAAATAGCTCTTCAGGTTGGAAGAGCAATAGGGTATCTTTTTAAAAATAAAGATGATCATCCGAGCAAGGTTATTATTGGTAAGGATACCAGACTTTCCGGATATGTTTTTGAATATGCTCTTGTTGCAGGGTTGTGTTCAATGGGGGTTTCCACCTGGCTTGTTGGTCCTTTACCCACCCCTGCTATAGCGTTTTTAACAAAGGACATGCGGGCAGATGCCGGAATTATGATCTCTGCTTCGCACAATCCCTATTATGATAATGGTATAAAAATTTTCGATAGAACAGGATTTAAACTGCCTGACGAGGTAGAGGAAAAAATAGAGAATCTTATTTTTGATGAAAACTTTACTAATGTGCGTTGTTATAAAAGGGATTTTGGAAGAGCTCACAGGATAAAGGATGCTATAGGAAGGTATATGGTTCATCTTAAATCAGTTGTTCCCTCGTATCTTAATTTTGAGGGTATAAGAGTTGTTATTGATTGTGCAAATGGAGCAGGATATCAGGTGGGACCGCAGGTGTTTGAGGAACTCGGAGCAGAGGTTATTGCTATTGGATGCTGTCCGGATGGAACAAATATTAATGAAAATTGTGGTGCATTATATCCCGAGTTACTTAGAAAAAAAGTTCTTGAAATGCGAGCAGATGTGGGGATTGCTCTTGACGGAGACGGAGATAGAATAGCGGTTGTGGATGAAAAAGGAAACTTTATAGATGGTGATCAACTTCTTGCACTGTTTGCAGTAAACTTTCTTGAAAAAGATCAGCTCTGGGGCAACACAGTGGTTGGAACTGTTATGAGTAATCTCGGACTGGAAAAATTTTTAAAAGACAGGGGTATAAATTTTCTTAGAACTCCTGTTGGAGATAGATATGTGGTGTTAAAAATGAAAGAAGTAGGAGCTCTTCTTGGTGGAGAAACTTCAGGACACCTGATTTTTCTTGACAAAGCAACAACAGGAGATGGTCTTCTAACAGGACTTCGCCTTATATCTATAATGAAAGAAAAACAAAAACCTCTTTCAGAACTTATAAACCTTTTTGAAAAGGTGCCTCAGGTATTAAGAAATGTGAAAGTAAAAGAAAAAAAACCTGTTGAAGAAATCCCAGGACTAAAAGATAAAATAAAAGAAGCCCAGGAGACTCTAAAAAATAGAGGAAGAATTTTGATCAGACCTTCTGGAACCGAACCGAAATACAGAGTAATGGTTGAAGGAGAAGATGAAAGCCTGATCTTGGGACTTGCAGAAGAACTTGCTCAGTATATAAAAGAAAAGCTCGGTTAAAATTAAATTTTTCATGAAAAAGTGGCTTTTATTGGCAGGAATTTTGTTTCTATTTGCAGGAATTGTTTTAAAGGGATATAAATTTGTTCACTCCCGGGCTTCTGTAATGTGTGTTTCCTGCATGGGACTTGATTGAACCTCATGAATAAGAGAAGAATTACCCAGATATTTTCCACTCTTATTCACAATGGATATCCTGGAATTTTGGGAGGAATCCTTATTTATAGAGGTGTTTTAAAGGGTATATGTGCACCGGGATTAAACTGCGCTTCCTGTCCTTTGGCTCTTTTTGCCTGTCCTCTGGGAATACTTCAAAATTTTATTGCTTCGGTAAGAACTATGTCTCTTTTTACCTTTGCTTCCACTTTTTTATATATTATGGGATTTTTTTTAAGTTATGGATTTCTCCTGGGAAGAATAATTTGTGGATGGCTGTGTCCTTTTGGCTTTTTTCAGGAACTACTTTATAAAATTCCTTTTTATAAAAAAAATTTTCCTGAACAGTTGAGGTGGTTAAAATACTTTTTTCTAATTTTTTTTGTAATTTTGTTACCTCTTTTAATAATTAATAAATTTGGATATGGTGAACCCTGGTTCTGTAAATTTGTCTGCCCTGCAGGCACTCTTGAAGCAGGATATGGAATACTCCTCTTTCAAAAAGAACTCAGAACAATGATAGGTTTTACTTTTTATTTAAAGAGTTTTTTACTTTTTTTAATTTTATTTTTCTGTTTGATGGAAGAACGTTTTTTTTGTAAATACATATGTCCTCTGGGGCTTATTTATGGTTTTTTTAATAGACGGAGTTTCCTGGGAATAAAGGTTAACCCTGAAAGTTGCAGGAAATGCAAGACCTGCAGTATTGTTTGTCCTCAGAGAATAGATCCTGTAAAAGATGTCAATTCAATCGAGTGTATAAGATGTTTTAAGTGTAAAGATGTTTGTGTTAAAAAAGCTATTAATGTAGAAAAAGCATTTTAAAATGAAGTATCCTGAAGTTGTTTTAAATAAAGAAGGAATTAAGAAATATCTTTCAGGAAATCTGTGGTTTAGCAGAAAAGATATAAGTAATTTTGAAAGTTTAATAAAAAAAATAGAGCCTGGAAGTCTTGTAAGAATAATTTCAAAAGAAGGTATTTTTGCGGGAATAGGCTATTTTAATCCAAGGGTTTTTTATTCTTTAAAACTTCTTACTAAGGAAGAAGTAAAAATAGACAAAGAATTTTTTATTAAATGTTTTAAAGATGCTTTATCTTTAAGAAAGCGATTATTTTCAGGGGAATCCTCTTTCAGACTTCTTTTTGGAGAAGGTGATTTTATTCCAGGGCTTATAGTGGATATTTTTGAAAATTTAGGAGTTGTTCAGATTTACACCCTGGGGATTGAGAGGCTAAAAGAGGTGATTATAGAAGCTTTGTGCGAGGTTTTACCTCTTTCAACAGTGGTTCTTAAAAATACTGCAGAAAAAAGAAAGGAAGAAGGTTTAAGAAATTATGTTGAAGTGGTAAAGGGTTGTGTGCAGGAACCGGTTCTTGTTAATATTGATGGGATAAAGTTTTTAATTCCGGTTTTAACCGGTCAAAAAACTGGATTTTTTTTAGATCAGAGGGAAAACAGAAAATTTGTTGCAGGGGTTTGCAAAGGAAAAGAAGTTGCAGATTGTTTTTGTTATACTGGAGGATTTGGTTTTTATGCTCTTAAAGCAGGAGCAAAAAGAGTTTTTTTCATTGATACCTCTGAAAAAGCCCTTTTTCTGGTTGAAGAAATAGCCAGATTAAACAACTGGGAAGATAGGGTTTATATTTTTAACACGGATGTATTTCAGTATTTAAAAACAACCCGAGAAATTGAAATTCTTATTCTTGATCCCCCTGCTTTTATAAAAAGCCATCGTGATATTAAAAAAGGGGAAAAGAAGTATGAGAATTTATTTTTAGCAGGGATAAGCAGAGCAGGAGAATTTTGTTTTTTTTCTTCGTGTTCACATTTTTTAAGCAGGGAAAGATTTCTGGAATTGATTTTTAAATGTTTAAAAAAGGAAGGAAGGGAAGGGGTTATTGTTTATCAGGGTTTCCAATCTCCGGATCATCCAATTCATCCATTTGTAAAAGAGACTTTTTACTTAAAATCAGTTCTTTTAAAATTGTGATATATCAAAAGAAAATCCCGGATTTGAGAGAGCTATTTATAAAAAACTCATTTCTGATTTTTGACTCTAACATTAAATTTGTTCGAATTTCGGGGAGTTATAAAAACTGGATCAATTTTATAAATTTTTTTGATAAAAATTGAAAATATTTTAAATAGAAGTAAAATCTGGAAAAGGAATGTGTAAAAACAATAGATGTTTTTAAAATAAAAAAATGAGAATTTTACCGCTTGATACATCATCATTTAGACAGATTAGAGAAAGCGGGAATCTTTATGTGGACAAGACTAAATGGATTTATCGTTTAATTACAGAGGGAAGGTGTTATTTTCTTTCCCGACCGAGGAGATTTGGAAAATCTCTTACTATAAACACTTTGAAGGAACTTTTTCGCGGAAATAAAGAGCTATTCGAGGGGCTCTGGATTTATGATAAGTGGGGTTTTGAACCCCATCCTGTGGTGATTTTTGATTTTAACAGTATAGATAGAGAAACTCCAGAAGCTTTAAAAGAGGGGCTTAAGTTCAATTTATTAGATTGGGCTGAGTATTACGAGTTAACTCTAAAAACAGAACAGCCTACTACTAAAATTTTTAAAGATTTATTGAGGGAACTTTATAAAAAATATAAGAGAGGAGTAGTGATACTTATAGATGAGTATGACAAACCTATAATAGACCATCTGGGAGAAGGGGAGGAGAGGTTTAAGATAGCTAAGCAGAACAGGGATGTTCTTAGAAACTTTTTTGGAATTTTAAAAGGGGCGGAGGTTGTGGATATTTTAAGATTTGTATTTGTAACAGGTGTTTCGGCGTTTACCAAAGTTTCCATTTTTTCGGAATGGAATAACCTTATTGAAATTACAGCTGAGCCAGTTTATGCAGATTTTCTTGGATACACGGAAGAAGAGCTTGAAGAATATTTTGGGGATTATCTGGATAGTTTTTGCGAGAGGAATGGTTTTAAGACGAGAGAGGAGTGCATGGAGAGGATAAGGTATTGGTATAATGGGTATCGTTTTTCTCCGGAGAGAGATGTAAAGGTGTATAATCCTGTTTCCATTATGTATTGTTTATCCAGAGGATATTTTGATAACTGGTGGTTTAAAACAGCGACACCGACTTTTCTGGTGAATCTTCTTAAAGAACGAAGTTATCTTATACCTGACATGGAACAGCTTGAGGTTTCCAAGGACTTTTTAACAGCTTTTGATCTTGAAAACATTTGTATAGAAGCTCTTCTTTTTCAGAGTGGGTATCTTACAATAAAGGATTATGACGGAAGGGAGTTTATAAAGCTTGGTTATCCCAATCAGGAGGTAAAGAGGAGTTTTAGCGGGATATTAATAGAGAGGCTTTATAAAGCACCTCCTACAATAAGAAAGCTTGCAGACGAGTTTGGGCAGGTACTTTACAGGGAGGACTGGGAGGGCGTGAAGGAGAAGCTGAACCAAATTCTTGCTCAGATTCCATATCCACTTTATGCGAAGGCGGATGAGAGGTTTTTCCATACGATATTTTATTTAACTTTGTGTCTTTTGGGATATGATGCGAGGGCAGAGACTTTGAGTCCTGGGGGGAGAGGGGACATGGCGGTGACGATGGGAGGGAAGGTGTTTGTAATGGAGTTTAAGGCAGGGGCAAGTGCAGAAGAAGCCCTTAGGCAGATAGAGGAAAAGGGTTATGCCAGAAAATTTGAGGGAAAGGGACTTAAAGTAATAAAAGTTGGCATCTCCTTTGACATGGAAAAAAGAGAAATAAAAGAGATAAAAATAAAGACTGAAAATTAGTGTGGTAAATTCTAATATAGAAAGTTTAATATTTCTCCAAAATTTAAGGATATGAAGTCTTTATCAGGCACATCATTTAAGAACTATTAGAAAGACCAGATGTGATTATTCCTGATTATATGTGATTATTGCCAGGAATTTTTCGTCAAATTTTCGTCAACAAAAATTGTAGTTTCTGAAACCAAGGATTCATGCGCCCCCGGCAGGATTCGAACCTGCGACCCCGAGATTAGGAATCTCGTGCTCTATCCTGCTGAGCTACGGGGGCTCATTATCCTTCTTTACTTTAATATAATTTTAATTTTTTTCAATACAACTCTAAACAATTTTTCCCGGTTTCACTTTTTAAAACCAGAATTTTACGAAAAAAGCTTGACTTTGATTTAAACTCACTTAAAATTTAAATTAGCTCCTGAAGCATTTAACTGCATAGTTATAAATTACAATAAAAAAAATAAAAAATATAATAAAAATAAAAACAGGAGGAGGGGGCATGTTGAAAAATTTAAGCATTAAATTTAAATTTCTTATTCTTATTGTTTTCTGCGTAGCAAGCTTTGTGTTACTCGGCTATGTTACAAGAAATACTGTAAATAAGGTTATGCTTCATGGACCTCTTTGTAAAAAGTTAATGAAAACCAAAAATCTTGTTACCGATATTTTGCCTCCTCCTCTTTACATAGACGAAGCTCATAGATTGGTGTTAACCCTTCTGGTAGAAAAAGATAAATCCAGAATAAACGATATAATAGCACAGATACAGAATTTTGAAAAAAGATTTAATGAAAGACATGCTTACTGGGAAAAAAATTTAAACAATCCAGAATTAAAACAAGTTCTTCTTGAAGAAGCTTTTAAACCTGCCAAAGAATATTTTTATGTGGTAGAAACCAAGTTTATTCCTCTTATTCTGAAAGGAAAGTATGACGAAGCAAAAAAGTTGTTTGATACAGTTTTAAATAAAAAGTTTGAAGAACACCAAAAAGCCATCCTGAAAGCAGTAAAATTAGCCAATGAAAACATAAAAAATACCGAACAGGTAGTATCCAAACTTGTGAAAAAAAATATAATGCTTCTCGTAATAATAGGAGCAATTCTTACAGGTGTGGTTACTATAGTGGCTTTACTTTTAAGTTATTCCATTTCTCATCCTATTTTAACCCTTGTTGATAAATTTCATGAAAATCTTGAAAAAATAAAAGCAGGAAGATTTGAAGAAGCCAAATTAACAAAAATGGAAAGGAAAGATGAAATAGGAAAAATAGTGGATCTTCTTAATGAAGTTATTGATTATTTTTCCACTATTTTTAAAAAAGTGGAAGAAGTGTCTGGTTCTTTAAAAGCTTCCACTTCAAATCTTAGTAAGATTGCTAAAAATTTTAGCGAGAGCCTGAGCATGCAGGCTCAAAAAGCCAATCAAATCGCCAGTTCAGCAGAAGAAATGAGTATAAGTATTGCTGATGTTGCTAAAAATACCGGAGACATTCTGGAAATGAGCAAGGTTACCACTGAAGTTTCGAGAAAAGGTGAGGACATGACATTTAAAACTGCTGATGAAATAAAAGCTATAGAAGCCCAGAGTCAGAAACTTCAGGAAGTTATGGCAAATCTGGAAGAACGCTCTCAGGAGATAGAAAATGTTCTTACTTTTATAAAAGACATTGCAGAGCAGACGAATCTCCTTGCTCTTAATGCAACCATAGAAGCAGCAAGAGCAGGAGAACATGGAAAGAGCTTTGCAGTTGTTGCAGGAGAAATCAGAAAACTTGCTGAAAGAACCAACGAATCTACAGAAGAAATAGGAAAGATTATAAAAGAAATTCAGTCTGCAGTTGGTGTCACTAAAAAAGCAGTGGAAGACATAAATACCAAAGTTAGATCAGGTGTAGAACTTTCAGAAGAAACAGCAGAAATTTTAAAAGAAATTGCTGATAAATCCCAGGTGCTTGAGGAGAAAATTCAAAATATAGCCGGGGTAACAGACGAAATGGCGAAGGTTTCAGAACAGGTTTCTTCTGATATTGCAAGTATAGCAAAATCTTCTGAAGAAATGACGAGTGGACTTGAACAGATAGTTAAAATAACAGAAGAGATGAGTCTGTTTGG
>CAZWTB010000111.1:0-24354 GCA_964636875.1 uncultured Thermodesulfatator sp.
AGGAATGTGAAAAAGGCAGAGGGCAGGAAACTTTTTGCAAGGGGAAGAGAAATAGCAAGAAGAGTGAGTATTCCCAGGAAACCGTAGCCTCTGTCAAGAACCACGCTAAAGCTTGCTTTTTTCCAGTTAAGCCCTGCTTTGGTCAGTAAAAAAGCTCTTAAAAAGTCTCCACCTATTAATCCAGGAACCACTGTATTTAAGGAAAAACCCATAAGATAGTTTTTATAAAAAAAGAGCCAGCTTTTGCTAAATCCCCAGCTTTTACAGATAATTTTCCACCTGAGAGCAACACTTACCTGAAACAAAAAGAAGCTCAAAAGACCAAGAAAGTAGTAGTTAAGAGAAATCTTTGAAAAAAGATCCTTTACTTTGTTTATGTCTGTTTTTTTAAAAAGAAAAAAAAGAATAGCAAGGCTTATAAAAACTCTTAGCAAAAAGAAGAACCAGGTTTTCAGTTTTTTTTTCATTTAAAAGTTCTATACAATATTTTCGGATTTCGCTCAATTTTAACATCCTTTTATAAAAAACTCAACCTTTAAATTTCTCTAAAACATTTGCAATAAATTACCAAACAAAAAGCTGGCAAAGCTCTTTGCTTTATTGAGAACACATATCCTGTTCTGAAATCAGGGCACTGCCGTCTTCAAGCTCGTAGTAAATATCAAACTGTGCTGGAGTAGCATCTTCCATAACAAACAAAGATTTATCCAGATCATTTACACTTACATCACTCAAAGGCTCTTCCTGGTATCCGATATCATCAGCATCAACCTTTTCCACATACCCTTCACAACCACCTATCAATCCATCAGTCGCAGAAAGATTTACAGCATAAAAAGGCTTTTCTTCAACAGTAGAAATTTCTCCAAATACATATATGTTGTTATATTTGTCAGAAGATATACTATGGGCTTCGTCACTACATTCAGTCTGATTACACAGCTTAATTTTGCTTGCCCAGATGAGATTTCCTTCTTTATCAAGTTTTATTACCCTCTGCCCATCACCACCCTGAAAGTAATAGCTACCAAGGAGGTAAATTGAATCTTCTGTAAGAAGTACATCGTTAATATAATAACAATACCAAGGACATTCGTATAATACTCTTTTAACAAAAACGAGATCTCCTGTTGTTTTATCTATTTTCCAGAGATCCTGCGCGTGTTGAGCAAGAGAAACTGTAACATCAACAATTATGTAAAGATACCTATCGTCTCCCCTGATAAACCGGGGGGAGTAATAAGTATAATTCTGATAAGAAAGTTCCTTGGCATAAACAAGGTTAAGATCCAGATCCAGTTTAAAAAGTAACACTCTACCAACAAGTCCCCCCACTATATAAATTCCACCTGAATCCACATAAAGTCTGGGAGAAGACAAACCGGTTCCATTATAAGTTATTCTTTTGGAAGCAATCAGATCTCCTGTTTCTAAATCAAGAACCACCAGAGCAGGAACACCGGTGTA
Organism: uncultured Thermodesulfatator sp.; assembly: GCA_964636875.1. Lineage (GTDB taxonomy): Bacteria > Desulfobacterota > Thermodesulfobacteria > Thermodesulfobacteriales > Thermodesulfobacteriaceae > Thermodesulfobacterium. The sequence goes on from CAZWTB010000111.1 coordinate 1,468, forward strand.
ACCACCATAATTATCATTGATAAAATAAATCTTATTCCCTTCTACAATCCCTTTTCTGAGATCCAATGATTCAAAACACTTATGCCAGAGTATCTGTTTATTATCATCTAACCTGAAAACACAATCTCCTGATTCGTAATTTTCACAGGTTGCATTTTCACAGAAGCTTCCATGGATATTTAAAATGTATCCATCAGAAATGCGGGTAAGGTAATGTCCAATTATACTGTAAAAAGGATAAAGTTTTGCTACATCTTTTATTCCCTGAAGTTCGGAATCGTGTTCCAGAAAGAGAAACTGCCACTTTCCAGTTTGATTGCTGTTATAATATAAAGTTTCCATAGTAATTGAGCCATTAAAAACAGAGTCTATAAGGGGTTCATTTGCTGAACCACTCGTCCAACCAAAGTCTGAAAAACTAAAGGTTTCTATATAACCTTTGCTTATTACTTTTATCTTTATAGAAGCCTCTGCTGTTTTACCATTGGAAAAAGTAGCCACTACTTTGGGATAATATGTTCCGCTTGAATTGTAAGTATAAGTTGCAGTGGGATAGGATGTTTCTACTTCAGGATTTCCGTCTCCGTCAAAGTCAAAAGAATAACTATCCACAGTGGCATTGGGGAAATATGCAGTAGCATTAAAATTGACAGTAAGAGGAGGTTCTCCCTCTTTTACATCTGCAGATAAACTTACATAAGGATTTAAGTTTTCCAAGGATAGGGTTGTTTCCTTAAAATCATAAAGAGTTTCTACCTTTACATGAATTTTATTTATTTTAGCAAGTTCTTCTTGAGGAAGTTCAACGGTTAATGCTGGTTCAGAGGTAATGTATTCATAATCTCCGTCTCCGTCAAGATCCCAGAGGTAATCTTTAATAAAAGTTTGATTATCAGTTACTACACTTAAAGCAAGGCTCAATTCTGCTGTTCCATTTTCTGCATTAAAAGAGGATATTTCTCCGGTAAAACTGAGGGAAAGAGAGGTGGAATTGTAAAGAACCAGGGAGTAATAATAGGGCTGAGAAGTTAGTCCTTCTTCATCTTCCACTTTAAAAACAAGCTGATAAGTTCCTGGAGTGTCAAAATGGAGGGTAAAAGCAGGATTAGAGAAAGAGTATGTAGCGTTTTCTGGACCGTTTAAAGTAACATGAACTTTTTTCAGAGGATTATCTGCGGTATAATCCACAGAAAATTGCAGATCCACGGGAGTGGCAAGTTTTTCTCCGAAAAAGGTTATTCCTAAAATCTTTGGAGGATGAGAATACTTTTTAATCAATACTTTTTTACAGGAAGATACTTCTGCCAATCCATCACTAACAGCAACACAAACCCTTCCTTCTACATCTCTATCAATGTGAGAAACACTTAAAACAGCCTCTGCCTGATCCACTCCTTTTTCTATATTAAGCAATCCTGAAGGAAGGGCATACCATCTATAATATAGTTTATCCTCATCTTTATCCTGAGCAGTTACTTTTATATTCACCTTGGTCTGTGTGGAAGAAATATTTTCAGGCACATCAATTTCTGTAATTTCAGGGGAAGTGTTTGACACTTCAACCTTTATCCACTTTCCACGAGAATCACATTCTCTTCCAGAGCACACCCTAAACCCAAGATAAATATTTTTCCCGAGTCTTGCCATGGTTATTTTATCCGGGGTGGTGAAACTTACTTCTGTGCTATTAGAAGGAAGTTTAATTCTTCCAAAAAACCATTCGTAAGAAGTGACCGCATTTTCACAGGACTCAGAGGAAGGAAATGTTTTCCAGATCACCTCTGCAGAAGCATTGTATTGTCCCTCAGGTTTTACCACATCAGGAACAGTTATTGAGGTAATAGAAGGTTGCTGACAGAAGTAAACTGTAAGGTCCTTTGTCATATCCTCTGAAATCGTTACAGGAAAAGTATAGTAAAGCATTCTGAAAGTTTTTCCATTTGAGACAACTAAAGATACACTTGCATCTGCATTCTCTCCAAAGAAAGAGCTATAAAGGCTAAAAGAACAGACTGCTTTATTATTTTGATAATTACATTCAGGTGTTATAGAAATAACTTTTCTGTTTGCAAAAGTAAATTCTATTCTTTTAATTTTTTGAAGAGTTATTCCTTCTGGAGCGTTTATGTTTAAAGTAAGAATTGCATTTTTAGTGGAGAGTATATCCGAGACATCTATTTCTCCAATCCATGCAGTTATAATTTTGTTACCAAAGTAGGCAGGGACACCTGGAGAGGGGATAAGATTTGTGTTTATACCAGTTGAAGTAATTTTGTTTATAGGAACGCGGTATATTCCCAGGCTTCTGGAAGTTAATACTAATTTAGAGAGATAACCACCTAACTTTTGAGGATTACCTGAAATACCAGCAGGAAGTGTAGTAATTTCTTTTCCTGTATTTGCGTCAAACCAGCGGGTGTATGTGCCTTTATCTCCTGCTATAGTTCTTAAAATATTATCCTGATCTTTCAGTGCATTTAAAACTTCTACAATTTTTTTAAATGCAAGCCAGCCAGTGGTTTCGTCTCTGTTTGATCTTAAGGAACGAGAAGTCCTTTTACTGAAATTTTGCATCACCAGAGAACCCAGGTAATTACTAAACTGGCATTCATCTGCGTCGTATTCGCCGTAGTTAAAAAGAATAAAATCCTTGTAAAGATAATTTTCCGGAATACACTCTGGATCAACCATGTCCAGAGAACTCCTTATAGCTCTGGGAATCAGGTTTAAACCTTCGTTGATTATTGAAGCCAGAGCACTTTGATTGATTTCCTGCTGGGCATCGTAAATATCAAAAGCAGCCTGAATTTCTGCAGCAAGGATCTGGGCTTCTATAGTAATAGCATTTAACCTTTTTGCAGCAGTAGCACTCATTGAAGCAAGTTTGGGAGCATACTTAGAAAGAGAGGGTATTTTTTCTATGCAGGCAATAAAGTCACCGGAAAATTGTCCTGTTTTTTCATCTATTGTTTTAGAAACCACATCACCAATAAAACCTATTACTTCCTGAGTGGTATCCCAGCTCACCTTTCCCTGATTATTAATAAATTCATCTATTTTTGAACCAATTTTTTCTACTCCAGCACTTACAAATGGTTTAAGACACGGATGAACTCCGGAGGAAGCTACTTCTCCAAGATCTTTAAAAAATTCTTTTATAGAGCTATCTCCCATTGTAATCCCGAGCAGAAGTTGCGTGGTGTCTTTCCACAATTTTTCTCTTAATTTTCTCTCTGTTTCCATAAACTTTTCTGCTGAAATATCCTCTCCTTTTACATACACATTATAAAGCTTATCCACAAGCTCAAGTGCTTTATTATACTCACCTCCTGCTATATACTGACCAAACTTATCACCCATTGTTTTTAGAGCTTCTCGTGTGCTTTCTGGTATGTTCAATGTTGGATCATTTGCAAGATCATAAAAATAATCCTGTATTCTATAAGCACTCTGTTCTAAATAATCAGATACTTTTTTCCATTGTCTTCTACATGGTTCTGATAGATTTATATCAACACTGAGTGTATTCATTTTATCAAGAAAATTAATTAACATTTCCTTGGTTACTTCAGGACATTTGGTCTTTTTTTCTGGTTTTTTAAAATCGTCTTTATAAGGGGTAGGCACACTAAAAGTGCAATCTGGATTAACTTTATTTCCTCCCTGTCCCCCATTCCAATTGACTCCTATTACCTCTATGTAAAGGTCTTTATCCTTACAATCTATTCCTTTTAGTTTTCCGGTTATACCAGCAGGTCTTGTAGGAATATCGCAATTTATAAAGGAAAAATGTCTTACGCTTCCAACTACATAAAGAGTTGCATTTTCCTCCCCAGCAGTGATACGAGCAAGTCTCTCTCTCGTAATCTTTGTCCCGTTTTCATCAACCAGATATCCCATTTCATCGTTTCTTTTCCAGAGCCCTTCTTTTTCATCAAAATACCAAAGAGGAATTTCTACTTCTTCAGTAGAGAGATTGTAATCTTCAAGTCCTGCGTAATTCTCTGGAGATACTTTTATTTTAACAGTGTAATTACCTTCTGGTAGCTCTACAGGCCAGCCATTTTCATCAAAAAACTGAATGGTAAAAGCACCTGCTGAATTCAAAATTACTGAGCCATTAAAATAACCTTTAAAATCACCTGGCATGTTTTCAGGATTTCTACCGGGATTAATGTAACCCACCTCTACAGAGTTAACCCGAGAAAAAGCCCTTAAAGCTCGTCTATTTTTTCCCACATTTGAAATATCTACTTCTACCTGCGAGCTTGTAATAGTTACTCCTTCTTCTGTTTGTTCTATCTTTACATTTTCTTCACTTTCAAGAGGTTCCAGAAGGATGGTGTCAGGAAGAACCGCACCTGCAGGTAGATTTCTAATTACAGGCACATATCCATTTGCTTCTACTTTTAATATTTTTTTAACATCGGTATTATAAGTAAGTGTAACACTACCACTATCATCAGTAACAAAAGAACTAATTTCATTTTGTTCTATTATTCCATTTTTATTTTTATCCAGACTTAAAGTAATAATAGCAGAAGCAATGGGTTTTCTGCTACTAATATCTGAGACAAAGATTGTCGTTGTTTTTAAAGATGTCGGAATAGAACTTTCTTTTTTACTCCCTCCACATGAATTAATTGTTATTAAAATTAATATTAAAATAAAGTATATAAACATGTTAAAAATTTTTGGTTTACTCATACATTCCTCCTGTTTAATTTTCTACTTTTTAAATCGTTAATTATCTAAAATTCAACAAAAGTCAAGTCAACTTTTTGTAAACCTTTTGTAAACCTTTTGTAAACTCCGGAAAAATTCAAATCTGATTTATAAAAATAACAGTTATTGAAACTCAAAAACAAAAAATTTTTAATATGTATTATTCCGATGCAGAACAAAATTTGTAAAAATTTTTAATTGCAAAATTTAAAGTTTGGTTTATTATAAAATTGTAAAATATAAATTGGGGTCTGAAATGGCTAATAATAAAGTCGTTAATCTGGACAAAATAAAAACCTCTGGTTCTCCTCAAACAGGGAATCTTTCTCAACTCGATGAAATTACTCTACGAACCACCAAAGAAATAGTAATCAAGTTTATTGAAATGGGAAGGTGTTCCCCTGCTACTTTTGAAGAGGTTTTTACTCAGGTCTTTAAAGTAATCAAAAAAACTATTGTAAATTCTTAAATTGTATATACTTGCTTTTTGCGGAAGTCCAAGAAAAGGTGGAAATTCTGATATTCTTCTTCAAAAATTTCTTAAAGTTATTTCCTCCTCCCTGACAAAAAAAATCTCTTGGGAAATTTTTTATCTTTATGATCTAAACTTTTCTCCCTGTCTGGAATGTGGAAAGTGTGAAAAAAGCGGAATCTGTATTTTAAAAGACGATTTTTTTTGTCTTGAAAAAAAGATTTTAAAAGCTGATTATATAATTATTGCAACACCTGTATTTTTTTATACGCATACCTCCAGAACCCAGGCTTTTTTTGAAAGATTTCAGGTTTTCTGGGTAAGAAGATATCTCTTGAATATACCCCATCCCTATAAAAAATCTCCCAGAGGAATTTTATTCTCTGTAGCAGGCACTAAAGGAAAAAAACTCTTTGAAAGCACCATAAGAAGTTTTAAATATGTAATGAAAAGCATTTACGGTGAATATTACAGAGGATTATTTTTTAGAAATGTAGATAAAAAAGGAGATATTCTAAAAGTGCCAGATCTTTATAAAAAATTGGAAAAATTTGCCAGAGAAACAATAATTTTTTAAAAGTTTATTAATTTTCCTTTTTTTAAAGAATAAATTTTATCAGTTACCTCAAATAGAAATTCTTTATCATGTGATACTATAAGATATGTATCTGTTCGATTTAATAAAAAGTCTTTTATTTTAATTTTGGTTTCTTCATCAAGTCCTGTTGAGGGCTCGTCAAGTAGATAACACTCAGGATTCATTGCAGCAACAGTAGCAAAGGCAACAAGTTTTTTTTCCCCTCCTGAAAGTTTATAAGGAGCTCTGTCAAGAAGGTGTTTTATTCCAAAAATTTCTGCAGTTTCTTCCACAATTTTCAGCACCTCTTCTCTTTTTTTGCCAAGATTAAATGGTCCAAAAGCAATGTCTTCTTTAACACTGGGACAAAACAACTGGGAATCAGAATCCTGAAAAAGAAATCCTATTCTTCTTCTAACTTCCAGAAAGTCTTTTTCTTCCTTTCTTTCTTTTCCAAAAATTATTAACTTTCCATTGAGTGGTTTGAGAAAGCCCATTATTATATAAAGCAAGGTGGTTTTCCCAGAACCATTAGGACCTACAAGTCCAACTCTTTCTCCCCTTTTTAATTCAAAACTGATTCCATCCAAGATCAGTCTTTCATTGTATCCAAAGGATACATTTTCAAGTTTAATGATTGATCTGTTCATTGAAGTCAATTATAACAAAAATCTAAGAAAAAATATACCTGCTGTTAAAAAAATTGCCACAAATCCAAATAAAATATCTATTTTTCGTAAATAAAAGTGTTCCAGAAGCGGAAAAAAGCCAGAAAAACCTCTGCATAACATAGCTTTATAAACTTCTTCTGCCCTTTCAAAACTTTTCAAAAGAAGACTACCTATAAGATAGGCATAAGTTCTATAGGTGTGAAGGTTTGTTCCAGGAACAAAACCTCTTCCCAGAACCGCTCTTTTCAATTTGTCATATTCTTCATGCATAACACTTATGTATCTGTAAAACAGAAAAAATACTATTATAAGTTTCTGGGGCACTCTAAAGTGAAGAAGCGCGTGGGCAAGAGAAAAAATACTGGAGGTAGAAATAAGAGAAATGGTTGCTATTATAATTGCATTACACTTTAAAGTAATGGAAAGGACATAAAGAATTCCTTCTTTACTTATTTTTAAAAATCCTATGTGAATGTAATGTCCGGGATAGGAAAAAGGAATAAAAAGCCATAAAAAAAATATAAAAAAATTAGCTGCAAAAAGGCGTTTTAAAAGTGGTTTAAAAGGTATTTTTCCAAGAAATAAAAAGACAAGAGAATAAAAAAGAAAAAGAAAAGGTATAAAAATTCCCTGAGAAATTGCACATGAAACTGCAAAAATTAAAAAAACCAGAAATTTAACCCTGGGATCACACCTGTGTAAAAAGGAATTTCCTTCAGAAAATTCTTCAAGGTGCATAAACTCTCAATTTAAATCTTTTTTCTGCTTTTAAGCAATGCTATAATTCCCCATATACCAAAAATATAGCCTATTCCTCCTATTATATCCATTACACCAGCTCTATCCATTTGTTTTCTAATATCCATAAGTTGAGAGGAAAGCATCTCGAGTCTGGGAATTACTTTTTCTTCTATATCTTTTTCCACTATTTTTTTAAGTTCTTCTGTAGAAATTGTGGTAGAAATGGTCTTATTGGTTGTATTTTCCATTGAAGTGGCATTTTCTTCTGCAACCTGGGTTGTGGTTTCCTGTTCTGATTTTTCTGCTTCCAGAATAAAAGTTGCAAGATGTCCTTCTCCTCCATTTATCACTATTTTTAATTTTCCTTTATTTTTTACTTTTAGAGAAAATTCTCCTTTTTGATTTGTAAAACCCTGCTGGATTTTTTTGCCATTTTTATCAAATATTTCCACTTTACAATGTTTACAGGGGGTTCCTCCTGAAAAATAGGCTTCTCCCATTATTTTATTGCCTTCTCTATATGCAAAAGCACTCAATTTATGAGCAAAAGATACTCCGCTAAAAGGTATTAAGAGGAGTAATAAAAACCAGACAAAGCAGTTTAAAACTTTCATGGAAGCACCTCCGGTTTCAGCTTTTTTAGATAAATAACCACTATACCGGTTATAAAACCTTCAATTAAAGCAATAGGAATATGAACCGCAATAAGTATTTCTGCTACTTTAAGGAAGCTTTTCTGAGTGGTGTAAAGAGCAATACTTACAAATATAGCACCAAGGAGAACGGAGACTGCTCCACTTAAAAATCCTCCTAAAAAAGCGAGGTTTTTCTTTTTTAAAAATGATCTAAAAAGGTAAAAAGATATAACTGCTGGCATAGCCATATTAAAGGTATTTACTCCGAGGGTAGTAAGTCCTCCGAATTGGAAAAGCAGAGCCTGGAGGAGGAGTCCGAGGAAGATTGCAGGGAATGCAGACCATCCAAGTAAAATTCCTGTAAGACCATTTAAGATCAGGTGAGCAGAAGAAGGACCTATTGGAATATGAATCAGGGAAGCAACGAAAAAAGTGCTGGAAAGAACTGCAAGTTTGGGGAAATCTTCATTTTTGATGTTTTTAAATCCTAAGTAAAGTCCAACTACAGTGAGAACCGCGCCGGTAGCAAGAACCGGCGCTGAAAGAACCCCCTCTGAAATATGCATTATTTAACTCCTCTTGGTCTGGGGTAAGCTTTGACCCATATTACAGCATCAAGTTCCACTGGATATTTTTTTCCGTTTTTTTCCAAAGTTCCCCCGTCTCCAAGAGCTGAAAAACCCCACCATCCAGCCCAGGGAATAGTATATTCAAAATATCCATTTTCATCTGTTTTTACAACCTGTGTTATAAAAGAATCTGCCGGCACCTTTACCCCTCTGGTATTCAAATATTCCACTTCCACTTCTATATTTCTTGCAGGCTTTCCATTAAAATAAACCCTTCCTCTAAAGGTATTTCCTTCCCAGATTGCAAAAGGTTTTATAAGAGGAACTATTTCTGCTTTTAAACCAATTGGTTTGTCCCAGTCTTCCTCCATTCCAAAAGCTTCTACATAAACTTTGGTAATTTGTTGAATAAATTTTTCTTCTGCAGGTTCAAAATATGGAGCAGGAACAATGAAAAATTGGTAAACTCCAGGACGTTTTATTTTATAATTCGTAAAATACATTCTTACTTTATGAGAACTCTTTTTCATAGCTCTTATCCATCTGGTTTTCCATTTTAAAACTTCCTTTTTTCCTCTTATAAAAACCCCGCTTTTTATAATAGAAAAGTCCATATTAGGTCCTCTTTCCATGGGATGAGTAAACTTAGCAATCAACCTGACATTTCGTCTATTACCTTCTACAAATATTTTATCAGGTTTTAAAAGTAAAAAATGAGCCTGAGCTGTTGAAAATCCCAATAACAAACCTCCAATCACCCCTGCAATAACTTTTTTAACCATGGGATCCCTCCTTTTATGAAAATTTTTCAGACAGTTTCAGAATAACACCAAAATGAAAAAAAGTCAATATATTGAAGAAAAATTTTATAAAAATGCTACGAAGATTTAATATCAAGCACCAAATTTCTTAAATTTTTGAGCATGGGCGAGGAGAAGTGGCATAAGTTTGTAGCTATAAAATATTCCAAGTTCTCCTTTAAGGCATTCTCTTTCTGTAAATCTCTGAGAAAGTTTACCAAGAACATAAGGCGAATGAATTAACACTGGAACCGGATGCCAGGAATGAGACTTCATTATACATGGAGTTGAATGATCTCCTGTAATACAAAGAACCGAAGGATTAAGGGATAAAATCTCTGGAAGATAGGTATCAAATTCTTCTATTATTTCAACTTTTTTTTCATAATTACCGTCTTCTCCATAAGAATCAGTTTTTTTTATGTGAAGAAAAATAAAATCATAATTTTGCCAGACTTTTTTAAGAGTATCTACTTCATCTTTAATACTCATTCCTTCAAAAGTTACCAGCTCCATTCCCACAAGACTTGCCAGTCCTTTATACATTGGATAAACTGCTATGCATCCTGATTTAAGTCCGTATTTTTCTGAAAATGGAATGAGGTCTGGTTTAACAGAAAAACCTCTCAAAAGCACATAATTAGCCTTTGGTTCTTCTTTTAAAATTTCTGCAACCCGGGAAATGAAAATAGAAGCTATTTTCGCAACTTTTTGGGCAATTGGATTTTTGCCTACTGGCTCAAGAGGAGGTTTACCTGTAACCTGAGGATCTGTGTCATTTATCTCTTCTGCTTCTCTGGGAAGCTCTTCAGAAAATCTAAAAATTCCGGCAAATCTATGTTCCATTCCGGATTTTAAAATAATTTTTACACCCTCTATTTCTTTTATATTCTCTGAAATTTTTGCAATGAGCCTTTTATTTTCTTCAGTTGGTATTCTTCCTGCCCGTCTATCTATTACTATAGGAGTTGAATTCTCATATTTAACAGTTGCAAAATTACCTCTTACTGTAACATCTGTCTTTTTTACCTCCAATCCTACTCCCAGTGCTTCCAGAATACCTCTTCCCATAGTATATTTTAAAGGTTCGTATCCAAAGATGCCAAGATGCCCTGGTCCACTTCCAGGAGTAATTCCATAATCAACTGGAATGTGAAGACCTGTGGCAGAATTCTGGACAAGTCTATCAAGATTGGGTGTTCTTGCAAGTTCAAGAGGTGTTTTTCCTTCCCTGCATGGCAGATCCCCTACTCCATCCAGAACAATCAAAAGTATCTTATTTTCGTTTTTCTTCAAAATACTTTTCAATACCTCCATCTTTATCCTCCTATGTTTTTAATAATCAACTCCTTTTACATCTACAGAAACTATTTTTGGTGTTATAAAAACAAGAAGTTCTGTATTACTTAAAGACTTACTGCGTCTTTTAAAGAGTTCTCCTATTAATGGCAATCTGCTCAATCCAGGAACAGATTCTACAGTTTCTGAAATATCCTTTATTTTTATTCCTCCCAGAACGAGTGTTTCTCCATTTTCAACCATTGCACTTGTCTGAATGGTATTGGTGTATAAAGATGGCACACCCTGAACACTATGTCCCCAATCTGGGGTGGACTTTTCAATTTTTATATCAAGTAAAATTTTTCCTTCTGGGGTTATATGGGGGGTAACGAGTAATTTTAAACCAGCATCTATAAAACTCATGGTAGGGGTGGGAACATTGGGAACATATACAAGATAGGGAATTTTATATCCTGTTTAATTTCTGCAGTTTCTCTATCCAGAGTAATAACACTTGGTTTTGAAATAACTCTTGCAACTCCCTGTTGTTCAAGAGCTGAAAGCTGTGCATCAAGAGCAAAAATACTTTTTTCAACCCATCCCATCATAACTCCAAGATTGGTTGTGGCACCACTAACTCCAAGATCAACAATTGCAGATGCAGGAAAGGATAAACTTACTGTAGCATTTCCATGCCCTCCTCCAGGAAAATTATAATTCAAATTAGAAGTAGCCATGCTTCCACTCGGAGAAACACCTATAAAAGTATAATCTGAAGGTTTAAAATAAGTCCCTCCCCATCTTATTCCAAGTTGATGCATATAGCTATTTCCTATTTCTACAATTCTCGCTTCTATAAGGATCTGCTTTCTGGGTTTATCCACGATTTTTATTACTTTTTCTATTTCTTTAAGCACTTTAGCAGGAGCTTTTACTATTATGGTATTTGTCCTGGGATCACAGGTAATTTTACTGGGACTTTTAATTAACTCCTTTAACTTGTCTATAAGTGTTTGATTTTTTTTCTTATCAATTATTTTTTCCACATTTATAAATTTAAGATGAAAAACCTTAGTTATAAGAGGTCCTTCTTCCTGCATATCTCTTAAAGCTCTAAGATAATTTTTATAACTCTCTGCTTCCTGTTTTAATCCTTCTTTTTCCTGCACAATAGCTGTAATATAATCCCTATATAAATCTGCTTCCTTTTTTAATTCCTCAAGAGTGCTTATCTTAATAACATTTCCTATTTTTATTTTAGCAAGTCCATTTGAAGCAAGAACAAGGTCCAGAACCTCGTCCCAGGGAACATGATTAAGCTTTAAAGTTACTGTTCCTTTTACTTTATCACTAACCACTATATTTATTCCACCTATTTCAGCAAGAAACCTCAATACCGCATGAATATCTGCATTTTGAAAATCCACACTTATAGGAGTTCCATTGTATTTCTTTTCAGTTAAAGGGATTTCAAACTTCGTTCCTTTAAATGCGGTAGGTATTTCATATGCAGGCAAACCCGAAGTGGACATCGTCCGTAAGGGTGCTTCAGGAATTTCTTTCTTCTGTTCCACCTTTTTTCCGCTTATTTTAATAAACAAAGGCTTCTTCTTATGTTTCCATAAAATTTCTACACTCAATCGAGTTCCTGAGGGTATAGCTTGAAAGTTAAAATCTCTTTTTAATGTAAATTCAAGAATTATTTTATCTTTCTCCATAGATGCATTTATTTCCTGAAATATATCCTTAGGAAGATCTTTTATCCATGACGAATCTCCAGGAATCGTATTAAAAAATACAACCTTTAATTTTTTACCTTTTTTCTCCAACTTATATTCAGGAAGTTTATTAAATTCAAATAAAATACTCTCAACGGGTTTTTTCAAATAAATTGCATCCTTAAAAATTATCTGTTCTTCTGCCCAGCTTTTAACATAACTTCCCCATAAAATAAGCAAAATCCAAATAATATAAAATATAACTTTTCTCATATTTCTCATATTTTCTCCTTTCCTAAAACTAATTTTTGTTTAACTTTTATTATTTGCCCGAAAATATTTTTTCTTGTTACTTCTAAGATTATGTAATTGTTACCTATTTTTAATACAATTGCATTCCCTATCCTTGAATGTTCTTTTACAATAAATCCTCTTTTCGTATTATCCTGAAGTAAGGCAAATTTTTTATTATTCTTTTTAATAATTCCTACAAGAGTAAGTGGACTAATTTTACCACTTTTAGCACTCGTAATTCTTCTATAAAAATCAAAAAATATAAATGGATTTTTTAAGCGCTTGGTATTAATTATATAAGGCTTTTTATTAAGTTCTGCTTCCCAATTCTCAAGTTCTACATCTCTAAAAACAACATTTTCCTTTTTTTTAACAGTCCTTTTCCTTTTCTTCCACTTACATCCCCCTAAAAAAGGAATTATCAATATTAGTATCAATATTAATAAAAAACAAACTTTTCTTTTAAGCATTTTTATCTACGCCTTCTCCTTTTTTTCTTTTGAAACAACTTTTTACCAGTATATTTAAAAGTATAAAACGTTACCATTGTTTCGAGTTTATTGTTCTCTCGTATTCCTATGTTTATACTTTTTAAAGTAACAAGCCTTTCTCCGCATTCAACTTCATTTAAAAAATCCAGCAGGTCTTCAAAATCTCCTTTGATTTTGATAGTAAAAGGAATTATCTGATAATAATTTTTCGTTTTTTCTTTCTGAGGAGTAAAACTTATTATTTCAAGACCACTTGATTTAGCTTTTTCAACTATCATTTTAAGCAATTCTGGAATTTCTTTTTCCGATGGTAAAATAACTTTAACACGCTGTAAAAATTTTTTCCTATTTTTTATTATTTTTTCCAGATATTGCTCCCTTTTAGCAAGTTCTTTATACTTAGAAAGTTTAATCTGAAGAGATTTTAAATCATTTTCCAGTTGTATTACCTTGTGTTGCTGTAAGGAGAAAATAAATTTAAAATAAATAAATAAAGGTAAACCACAAATTAAAATAAGTATTAAAATTTTATCTCTCTGCGGGGTTTCTGCATCCCATCTCTTTAATTTTTCCCAGAAAGCTTCTATTTTTTTTAATAAAAATTCTTTATTTAAATATTTTTTTATTTTTAATAATGCTTCCTGAGAATTCATAATTAAAATTTTACCTCGGTGTTAAATTCTATATAAGGAACTTCTTCTGTTCCTTTTTTTATTGTATTTTTTAAAATTACATCTTTTACTATTTTTTTATTCTTTTCAAGGTTTTTTAAATAATTAGCAATATATTCAAGATCCATGGAAATACCTTTTATCTGCGCCCGATCTTCACTTATTTTTAAATCGCTAAAAAAAACTTTATTATCATCTATTGCCTGAAGAAGATAATCAAGTCTTTTTAATAAAATCGCCTGCTGTGATTTTAATTTCAATATAGTAATTATTCTCTGCCTTATTTCTCTATTTTCTTTTTCCATAGTTTTAACTTTTTTAGCAATTTTCTTGTATTTATTTATCTTCTGCAAAAGCTCTTTTTTAGCAGAGTTTAAAGAATGAATTTTATAAAAAAAATAAAAAGTTGTGGAAGTAATTGAAAATATTGTTAAAAATATTAAAATCCCTGCTAATTTTAAAAATTGATACTTCTTTCTACTTTCGGCTTCTAAGGTTTCTAACTTTTCCTTGGGAAGTAAATTAAATTTTAAAATCATTTCTGCTTCTCAAATAAAATTTTTTAAAGCAACACTCATAGCTACTATACCCTGCGTTGCAAGAACATCTATATACTCTGCGTCAAAATCAGAAGAAAATTGCAATTTTTTTGTCAAATCGGGTTTAAATACTTCAATATCGAGATATTTACTTAAAATTTTTTCTATCCCCGGTATCCTTGCTCCTCCACCTATAAGGAATATCACATCTGTAGAAAAATTAAATTTATTTAAAACTAAGTTTAAACTATGAGATATAGCTTCTAAAATTTCTGTTATATATTCTTTATATATCTGCTTGATTATTTCTCCCTGTTCTCCTGAAGGTGGATTGAGCATTAACTTTTCTCCTATGTCTGGAGTTAAGTGAAACTCCTTAGTAATAAAATCTCTCAATCTTTTTAATCCCAAATGAAATAGTTCCCTTCCATAAACAGGAGCCTTTTTATCACAAAATAATAGTTTTATTTTATTATAACCCCAATCTATAATCAATCTGGTTTTTTCTCCATATATATAATCTAATATATTGTGAACATTTATAAAATCTACATCTATATTAACCAAAGTAAAATTACATGATTCAAAAAATTCTATATATTGTATTATTGTGTCTTTTTTAGTAACCACATAGTATATTTGAAAACCTTCTTCTCCTGGAACTGCATAATAACTATAATATACATCTTCTATTTTATAAGGAATCTCTTCGTTGATTTTCTCTTTTATCTTATCCTCATCTATTTCTTCAATTTTAAAAGAATCAAAAATAACCAGTTCGTAAGGAAGGGCAAGATGTAGTTTATTAAAAGATGAAGACAAATTTTCCATTACATTCATAAATACTTTGGTAACAAGATTTTTATCCTGAATAATACCGTTTATTAAAGAATTTTCATACACCTTCCCCTGCACAAATCCTGTTATAACTGGATCAGTCCCTACCTTTTTTATTTCCACTGCTTTTATTGTATAGGTGCCAAAATCAATTCCTATTATTCCTTCACTTTTAATATTTTTTATTTTCTCTATTATTTTTTGAAGCTTTAACATAAGTTATAATTTTTTAAAAAAATGCAAAAAAGTCAAGGCTTAATAACATTTAATTATATTTTTTTATTTTACACCAATATATAAAAACATGAGGATATTTTTAAAATTTTTCTGAAAATTTTCGCTGTCTGAGGATTTCAAAAATAGTTATGGCAGTTGCAACTCCTACATTTAAACTTTCCACATCTTCCCTCATAGGAATTCTGGCAAGAAAATCACATTTCTCAAGAATCGTCCTCCTTATCCCTTTCGCCTCGTTACCTGCTATTACAAGAAGCGGTAATCTAAGATCAAGATTATAAATTAAAGTCTCTGCCTTCTGCGTAAGCCCCAAAATCCATAATCCCTTTTTTCTAAAAAAAGAAAGTGCGTGTTTAAGATTCTTCACCCTGACAACAGGAATTTTAAAAACTGTTCCAGAAGAAACCTTTATTACGGTTTCAGTAACTTCTGCACTTCTCCTCGCAGGGATAACTATTCCGTGAACTCCTCCTGCACAGGAAGATCTAATTATAGAACCAAGATTCTGAGGATCTTCTATATGATCAAGAGCAACCACAAGAGGAACCTCTTTTCTGCTTTCCCAGTTTTTTACTATGTCTTCAAGATCTGCATAATCAAAACTTTTTAAATAAGCCACAACCCCCTGGGTATTAACTCCTGAAGAAATCCCGGGAGGATTAAAACTTTTCGAAAGAATCTTTACAGGAATCCCTGAATTTCTCGCTCTTTCAACTCTCTGATACTTGTTACCTGAGAGGCTTTTCTTAAAAATCCATATTTCTTCGACTTTTTCAGGAGAAACTTTTAAAACTTCCAGAACAGGATTTACACCATAAACCACTTTTGCCATTGTTTTTTATTATATTCTTTTTACAAATTTTTTTCAACTTAAAAAGAAGAGGTTTAAATTTTTCAAAAAGGCTATAAAATATTAGACATGTCCTATCTGGTGCTGGCAAGAAGGTATCGTCCGAAAAAATTCAGTGAAGTTGTAGGACAATCTCATGTTGTTAAAACTCTTATCAATGCTATAAAACAGAACAAATTAACTCATGCACTTTTATTTTCAGGAATAAAAGGAACTGGAAAAACCACAGTTGCAAGAATAGTTGCAAAGGCTTTAAACTGCGAAAATCCCGTAGATGGTTACGAACCGTGCAATACCTGTATTCACTGCGAAGAAATAAATAAAGGCATATACGTGGATGTAATAGAAATTGATGCTGCATCTAACAGAGGAATTGATCAGATAAGAGAGCTTATTGACAATTTAAAATTTGCACCTGCAAAAGGTAGAGCAAAGGTTTACATAATAGACGAAGCTCACATGCTTACAAAAGAGGCATCGAATGCTCTTTTAAAGTCTCTTGAAGAACCACCTCCTCATGTATATTTTATTCTTGCGACAACAGAACCTAATAGGCTTCTGCCTACTATTCTTTCAAGGTGTCAGAGATACGACTTTAGAAGACTGGAACTCCCTCTTATAACCCGTTATCTTAAACAAATATGTGAAAAAGAGAACTACGAAATTCAGGATCAGGCACTCGAGCTTATTGCAAAAGAATCCCAGGGAAGCTTAAGAGATGCTCTTTCTCTTCTTGATCAAGCAATGGCTTATGGCACAAAAACAAAAGAAGATGTAATCCAGGCTTTTGGATGGCACGAAGCTATCCTTGTAGAAGAACTTGGCTCTGTATTGCTTGAAAAAGATTTAAAAAAGTTATTCGAAATACTTCAAAAAATTTACAATCAGGGAATAGATCTAATATATCTCATGGAAAAACTCACAGAATTCTTCAGAGAACTCCTCATAATAAAAGCATTCCCCAAAGAAAGCAAAATTGACTTTCAGCTTGACATTCTTAAAGATCTCCTCTGGGAAGTGGAAGTTGAGGATGTATTTTTAATATTTCAAACCCTTGTAAAAGATCTTGAAGTATTAAGAAGAAGTTCCTATCCTCAGCTTCAATTTGAACTTACCATGGTTAAAATCTGCGAATTTCAAAAATTTATTCCTATTAATGAGGTGCTTGCCAAACTTGGAGAACTTTCCAAAAACAATTTAACAATTTCTTCTCCGATTTCAACTGAAGAGGTTCCAGAAAAAAAATCACCAGGATGGGAAGATTTCGTTAAACATGTAAAAGAAACAGATAGAGCTCTTTATGGATTTTTAAAATGTCTTCCTCAGCCTGAGGAAAAGGAAAAAGAACTTTTTTTTAAACTTAAGGATTCCGCCCTTGTGCAAAGTCCTTATTTCAAAAAATTTAAAGAAGAGGCTAAAAACTTTTTAAATAAAGAAATTCAGGTGGAAATAAAGGAAGAAAAAAAAGTTTCCGTAAATGATGTAAAAGAAAGAGAAGAAGTAAAGAACATTTTAAAGGTATTTTCCGCAAAAATAGCATATATACAACCAATAAAGGAGGCTATATGAGAATACCACCTCAGTTTCAGCAAATTTTAAAAGAAGTCCAGAAAATTCAAAAGAAACTTGAAGAAGCTCAGAAAGAACTCGAAGAAAAAACAGTTACAGTTCAGGTTGGAGGAGGAATGGTTACAGTTACTGCAAATGGCAAACAGGAGATAGTTTCTGTTAAAATTGAAGAAGAACTTCTTAATCCAGAAGAAAAGGAAATGCTGGAAGATCTTGTTCTTGCCGGTGTAAATGAAGCTCTGAAAAAAGCAAAAGAAATGGTTGAAGAGGAGCTTTCCAAAATAACCGGTGGATTGAAAATGCCTGGTTTAGGATTTCCTGGACTATTTTAAAGGATGCCCTACGCATATCCAGGAGTTCTTAAAAAACTTATAGAAGCCCTTGAAACAATTCCAGGGCTTGGAGAAAAAAGCTCCACGAGAATAGCAATGCACCTTCTCTCAAATCCTGAACTGTGTGAAATTGTGGGAGATCTGATAAAAGAATTACCCTACAGGGTAAAACTCTGCAGATTCTGTCGAACCCTTTCTGAAGAAGATGTGTGTTCAATATGTAATGACCCTGAAAGAGATGCCTCGCTTCTGTGCATAGTTGAAAATCCTTCTGCAATAATCCAGATAGAAAAAACCGAAGTTTATAAAGGATATTACTTTGTATTACACTATCTCCTTTCTCCAAAAGAAGGAATAGGTCCAAAAGAGCTTGGTCTTGAGCAGATCGTCTATCTTATTAAATCAAGAGGTGTAAAAGAGGTTATAATAGCTCTTTCTCCCACCCTTGGAGGGGAAGCAACTGCCTCTTTTATAACTGAATATCTTTCCCCTCTACCTGTAAAAGTAAGCAGACTGGCCTGCGGTGTTCCAATGGGTATGGAAATAAATTTTGTTGATCATCTTACCCTTAAAAAAGCCCTTTTAAGAAGAGAGTTCCTTAAAATATAAAATACTAAAGGGAGAGTCTTATGGTAACCGAGTTCTGCAGAAAAGTCGCTCTTGGAAGCTTGATTCAGGGATATTTTCATAATTTAAGAGGTGCTCTTCAGGGAATTTATCTCAACTTACAGCTCCTTGCCATGGAATCCCCTCTGGAAATCCAACAAAAAATAAATGAAATACTGAAAATGTGTCAGAAGCTTCAACTCCTTATTGAAAGTGCTTTTGATGAAATCCATGAAGAACAAGAAGGTCCCTGGAACCTGGGAGAACTTCTAAAAAAAGAAATCCTCTTCTGGGAAGGATCCCTGTTTTTTAAACACAAAATTAAAAAAAGTTTAAAAATAGAAAAAGAAGTCCTGGTAAAATTGCCTCTGAATATTCTCAGGGGAATTTTGTGTAATATAGGAGAGATCGTTTTTCCTGAATTAAAAGAAGGAACATCTCTGGAAATATCCGTAAAAAAACCTGCTATAGTGCGATTTTCAGTGGATAAAGAATTTGAGGAGAAAGTTTTAACAAAATTAACAAAACTTGCAAAAGTAATGGAAACTTTTGTAAAAATTAAAATAAATAAAAAAGAACTGGAGCTCGTTTTTTAATACTTAAATGGATAAAGAACTAATTCTCGGCTTATACATAAAAGAAAAATCTGCTTTTAAATTGAGCAGGTTTATAGAAAAAGGTATAAATTTTGACAATTACATTGAGGAAAAGGGATACTCAAGAAAAGAACTTATTTCTCTGGGAGAAGAGGAACTTAAAAAGGCAGAGAAAAAAAGAATAAAAATAGTGTTTTATGAAGAAAATGAATTTCCAGAAAAATTAAAAAAGATTTCCTATCCTCCTGTATTTCTTTATATAAAAGGCAAACTTCAAACAGAAGGGGTACTGATTGCGGTGATAGGATCGCGCAAACCCACACCTTATGGAAAGGAAACCACAGGGTATTTTGTGGAAAAACTTGTAAAAGCAGGAGCAGGGATAGTTTCCGGACTTGCAAGAGGTATAGACACGATTGCTCATAAAACCTGTTTAAAAGCAGGAGGATATACCATAGGTGTGCCTGGATCAGGACTTGACATTTTTTATCCAGCAGAAAACAGAATTCTTTATGAAAAAATAGTTGAATCAGGAGGTGCCCTTGTTTCTGAATTTCCCTTTGGAACCAGACCTTTTAAAGAAAATTTTCCCAGAAGAAACAGAATCATAAGTGGTTTAAGTGAAGGAATACTCGTTGTGGAGGCAGGGAAAAAAAGTGGCACTCTTTTAACAGTAAAATGGGGACTTTCACAGGGAAAAGAAGTATTTGCAATCCCGGGAAGTATATTTTCACCTCAAAGCGAAGGAACTCACCTGCTTCTTAAAGAAGGGGCAACACCTGTAACTACTCCAGAAGATATTCTTAATTACTTTGGTATAGTCTCTGAAAAAAAAGAAAAACAGCAACAGGGTGTTTCCTTAAGTAAGGAAGAAAAATTAATAATAGAGAAACTCTCTTCCTATCCTATTCACCTGGAGGAACTTATAGAAAAAACAGAACTTCTTCCTTTTGAAGTGCTTTCTGCTGTTACAGAACTGGAAATAAAAGGTATTGTAGAAATTCTCCCTGGAAAATTTATAAAATTAAAAACCCGGGAGACGGAAATATGAAGAAAATAGTATTTGTAATTATCCTTTTGTTACTTCTTTTTTCATCAGGATTGGCAAAAACTTACAAAAATGGTGCTAAAACAGAATTTTTTTTCATAGGCAAAATAATTAATTCTCATAAAGAACCTGTTGAAGAAGCAGAAATAAAAATTTTTGTTAATAATAAATTGTGTGCTCAGGGATTTACCTCAAGTCATGGAACATATCAAATAAGCTGTTTTACCGGGATAAAAAATTTAAATGCCATAAAGATAAAAGTGAAAAAAGCCTCTTACAGAGACATTATATATTCAGTAAAACCAAAAGAACTTGCCAGATTGGGAAACAGGTTTTTTCTTGAAAAGGATTTCCTTTTAAAACACAAAATAGGTCCTGCTTTCTGGATAGCAACTATTATTTTCCTGATTGTTTATGTGCTTATTTCTTTTGAACTTCTTCACAGAACCATATCAGCTCTTCTTGGAGCTTCTGTATTACTTATAATTTCTTATACAATAGGAATTTTTGATCCTGCTTACCATATCATATCTTTTGAAAGAGCTATAGAAGCAATTGATATGAATGTAATTCTTCTTCTCATGGGGATGATGATAGTGGTTGGAGTTTTAAAACATACTGGAGTGTTTCAATGGTGTGCCTATGTTTCTTACAGACTTGCAAGAGGTAATGTGTTTTTATTAACTGCTATTTCCTGTATTTTTATTGCTTTTACTTCTGCATTTCTTGACAATGTTACCACCATGCTTCTTTATACCCCGGTTCTTATAGAAATTTCTCTTGCTCTTAATATAAATCCTTTTGCTCTTTTACTTCCCGGGATTATGGCTTCAAACATAGGAGGAACCGCCACTCTTATAGGAGATCCTCCTAATATAATAATAGGTTCTTATACCGGCTTAACTTTTATGGATTTTGTAAAAAATTTAACCCCCCCGGTAATTTTAAGTCTGCTTTTTTTAATAATCTACAATAAATTCTTTTTTGGAGGTGAATATAAAAAAGGAAAAGTGAAAGATGTAGAAGCTTTTATTTCCAGATTAAGAGAAGAATATCAAATAAAAGATTCTGCTCTTTTAAAATTTGGATTGTTTATTATGGGTATTGTTATTTTCTTTTTTATTACTCACGGTTATTGGCATATGGAGGCAAGTGTGCCTGCGCTTTTTGGAGGAGCATTACTTTTTACATATGCTGTAGTTACCAAAAAAGTTGATCTTCTGGAACTTATAGAAAAAGATATTGAGTGGAGCACACTTCTTTTTTTTATGTTTCTTTTTATTCTGGTAGGAGCAGTGGAAGAAGTGGGCTTGCTTGATCTTATTGCGGATTGGGTGCATGAACTATCTCATGGCAGTCTATTTGTTTCTATCTGTTTAATAATATGGGTTTCTGCAATTATGAGCGCTTTTGTTGATAATATTCCATTTACAGCAACCATGTTACCTATCGTGGAATTTTTAAGTAGAGTTACCCCCGGAGCTGAAACCCATGTTCTCTGGTGGGCACTTGCTCTTGGTGCCTGCTTCGGAGGTAATGGAACATTAATCGGAGCTTCTGCTAATGTAGTTACTGTAGGAATTGCTGAGAGTGTAGGATATAAAATAACCTTTTGGGACTTTTTTAAATTTGCTTTTCTTTACATGATCATTTCAGTAATTATTGCAAATGTATGGCTTCTTATTTTTTATTAAAAATTTTTTAATCGGAGGCCAAACATGGGGATTTTACAAAAAATTCTTTTACCTGTTGATCAAAGTGAAAGTTCACAAAGAGGAGTTGATCTTTGTGAAAATCTAATAGCTCTTTTAAAAACTGAAAAAGAAATTGAAGTTACTTTATTTCATGTAATTTCTACCAAAGGTTTTCTAAGTGAACATATGCAAAATATAGATCTTAGAGCCGAAGCTTTAAAACATTCTGAAGAATTTTTAAAAATAAAAAAACTCTATGTAGAAAATATTGTAACCCGATTCCTTAATGAATACGAAAAAAAATTTTCTCAATATAAACATTTAAAAGTAATTAAAAAAATAGTAGAAGGAGATCCAGGTAATGAAATTTTAAAAGAAGTTCAGCAAAAAGATTATTCTCTTATTATAATGGGAAGAAGAGAAATGTCCCATCTTAAAGAAGTAATAATAGGAAGTGTTTCCTCAAAAGTTATATACGGAGTTAAAAATAAAAGTATTCTTCTTGCAGGTAAAAATACACTTGGAAAAGATAAAATTAAAATTCTTATTCCTGTGGATGGATCTCCTTATTCTGAAAAAGCTATAACTTGGACCATAGCTTTTATAAAAATAATAAAAAATATAGAAAAAGTGGTGATTTTAAGGGTGATAAATTTTGATCTTTTTGAAAAAAGAATAAGAACAGGGATAGATCCTTTTAAAGAAGCAGAAGAAATAATAACTAACTGCATAGAAAAATTTACTCAGGAAGGAATAAGAACAGAAGTTATTGAGACTAAAATAAGACAGGGAAACCCTGGTGAGGAGATAAAAAAAGAAATAGAAGAAAATAATTATCATCTTGTTGTAATAGGAAGAAAAGGACGCAGTAATTTAAAAGATCTCGTTCTCGGAGGTGTCAGCACTTATATAATCCATAAAGTATTTCTTTCTT
>CAZWTB010000112.1:0-2698 GCA_964636875.1 uncultured Thermodesulfatator sp.
ATTTTATAAAAAATTTTTAAATTTGTTTTTTTTTTTTTTTTTTTTAATTTGAATTTTTATAAAACTTAAATATTAAAATTTAAGTTGAAGGTAACTAATTTCCAAACAAACTTTTACCTAAAATAAAAAAACAGGGAGGGAGATAAAATGAAAAAACTAATTTTTAAACTCAGTATAAAAGAAATCTGTCTTTTACTGGTAGGGGTTATGGGAGTGCTCTGGTTACTGGGAATCGTCTTTTCTTCCATAGGAATATTTAAACTCAGCCAAGGCATTTCTGAAATTCAAACCATTGTTACAAATACTCAAAATTCTCATAAACTTGCAGAAATAACAGCTTCTCTAAAATCTCATCAAACTTTTATAAAATGGTTCTTCTGGTTAAATTTAATTTTATTTGTATGTTCCATAGGAACTGCTTTGTTTTTAACAAACTACATCAGTAACATTCTTCAAAAAGAAATAAAACGCCTGGAAGAATTTGCTTTTCGTATTAAAAGTGGTAATTTAAAAGTAGAACATGTGGTTGAAGATAGTAGCAGAAACGAAATAATCGTAATCGGGAGGTCTTTTCAGGAAGCAGTGGATACCCTGAAAAACTTTTTAAAACAGATAAAAGACGCCATATTTCAAATTTCCTCTGCAAGTGAGGAGTTTTCAGTGATGTCAAAACAGGTTACTTCTCACAATACCCAGGCTTTTTCAAATGTAAAAGATCTTCTTGAATATGTAGAAGAATTTAGAGATAGAATGGAAACCATAAAAAATTCTCTTTCCCAGCTTACTGAAGCAGTAAACGAAATTGCTGGTAATGCAGAAGGAACTTCAACTGATTCCAAGGAAGCAGACAGTCAGGTTAAAATTGCAGAAGAAGTTTTAAATTCGTTAATAAATGAGATTGAGAAAATCAGTGATTCAGCAGAGCTTATTCAGGGGATTGCTTCGCAGACCCATCTTCTTGCTTTAAATGCAACGATTGAAGCAACAAGAGCAGGAGAAGCAGGAAAGGGCTTTACAGTTGTTGCAGGAGAAATAAAAGAACTTTCAAATCGTTCTGCCAGAACAGCAGAAGAAATAACTAAAAGAATTGAAGCTCTTGTTGAAAAAGGAAAAGAAATGAAACAGAACATGGAAAAGACACTTAATAAAATTTCCAATACCAAAGAAAGAGCCTCAAGTGTTGCAGCAGCTGTTGAGGAACAGAGCATAGCAATAAAAGAAGTTTCAAGTATTCTTGAGGAAAGCTACAGAGAAATAGCAACTCTTGAAAGAATAGCAGAAGAATTAAAGCAGAGGACAGAAGAAGCAGAGGCTTCAAACAGGGAACTAATTCAAAGTGCAGAAAGCCTCAACAAACTTGCAAACCTTCTTGTAAAAGAAGTGGCACAATATCAGTTTTAGAGGCATGCCTGCGGATAATTCCGTAGAAAGTAAAAAGGTTTCTGCAAGGGTGCTTTTTGAAAAAATTTGTGAAAAGTTTTATTCAAGGGAAAAAATAAAATGGATGGCAATAGTCAGGATTGGAAAATTTAAAGGTATGGAAATTCTCTGCGGAAAAGGAATGGAAAAAGAAATAGTAAGTTTTTTAAAAGACAGATTAAAGAATATCCTGGAAAGTAAATTAAGTGAGGGAGAAGTAAAAGGAGTCCATGTTATTCCTCTTAAAAAGAAAGAATCCATACAAGGTTATGTTCTGGTGAATTTTATTGAAAAACCAGAAGAAAGAGTTCTTGAAGATCTTAAAGATTATGTAGAACTTGCCTGTAAATTTTTTGATCTTGGGGAAAATTTAAACCTCGTTTTACAGATTGATCAAATTACAGGGCTTAAAAATCTTGCGGGATTTTTGCAGACTTTAAAGGAAAAAATTGAACTTTTCAGATTTTTAAATGCAAGACTTTTAATTTTAACTCTGGACATAAAAAACTTCAGTTTTATAAACAGGAGATTCGGTTATCTTGAGGGAAATAGAATTTTAAAGGAACTTGCTGAGAGATTTTTAAAGGTGATTAAAGAGGAGGGAGGAGAGGTATTCAGAACCGGTGCAGACGAATTTTCAATGCTATTACCCATTGAAAAAAGCGAAGACATAGAATTGCGGCTAAAAAAAATATGGGAAGTTTTTAAAAATCCTGTTAAAGTAGGAAAGTCTCAACTTGAACTCGAGGGAAATATAGGAGCTGTAGTTTTTCCTGAAGACGGAGAAGATGTTTTTGAACTTGCTGAAAAACTTGGACTTTCTTTAAAAAAAGCCAAAGAAATGCCTAAGGATTCTGTATTTCTTTATCAAAAAAGTGAATGGAACAAAGTTCTTTTCAGGATAAAACTTCTTGAAGCCCTTAAAAAGGCTTATCAAGAAAAGAATTTTATTCTTTACTTTCAACCCAGAATTTCTCTTTTAGAAAAGAGAATTGTTGGAGTAGAAGCACTTTTAAGATGGAAACACCCTCAAAAAGGAATTATTCCACCTGCGGAATTTATTTCTGTTCTGGAAAATTCAGAGCTTATTTATGATGTTGGAAAATGGGTTGTGGAAGAGTGTGCAAGAACCAAAAATAGATTACAAAAAGAGGGGTGTAATTTAAGGATTTCTTTTAATGTTTCTGTAAATCAGATATTAAAAAGTGATCTTGTAGAAGATGTTAAAACCGCGCTGGAAAAAGCCGGGGTTGAACCGGAGTGTTTTGAAGTTGAGGTT
>CAZWTB010000113.1:0-8948 GCA_964636875.1 uncultured Thermodesulfatator sp.
GGCTTTCTTCTCAGACCACTTTCTGCCAGACTTCTTTCTCCTACAGAAGCAGAAAAAAAAGGAATCCTTAAAAGAGAGGAACTTCTGGCTTTAAAAGGGAGAAAAAGAACTCCTCAAATAGAGCTTGCCAGAAGTTTTAAACTAAAAAATTTTCCATCTTCTTCAGGAGGCTGTCTCCTTGCAGATCCCCAGATAGGAAGCAGGGTTCTGAAAGTTTTAAAAGAAAAAAGACCTCTTAATAAAACTACAGCTCAGCTTCTTACCATGGGAAGACATTTTTTTGAAGAAGGACTCTGGCTGGTTCTTGGAAGAAATCAGGCTGAAAATGAAACAATAAAAAAAATATCACAAAATAAATTTCCTCTCTATACCCTTGATACTCCTTCACCAATAGCAGTCCTGATTGAGGGCCAGCCCCCTGAAAACTGGATTAAAAAATTACTGGTAAAATATTCCAAAAAAGCGAGATTAAAAATTGAAAAAGGTGAAGAACCTGAACTCATTAAAATTGTTTGATTCAAGGAAATATTATGAAAAAAGAAATAAAAACAATTGCACTTTTAACAGACTTCGGAATAAAAGATCATTACGCAGGTGTGGTAAAAGGAAGAATTTTAAAAGAACTGAAAAAAGATTGTTTGGTAAATTTTATAGATATTACCCACGAAATTCCACCGCAAGATGTAAGAAAAGCCTGTCTTACTCTTTATTTTTCCTATAAATATTTTCCTGAAAACACAGTATTTCTTGTAATAGTTGATCCAGGAGTGGGAACAGAAAGAAAGGGAATTCTTATAAAGACAGAAAAATATTTTTTTATTGGTCCTGACAATGGAGTTTTTTCTCTTGTTATAAAGGAATGTTTAAAAAATAGGATTCAGGTAGAATGTTTTTATATTAATGATAAAGTTTTATTAAAACCTCCTTACAGTTCGACTTTTCACGGAAGAGATCTTTTTGCTCCCGCGGTTTCTTTTCTTCTTGAAAAAGGGATAGAAAAAAGAGTATTCATTAAATTACCCCTAAAAGACTTAAAAAAACTTGACTTTCCTGAACCAGAAAAAACTCAAAATGGATTCAGGTTAAGTGTATGGTATATCGATGTTTTTGGAAATTTAATTACAAATTTTCACAGAAATCTGGTGGATAAAGATTTCAGGGTAATTGTTAATAAACAGGAAGTTCCTCTGGTGAAATCCTATGGATATGAAGAAGAAGGTAAGGTTATTGCTCTTTTTGGAAGTGAGGGACTTCTTGAGATAGCAGTAAATAAAGGATCAGCTTATAAAAAACTTGGAATACCGGAAATAGAAGTTATATGGAAGTAAACCGTTTTACAGATGGTATCTTACTTACAGAATTTTTTAGAGGGAAACTTAAAGTATACCAACCACAAAGAGGATATAGATTTGGAATAGATTCGGTTCTTCTGGGATTTTTTGTTAATTTAAAATATGGAGAAAAAGTTCTGGAGTTGTGTTCAGGTTCAGGAATAGTTAGTTTAATTCTTTTAAAAAGATTCCCGAAAGCCAGAATTTTTGCAACAGAAATTGATGAGGTTATGATGGAATGTTTAAAAAGAAATGTAGTGGAAAATCATTTTGAAAAAAGACTGTTTCCTTTAAAAACTGAATTCGAAGAAGTTCCTTTTAAAAAAGGGGTCTTTGATGTAATTTTTGCCAATCCTCCTTATTTTAAACCTGGTTGTGGAAGAAGGTCTCCTGATTATAGAGAAGACATTGCAAGAAGGGGTAAAAAATTTGAACTGAACAATTTTTTAAGACTCTGTGCAGAACTGTTAAAAAATAGAGGAAGTCTATATCTTGTTTTTACAGCTTTTCGTCTGGCAGAACTTTTTTTTCTTTTAAAGAAATATCATTTAGAACCCAAGGTTTTAAGACTTGTATATTCTTATCCAGGGGATCAGGCAAGGATGATGCTTGTAAAAGCTGTTAAGTCTGCGGGAGAGGAAATAAGAATTCTGCCTCCGCTTTTTATTTACAAAGGAAAAAAACAGGATTACACAGAAGAAGTCTTGAACATGCTTCAATTTTAATTAACATATAAAAAAGAACCATTTTCAGGAGGTTAGAAAAATGGCAGACGAGAAAAAACAGGAAGGTAAACGAGAAATTCCTCCTGAGGTTATAGAACGGGTTAAAAAGTTAAGAGAAGAAATAGAATATCATAATTATCGGTATTATGTCCTTAATGCTCCTGTTATTTCTGATTCTGAGTATGATGCTTTAATGAGGGAGTTAAAGGAACTTGAAGAAAAGTATCCAGAACTTGTTACCCCGGATTCTCCCACTCAGAGAGTTGGTTTTAAGCCAGCAGAGGGATTCAGGGAAATTCCCCATGCAGAGCCCATGCTTTCTCTTGATGATGCAATGAAAGAGGAAGAAGTTCTGGAATTTGATAAAAGAATAAAAAGATTTTTAAATCTTCCCGAGGATACACCAATAGAATACACTGTTGAACCCAAGATAGATGGACTTGCAGTGGAGCTTGTCTATGAAAACGGTATTTTAACAGTTGCTTCTACCAGAGGAGACGGTTATGTAGGAGAAGATGTTACAAATAATATTAAAACCATATCTGCTATACCTTTAAAACTCAGAAAATTTGAAGAACCTGCACCAGACATTCCTCAAAGAGTGGATGTAAGAGGAGAAGTTTTTATGCACAAAGATGAGTTTAAAAGATTGAACGAGGAAAGAATTTTAAAAGGAGAGCTCCCATTTGCAAATCCGAGAAACGCTGCTGCAGGATCTTTGAGACAGCTTGATCCTTCTATAACTGCAAAAAGAAAACTTGATATATTTTGCTATGGAGTTGGTAAAGTGGAGGGATATCGGTTTAAAACCCAATGGGAGGTTTTACAAACTTTAAAAAAGTGGGGGTTAAAAATAAATCCTCTTGCCAGACTTGTTAAGAACATTCAGGAAGCAATAGAATATCATCACGAAATAGAAAAAATGAGGGATACTTTATCCTATGAGATAGATGGAATAGTAATTAAGGTTAATGATTTATCTCTCTGGGAAAAGCTCGGAACAAAGGCAAGATCTCCGAGATATGCCCTTGCCTACAAATTTCAGCCCACTCAGGCAACTACCCAGATTCTTGATATAGTTGTTCAGGTAGGAAGAACAGGTGCTGTTACCCCGGTTGCTATTTTAAAACCTGTTCAAATAGGAGGAGTAACTGTAGAAAGGGCGACCCTTCATAATGAAGATTATATAAAAAATCTTGATATAAGAATAGGAGACTGGGTGCTTGTTCAAAGAGCAGGGGATGTAATTCCAGAAATAGTAATGCCTATAAAAGAAAAAAGAACCGGTAAAGAAAGAGAATTTAAGTTTCC
Source organism: uncultured Thermodesulfatator sp. (assembly GCA_964636875.1). Classification (GTDB taxonomy): domain Bacteria; phylum Desulfobacterota; class Thermodesulfobacteria; order Thermodesulfobacteriales; family Thermodesulfobacteriaceae; genus Thermodesulfobacterium. Next base: position 3,368 of record CAZWTB010000113.1, read on the forward strand.
AACCCATTGTCCTATCTGTGGAAGTAAACTTATAAAAAAACCCGGAGAAGCGATATGGAGATGTCCTAACAGAAATTGTTATGCCCAGCTTGTAAGAAAGATTTTACATTTTGCAAGTAGAAATGCTATGAATATTGAAGGTTTGGGAGAAAAGGTGGCAAGAGATTTAATAGATAAAGGACTCGTGCAGAATGTTGCAGATCTTTATTACCTGAAAGTTGAAGATTTTATGAGGCTTCCTAATTTTGCATATAAAAAAGCTAAAAATCTTTATGAAGCTATTCAGAAAAGTAAAAAAACTACTCTGGGAAGGTTTCTTTATGCTCTGGGAATTCGTCATGTAGGAGAAGCAATGGCTCAGCTTCTTGCAGAAAAATTTAAATCTCTTGATAAATTAATGAATGCATCCATGACAGATCTTTTGAATATTCCAGGAGTTGGATATGAAGTTGCCAAGTCTATTGTAGAATTTTTTAAAAATGAGAATAATAGACAGATAATAAACAGGCTTCTGTCAGCGGGTATAACCTTTGAGGAAGAAAGAAAAGAAGAAAAGCCCAGAATTCTTGAAGGTTTAACATTTGTTTTTACAGGGGCTTTAAAGAGCATGACAAGAGACGAGGCAAAGAAAAAAGTTATAGAACTTGGAGGAAGGGTAACAGATTCTGTTTCCAGAAATGTAAACTATGTGGTGGTTGGAGAAAAACCCGGTTCCAAGTATCAAAAAGCTCTTAAACTGGGCATAAAAACCATTAATGAAGATGAATTTCTAAAAATGATAAATTTAAAAAGTCAAAAAATTATTTTAAAATTGCTTAAAAATCCGTTTTAAACGCTCTTTTAGTCTTTTTATGTGATCTCCTTCCCAGTAAATTCTTCCGCAACAGGGGCAGAGGTTAAACTCTTTATAAAATTCAAAAACTCTGGGAGGGATTTTGTTTTTAACTTTTTCTTTTTCCACAGGAATAAGTTTACTTCCACATACAGTGCAGATGTCAAGTTTTAATTTTTTCTCAAGACCAAGTTTATTAGAAAGAAGAAATAGCTGTTTTTCAATTCCCTCTTTGGGTAAAAGAACATATTTGACTCCGGCTTTTTCAAGTAGTTCCGCGGTTTTAAAACTTGTTATTAAAAAAATTTTATCTTTATGTTTAAAAATTTCTTCTCTGCTTATTTTTTTCTCGCAGATTTCAGTGCAGTATCCCATAAATCGTAGCCATTTACTGAGTCCTTTTAAAGAACCTTCGAGAAAAAATTTCATTTTACTGTTTTAGTTGTTTTTTCTTTTTTCTTTTCCCATCCAGGAAGGAGGTGAAGTTCAAGCAATTGTTCTATTTTCACTTCAGCAGGAGCTCCTGTAAGTAAACATTGAGCTTTTTGTGTTTTTGGAAAAGCTATAACTTCTCTTATGCTTTTTTTCCCGAGCATAAGCATAATCAATCTATCAAGACCAAAAGCAATACCTCCATGCGGTGGTGCTCCAAATTCCAGAGCATTTAATAAAAACCCAAACTTTTCCTGTGCCTCTTCCTCTGTTATTCCCAGAAGTTTGAAAATTCTTTCCTGAAGATCTCTTTTATGAATACGAATGCTTCCACCGCCAATTTCTATTCCATTCAGCACAAGATCATAAGCTTTAGATTTTACTTTAAGGGGTTCGGATTCCAGAAGATTTAAATATTTTTCCTGTGGATGTGTAAAAGGATGATGAACAGAAACAAGTCTTTCTTCTTCATCGTCCCATTCAAAAAGAGGAAAATCTACAATCCATACAAAACTGAACTCTTTTTCTGGGATAAGACCAAGTTTTTCTGCAAAATGTTTTCTCAATTCTGCAAGAACTGAGTTAACAACTTCTTCTTCGTCTGCAACAAAAAAGAAAGTTGCTTTTTCTTCTTCTGCTTCAAAGATTTCTTCCAGTTTTTCAAGGATATTTTTTTCAAAAAATTTCACAATGGGAGAAGAAAATTTTTCTTTTTCATTTTTAGAATATTTTATCCAGGCTAATCCCCCTGCACCAAGTTCCTGAGCATATTTAGTAAGATCGTCGAGCTCTTTTCTTGAAAAATGAGCAGGCACTTTTATCCCTTTGATTAATCCGCCTTTATCAAGCACATTTTTAAATACTTTAAAGTTGGTTTTTTGAAAGAGGGAAGAAACATTTTTAAGTTTTAGTCCAAATCTCACATCAGGTCTATCTGTTCCATATTCTTCAAGGGCTTTTTCATAGGAAATTCTGGGAAAAGGAGTTTTTAAAGAATAATTGAGACTTTTTTCAAAAATATAACTCATAAGTTCTTCAACGATTTGCATTACATCTTCTTCTTCAACAAAAGACATTTCCATGTCAAGCTGAGTAAATTCAGGTTGTCTATCTGCCCTAAGATCTTCATCTCTAAAACAGCGAACTATCTGATAATACTTGTCAATTCCTGCAACCATAAGGATCTGTTTAAAAAGCTGGGGAGACTGGGGCAGGGCATAGAACTTTCCGGGATAAAGCCTGCTTGGAACAAGGTAGTCTCTTGCTCCTTCAGGAGTGCTTTTCGTAAGATACGGAGTTTCTATTTCAAGGAACCCCTTCTGATCCAGAAAATCCCTAATGGTTTTTAAAACTTTGTGTCTGAAAACAAAGGGTTCCAATCCATTCAAAGCTCTTATTTCCAGATATCTATATTTTAATCTTATAGCTTCAGACACTTCTGATATGTCTTCATCCATTGGAAATGGAGGAGTTTTGGAAGTATTTAAAATCTCTATATCGTCTGCAACAAGTTCTATTTCTCCTGTAGGAATTTTAGGATTTTCCATACCAGGAGGTCTTTTTCTTATTTTTCCTTTTACACTTATTACATATTCTGTTCTTACCTCATCTGCTATATCATGAATTTCGGGATCTATTCCTTCTTCAAAAACTACCTGTAAAATACCTGTTCTATCTCTGAGATCTATAAATATAACTCCTCCATGATCCCGTCTTCTTAAAACCCATCCAGAAACAACAACCTCTTTACCTATGTCCTCTGGTCTTAAAATTCCCATGTAACACGTTCTTTTAAGTCTCATAATTCCTCCTCCTCATTCTTTTAAAAAACTTTTATCATTAAGATCTCCTGATTTCCGACCAAATTTTAACATTCTTTTTTGAAAACAACAACCTTTTTAATAACAATCTATTCTTTTAGTTTAATGCATTTTTGACACACAATTGCAAGTGCGGGATTTTTTAAAAGATGTTTTGTTTTTCTATTTTCTTCAAAACCCAGAGAGCCGCCTTTTTGACATATTTTCTTCTATCTGAAAGATGCTTTTCTGCTATTTCTTTAAATTCTTCTACAACCTTTCTATCAAGATTCTTTCTTGACATAAGAAGTTTTGCCATAAGAGCTAATCCTTCTCTTTTTACAAATTCGTCCTTACTTTTACAAAAATGTTTCGCTATCTCAATAGCATAATTTGTTTTCCAGAGAAGATTTAAAGCGAATTGATCACAAATATCCCAATTATCGACATCTTTTACCCATATTAAAGCATACTCTTTTTCAAATTCCTTGGGATCTGCTATTAAAGTAGCTAAAATTCTTGCTTCGTGTATCCCTGTTTCCCAGAGTTTTAATGCTAAAAAAGTATTCTTTCCCAATTTTTTAGCAATTTTCTTAAGCACGGGCTTTGAAATACCTAAAATTCGAGCTTTTGAAGTTATCCCAAATCTTTTCATACCTTCTATATTCTTTTTATTCTCCAGTTTCTCAAGTTCTTTTATCACTTCCTCAACTTTTATTCCGATATCCCCGGTTTTAACCTGTGTTTTTTGCATAACTTTTGTACCTTCCTATAAAATTGACTTCTGTATTTTTGATCTGCTGTAAAAGACTTTTTATAAAGTTTTTCGTATTCAGAAAGAAGTTCTGGAAAATATTTTTGTAAAACCCTAAAGTAGAGCTTCTTCCCTGATCCATACAAAGTAAGATCTCCAAAAAATACATAATCAATTTTCAAACTTTGGGAAACTTCCAGCATTTCCTCAATCTGGTTTTCTCTATCTGAAATATGTGGTAATAGAGGCATAAAAGCTATTCCAACTTTAAAACCCAAATTTTTTAATTCTTTTACAGCATTTAACCTTTCTTCAACTCGTGGAGCATTTGGTTCAAAAATCTTTTGAATTTTATCCTTTAATGTGCAAAAAGAAAAAGTTATCAATACTCCTGAAGTTAGTTTTCCTTTTAGATCTTCCGGTAAAACAGCATTTTTATTGATTTCACTTAAAATTTCAGCATCTCTTAAAATTAACGGAGATTTCGTTAAGCAATGAACAGGAAATCTATATTTTGCAATAACTTTTAAACATTCTCTTGTAATTTCGTATTTTTCTTCTATATACATCCAGGGTTCAGTTGCAGAGCTGAGAGCAATAAAGCCATATTCTCTTTTTTTAGCTCTTCTGGAAAGTTCTTTTTCCAGAAGTTCCGGAGCATTAATTTTTACTACCAATCCTTCTTTTGCTACTTCTCCATATTTACTTCCTTTTATATAACAATAAACGCAATTAAATTCACACGATTTATAAGGATTTAAAGAATATTCATCAAGAAACCAGGAATCTCTTTTCTTGTGTTTATTTAAAACAGTTTTAGCCAAAGTTTCTTTTATCATTAATAATATTATAATCTAAAAAATACGCTAAGCACTAAGATGTCCTATTTTGGAATACTTTTAATATCAGAGGATGGATTATGAATTATGGGATGCCCCCATTTTTGGACACTTTTAATGTTAGGGGGGGTAGATATATCTACCCCCTGATTTGCACATCATAAATGTTAGTCCCCTTTTCCCTTTTGGTTTCTTTCTTCCGGACTTCCATAGGCATATATACTTAGGTCTGTGGATGGCTTCCCCTCCTTGTTTTTAATTTTAACCCTAACATTAAATTTGTCCAAATTTTGGGGAGCCGTCCAAAAATTTTTTAAAATTTTTACCTTAGAAAGGTGCAGGAAACATGGAGCTTTTTTGTATATTTAGTGAATTTTTGTTCAGTTTACTGGTTATTAATTTTTGTGAATATTTTTCAAACAGCCTCCAGATATGTTTTGACAAATTTTGATAATTTGATAAATTTTAAATAAAACAAAGGAGATTTAAGATGATTAAGATTTTAAAAGAGAAAACGGACATTATTTGTGTAATAATAGGAACTCGTCCAGGTATTATTAAAATGAGCCCTATTATTAAAGAACTTAATAAACGTAAAATTCCATTTTTTATTCTCCATACAGGACAACATTATTCTTATGAAATGGATAGGAAATTTTTTGAAGACTTAGGATTACCTGATGCAAAACATCATTTACCTCCTTGTAGAGATGGAAGTCTTCATGGAGAACAAACAGCTCATATGTTAATGGGAATTGAACATGTGTTACTCAAAGAGAGACCAAGATTGGTTTTGGTATGTGGTGATGCAAACACAAATTTAGCCGGAGCTTTAGCAGCTAGGAAATTACATATAGAAGTAGGACATGTTGAGTCGGGTTTAAGAAGTCATGATTGGCGTATGCCAGAAGAACATAATAGAGTG
>CAZWTB010000114.1:0-3215 GCA_964636875.1 uncultured Thermodesulfatator sp.
GCAGTTCTTGCCCAGAGACTCGTGAGAAAAATTTGTGAATTTTGTAAAGAAGAAATACCTCTTACAGAAAACGCAAGAGCACTTCTTGAAGAAGCTGGTATTAAAGGAGTTGAAAAAGTTTATGTAGGAAGGGGATGTGATGAGTGTAATGGAACTGGATACAGCGGGAGGACTGCGATTCACGAACTTTACGAAATAACTCCAGAAGATAGAAAATTGATAAATCAGCAGGTACCTGCTGAAGTATTGAGAGAGAGCGCTAAAAAAAGAGGAATGAGACTTTTGAGAGAAGATGGAATAATAAAAATGATAAAAGGCATAACAACTGCTGAAGAAGTAATAAGAGTAACGCAGATGGATTGAAACATGGTAGGTTACTTTGTAAAGGCAGTAAATTCACGTGGGGAAGTAATAGAAGAAGTAATAACTGCTGGAAGTGAACAGGAGGTATTGTCCTATTTAAAGAAAAATTCTCTTTCACCTGTAATTATTGAAGAAAAAACAGAAAAAAAGAAACAGGGTTTTTCTTTTCGTAAAACTATAAGTAAAAAAGAAATACTTAATTTTACCTCTCAGCTTGCATCGCTTCTTTCAGCAGGACTTCCTCTTGCAAAGGCACTCGAAACTTTGAAAAATCAGGCTACCAATCCGCTTCTTGAAAAAGTAATATCTGAAATTCATCAGGGTGTTTCTCAGGGTAAACCCCTTTCAGAAACTCTTGCTCAGTATCCTTCTTATTTTTCCAAACTTTACATAAATATGGTAAAAGCTGGTGAAGTAGGAGGGATGCTTGAAAAAGCCCTTTCTCAGGTAGCAGAAAGTCTTGAAAGAGATGCCGAACTTAAGTCCAGAATAAAAGGTGCACTTACTTATCCTGCTATCATGATGGTTGTAATGATTATTTCTGTAACTATTCTTCTTACTTTTGTAGTTCCAAAATTTACAGGTATGTTTCAGGAAATGGGGAGAGCTTTACCTTTACCAACACAGATTCTTTTAAACATAAGCAGTTTTTTAAAACACTGGTGGTGGGCTGGTTTGGGAGGAATTGTAATAATTGGTGGTGCTCTCTGGTATTATTCTAAAACAGAAACCGGGAGTTATATCATAGATGAAATAAAATTAAAAATCCCTCTTGTAGGAAAAATAGTTCAGGAAGTAATTCTTTCCCGTATAACACTAACTCTTGGTTCCCTTCTTCAAAGTGGAGTAAATATACTTCAGGCTATTGAAGTTACATCTGAGGTATCAGGTAATAAAAAATTTTCTCAGGCTTTAAAAAAGACACTTCAGGATGTAAAAGAAGGAATTCCTCTTTCTCAATCTCTTTCTGCTCACTCTGAAATTTTCCCTTCTTTTGTTCTTGGAATGATTGCCACTGGAGAAGAAGGAGGAACATTACCTGAAATGCTTGTGAAAGTAGGAGAATACTATGATAAAGAAACAAAAACAAAAGTAAAAACATTAACCACTCTTCTTGAACCTCTTGTCATTTTAATCATGGGAGTGCTTGTTGGTTTTATCATCATAGCGATGCTTCTTCCTGTTTTTGAAATGACGAGTATGATACGATAAAAAGTCTATTATGAAAAAAGGTTTTACTCTTCTTGAACTTATTCTTGTTCTTATATTAATTTCAATAATAATGGGAATAAGCTCTGCAAAATTGGGAAAGGTTTTAAGCACCGTTAAAATAAGATCAACTGCAAGAGGATTAAGAAACTTTCTTTATACAGCAGAACTTGTAGCTTTAAAAAACCAGACTCCTTGTATTGTAAAATATGACTTTGAAAAGAAAATTTTTAACTTGTATCTAAAAAAGAAACAAAAAGTAATACCTTTAAAAGGAAAAAAAAGTTATTATCAAATCCCGGATGGTATAAAAGTTTGTGAGATTAAAATTAATGATAAGACGCATTTTCGTAGAGCAAAATGGGAAATAAGACCTCTTTATGCACCTCAGGAAGTAAAGATTTATTTAAGAAACTTTCAGAGAGAAATTTATGTGGTAACTCTTTTTGCAGGAAGCGGTATAGTGGAGATTAAAAGTAAAGGAATAAAATATGAATAAATGTAAAGGATTTTCTTTACTCGAGATACTTGTAGCTGTTGCTATAATTTCTGCAGGGCTTATTTTTATGATTAAAGGTTTTGGAAATAATTTAAGACTCAGTGGAATAGGAGAAGATTACACCACTGCTGTGCTTCTTGCAAAGCAAAAAATGGCAGAAATTGAACTTACAGGCAATTTTACAGGAATAAAAAAAGAAGGAACTTTTGAGCCTCCTTTTCAAAGATTTAGCTGGAAAATAAGTTTTTTTCCTGTAAAAAACAAAGGTTTTGTAATTGTAAAAGTAAAAGTTACTTTTACAAGAGGTTTTGAAAAAAGAGAAGTCACCCTTGAAAATGTTCTCCTTGATAGAAAGCTCTTTAAAAAGTAGAAAAAGCTTTCTGTTGACTTTGGAAAAAAGATAAATTAAAATTATTCACAAAAAAATTAAAGAGGTTTTTATGAAGTTTCTGGATGAGTTTGATGTAATAGTTGTTGGAGCAGGACACGCTGGAATAGAAGCCTGCCTTTCAGCAAGTAGACTCGGATGCAGAACCCTCCTTCTTACCATTAATCTTGAAAGAATAGGTGCAATGAGCTGTAATCCAGCTATCGGTGGAATTGCTAAAGGACACCTTGTTAAAGAAATAGATGCCCTTGGCGGAGAAATGGCTCTTGCTATAGATGAAACTGGTATCCAGTTTAGAAAACTTAATACAAGAAAAGGCCCTGCTGTAAGATCAACAAGAGCTCAGGCAGATAGATTTAAATATCAGGATAGAATGAAGCGGGTTCTTGAAAGAACTCCTAATCTTTACATTAAACAGGCACTGGTAACGAGAATTCTGGTAAAAGATAAAAGGGTTTGCGGAGTTGCTACAAAAGCAGGAGAGGAATTCGGAGCAAAAGCAGTAATAATTGCCCCTGGAACTTTTTTACACGGCTTGATTCATATAGGTTTGAATCATTTTGAAGCAGGAAGGATGGGAGACCCCCCTTCAAATAGCCTTGCCGAAAATCTTAAAGAACTTGGATTTGAGCTCGGAAGATTTAAAACTGGAACATGTCCAAGACTTGACGGAAGAACCATAGATTACTCAAAACTTGAAATACAATGGGGAGATTATCCACCTCCTCTTTTTTCCTTTAAAAACAAAGGAAAAAG
>CAZWTB010000115.1:0-2618 GCA_964636875.1 uncultured Thermodesulfatator sp.
GGTATATATTCTGGAAGATCGAGTCTTCCGTGGAGAGTGGTTAAAAAAGGGGTATTTTGACGAGAAGCCAGGGGAAGATGCAGGTATTCGGTGTGAAAGTGGATTATGTCAAAAAACTGGGCTCTTTTTATCACTTCCTCAAACATAACCAGATGATAACAAATAGGATCTTTACAATTCGGATCGAGTCTCAGTGCTTGTGGAGAAATGGGAATAAGTCTGGCTTTGGTTTGGGAGTCCCCGCTTGCAAAGAGGGTAACATCATGTCCCATTTTAACGAGTTCTTCGGTAAGATATGAGACGACCCTTTCTGTTCCTCCGTAAAGCTTAGGAGGAACACTTTCATATAAAGGTGCAACTTGCGCAATGCGCATGGTTCCCCTCCTTTAAGGAGATTTTAGAAATTACTTAAGTAGAAGAAGGAAAACCTTTTTAATCCGCCAAAAAAATAATACATATAAAAATAAAGACAAGTCAATGGGTAATTAAAAACTTGTCATAAATAACTTTTCGTTTATACTTTTATTCTGATGCTTGTGGAGCTAAAAATTAGAAATTTTCTACTTATAGAATCTGCTCACTTCCATTTTGAAAAAGGTTTTGTGGTATTTACCGGGGAAACAGGAGCAGGAAAGTCCCTCCTGGTAAAAGCTCTTAAACTTTTACTTGGAGAAAAAGGCGGATCTTCTTATCTTAAACCAGGGGAAAAAGAAGGTGAAATAGAAGCACTTATTTATGGTGGAGAAATACTTGCTCAAAAACTTGAAAAAATGGGCTTTTCTCCTGAAGAAGAAGTTCACATAAAAAGAATTATAACCAAATCAAGACAAAAAACCTATCTAAATGGATCCCCGGTTACTCTTGCTGAACTTTCCAGAATAACTAAAGATTTTATAAATCTTACAAGTCAACATGAATTTTATCAGCTTCTATCACCTGAAAAACAGCTTGAGTTCCTGGATCAGTTTTTAAATCTTTCCTCTCTGCTTCAGGAATATTCTTCTCTGTTTTCAGAATACACCTCTCTTAAAAGAAAAATTCAGGAAATACAGAAAAAACTCGCAGATGCAGAATTGAAAAAAGATTTTCTTCTCTATCAGATAAAAGAACTTGAAGAACTTAACCCTTCCCCAGAAGAAGAAAAAGAACTTTTAAGAGAAAGAGAAAAATTAAAAAATTTAAGTGATCTTAAAGCAAATTTGCAATTTTTAACTTCTGCAATGGAAGAAGCAGATACTCTTCTTTCACAAATTATTTCATCTTTTGAAAAAATTGCAGAAATAGAGGACAGATTTAAAGAAAGTCTTTCAAATTTTTATTCCCTTTATTACGAAATAAAAGAAACTTATAGAGAATTAATAAGTTACTCTGGAGAACTTCCGGAAGATGATGCCAAACTTGATGAAATTGAGGAACGACTTTCAAGATACGAAAAGTTGAAACGGAAATACAAAACTGACACAAACGGACTTTTAGAACTTCTAAATTCTCTGAAAGAAGAGCTTACTCTTCTCGAAGGAGGTGAAGAAAATTACGAAATACTTCTTAAGGAAGAGAAAAATTTAAGAGAAAAACTTGTTCAGACAGCAAAAAAATTAAGTGAAAGGAGAAGAAAATTCGCTCCGGAACTTGAAAAACTGGTGGAAAAGGAGCTTAAATCACTGGGAATGGAAAGAGTATCTTTTAAAGTGGAGGTTAAAAACAGAGGTTTTTCAGTAGAAAATCTGGGATTAAAAGGAGCTGATGAAGTAAGATTTCTGTTTTCCTCAAATCCAGGTATTCCTTTAAAACCTCTTGAAAAAATAGTTTCTGGTGGAGAACTTTCCAGAATTTTTCTTGCCTGCAAGTCTCTTTTAAAAGAAAAAGAAAATGCTTCTGAAAGAAGCACCCTTATCTTTGACGAAGTAGATGCAGGTATAGGTGGAATAACTGCCAAAAAGGTGGCAAAAAAGCTGAAAACACTTGCTGATTCTTATCAGATAATCTGTATAACTCATCTTCCTCAAATAGCAGTTCTGGCGGATCAGCACTTTCTTGTGGAAAAAGAAGTGGAAAAAAATGTAACCAGGACATATTTTAAAGAACTTAAAGGTGAAGAAAGATTAAAAGAAATAGCGCGAATGCTTGGAGAACCAGAAAATCTTGAACTTGCCAGAAGTTTTTTAAAAACCTCTGGATCCTGAGAATAATGGCAAAAGCAGTTCTTCTTTTTTCAGGAGGACTTGATAGCATACTCGCGGGTTTGATTTTAAAAAAACAGGGTATAGAGGTTCTACCGGTAAAGTTTATATCTCCTTTTTTCGAATGGGATTTAAAGGAAAATCCTGAAAAGTTTTTTAGTGAGATTAAAAATCTGGGTTTTGAAAAAGGAAAAATTTACGATATTACAGAGGATTTTCTTGAAATTTTAAAAAATCCAGAACACGGATATGGTTCTTTTGCAAATCCGTGTATAGATTGCAGAATTCTTATGTTAAAAAAGGCAAAAAAGATTATGGAAGAAGTTGGAGCAGATTTTGTTGCTACTGGAGAAGTAGTGGGGCAAAGACCCAAAAGTCAGCATAGAAATGTTCTTGAGTTAATTGAAAAAAAAGCAGAATTAAAAGGCTTTCTTCTCA
>CAZWTB010000116.1:0-3590 GCA_964636875.1 uncultured Thermodesulfatator sp.
TCTATGGAGAATATAAAACTGTTATAAAAAAAATATATTATAGAGTAAGAAAAGGAGATTCTCTATGGAAAATCGCAAAAAAATTTCATACAAGTGTAAAAAAATTAAAAAAACTAAATAATTTAAAAAGAAACATCATCCATCCAGGAGAAAAGCTTTTAATAAAAATTTATAAAAAAAGAAAATTTATTAGAAAATATATAGTTCATAGAGTTAAAAAGGGAGAAAGTCTTTTTAAAATTGCTTTAAAATACGGAGTTTCTCTAAAAGAATTAAAACAATTTAATGGATTAAAGAGAAATTTTCTTATAGTTGGTCAGTTAATAAAAATTCCTCTACCTGTAAAATGTTCAGCTTTAAGAATATTTGAAAAACTCATGGAAGGTTATCATCGAGAAACTGAGGAATTTTTTGGTGATCTTGGAATAGGTCCTCTAAAACTTGCTCCCAGAGAAAAAGAGGAATTTCGAAAAATACTCCTTGATTATGCCTTTTTATATAAAAACTATAAATATAAATATGGAGGAACAGGCAAACATCACTACATAGACTGTTCCATGTTTACCAAACTTGTTTTCAGACATCTTGGAATTGAACTTCCAAGAACTGCAAGAGAACAATATCGCATAGGATTTAAAGTTCCAAAAGATGAATTAATCCCCGGTGATCTGGTATTTTTTAAAGCTAAAGGTAAAAATTATCCAGCTCATGTGGGAATTTATATAGGTGATGGTAAATTTATCCATTTTTCTTCCTTTAAAAAACATCTTGCAATAGATTCTCTTTATGAACCATATTTCAGAAGACATTTTATAGGAGCCAGAAGAGTTATAGGTTCACGAATAATTAAATATCTTTGCACAAAAAAACAGGAGAAAAGGAAAAACAAAAAAGTGCTGGATTAACCAAATCTTCCAGTTATATAATCTTCAGTGAGCTTTTTCTCTGGATTTGTAAATATTTTTTCTGTAGGTCCTACTTCTATAAGTTCACCAAGATACATAAAAGCGGTATAATCGGAAATTCTTGCAGCCTGCTGCATGTTGTGAGTAACTATTACTATGGTTATTTTAGACTTTAGCTGAACAATTAGTTCTTCTATTTTTGCAGTGGAAATGGGGTCGAGAGCAGAAGTGGGCTCGTCAAAGAGGAGAACCTCAGGTTCTACTGCTATAGCCCTTGCAATGCAAAGTCTTTGCTGTTGTCCTCCAGAAAGCCCAAGTGCACTGCTGTGAAGTTTGTCTTTAACCTCGTCCCAGAGTGCAGCTTCTTTTAAAGCCTTCTCCACTTTCTCTGTAAGCTCTTTTTTATTTTTTATTCCCCTGAGTCTCAAACCATAAGCTATATTATCAAAAATACTCATTGGAAAAGGTGTTGGCTTTTGAAAAACCATTCCTATTTTCGTCCTCAGCTCTATGAGGTCTATGTCCTTGCTTAAAATGTTTCTTCCTTGAAAAATAATCTCTCCTTCGTATCTATTTCCAACATAAAGGTCATGCATTCTATTAAAACATCTTAAAAAAGTCGTTTTTCCACACCCAGATGGTCCTATAAGTGCAGTTACTCTATTTTTGTAAATCTTTAAGTTTATGTTTTTTAAAGTATGTTCTTTTCCATAATAAAAATTTAGATTCCTGACTTCTATTTCTACTTTTTCTGTCATTTTTCTTCCTTTTTAGATTTTTTCACGAAAAACTGAATTTTTTGATGAAGAAGAAGCTTGGCTATAAGAAACAAAAAAAGAATAAAAAATGTAAGACAAAAAGAAGCAGCCCATGCTTGATTATGCCAGTATTTATAAGGACTCATCGCATAGTCAAAAATAGTAACTGTAAGAGATGCCATAGGTTTTAAAAGATCAAAAGAAAGATAGTGATTGTTGAAAGAGGTAAACAAAAGCGGGGCTGTTTCTCCTGAAATTCGCGCAACTCCAAGTATAACACCTGTTAAAATTCCAACTTTTGCAGAACGCAAAACAATATCTTTTATCATCTGCCATTTATAAGCTCCTATTGCATAAGCAGCTTCTCTCAAAGTATAAGGAACCAGATTTAGCATTTCGTAAGTGGTAACGCTTATAACAGGGATCATAAGCATGGCAAGAGCAATGCTTCCTGCAAGGGCATTAAAGTGATTTAAAGGAACCACAAGCAAAGCATACATTACAGCACCCATTATAATTGAAGGAATGCTAACCATTATGTCAGTAGTGTGTCTTAAAGCTTGGAAAAATCTGGAATTTTTTCCATATTCAGCATAATAAATTCCTGCAAAAAGCCCTATAGGAACTCCTATAATAGTTGCAAGAACCGTGATTATGAAGTGTCCTACAAAAGCCTGTCTTAAACCTCCGATGTTAAGTCCTGGAGGACCCGAATCTTGAGTAAAAAGTGTTAGATTTATGTATTTAAATCCATTTACAAACAAAGTTCCAAGGATCCAGAAAAGCCAGAAAAGTCCATAAACTGCAGCTAAAAAAGAAATAAAAAGCATTACTTTGTTAATTATTTTTCGCTTTAAAAGGGTTATTTTTTCCATTTCTTTTCTATTTGTAAAACCATAAGTTTGGCAATAATTAAAATAATAAAAGAAATAGCAAAGAGAAAAAGAGAAAGATAAAAAAGGGAGGAAAGATAAAGAGGAGTGTCAGCTTCTGTAAATTGATTTGCAAGAGCCACGGTTATGGTTGTAAAAGGTTGAAGTAAAGAGGTGGGAACCTGAGGAACATTCCCTGCAAGAAAGGTTACAGCCATTGTTTCACCAAGGGCTCTTCCTGTAGAAAGAATAAGTCCTCCTGCAATTCCTGAAGCAGTATAAGGTATAACTACATCTTTTATAACTTCCCACTTCGTTGCTCCAAGTCCATAAGCAGATTCTTTCATAACCCCTGGAACCAGATTAAAAGCGTCTTTTACAACAGAAGCCATAAAAGGAATTATCATTATGGAAAGCACTAAAGAAGTCGTAAGCACATCAACTCCTGTAGGAGTTCCGGCAAAAAATTTTCCTATAATAGGGATGGGTCCAAAGATTTTTTGTAAAAAAGGTTCTACTTTATTTCTCATAACTCCTGCAAGTATTAAAAAACCCCACATTCCATAAATTATACTTGGTATTGCAGCAAGGAGCTCTATTGCACTGATCACTATTCCTTTAAGCCATCTTGGAGCAATCTCAGTAACAAATATAGCAATCCCTATGGAAACAGGAGCAGATATTAAAATTGCTATAAAGGTGCTTATAAGAGTTCCGGCTATCATCGGAAGAGCACCAAAAGACTCTTTTACAGGATCCCAGTCAGTTGAAGTTAAAAAGTGAACGATTCCAAAGTGTTTAATAGCAAGCCTGGATTCGTAAAGAAGAATAAAAAAAATGGTAAAAGGAAAAATAAAACCTGTAAAAATAGCCCAGAAACCAAGAAAATATTTGGTAAACTTTTCTATTAAAAAATTCTTTTCTGTAAGAGAATTCATTTACTTAGAATAAATGTGATACTTTTTCCAGTAAGCTCTTATCTTTTCTTTTACTTCTTCAGGAAGAGGCACATAAGTTAACTTTTCTGCTATTTTATCTCCATTTTTATATGCCCA
>CAZWTB010000117.1:0-1976 GCA_964636875.1 uncultured Thermodesulfatator sp.
TTATAAAAATTTTTAAAAAATAACGGTTTCAAACTATTGATTTTTTAAATTTTTTGCTTATAGTTTTATTTAAAGTACTTAAAAAATTAAAACACTTTTAAAAGTAGGGAAAAGTATGTGTGTAAGACCGGGGGTTCCTGCTCCAGAATTAGAAGCTCAGGCTTATCACAATGGGGAAGTAAAAACAGTCAAGCTTTCGGATTATAAGGGAAAATGGCTTGTAATCTGTTTTTATCCAGCGGATTTTACTTTTGTTTGACCTACTGAAATTTCCACGATAGCTGTAAGCTATCCAGAACTTCAAAAACTTGGGGTTGAGGTTCTTGCAATCAGCACTGACACCGTTTTCAGCCACAAAGTGTGGCAGGAAGTTGAGCTTTCTAAAATGGTTGAGGGAGGAATTCCTTTCCCTATGCTCTGGGATGTTGGAGGAAAAATAGGACAGCTTTATGGAGTTTACGACGACAAAGCAGGTATTAACCTGAGAGGACGCTTTATAATTGATCCTGACGGAATTATTCAGGCTGTAGAAATTTTAAATGCTCCTGTAGGGAGAAATGTTGACGAATTAATCAGACAGATTCAGGCATTTCAGTATGTAAGGGAACATCCCGGGGAGGCTTGCCCAGCAGGATGGCGTCCTGGGAAACCAACCCTTAAACCCAATCCGGCTCTTGCTGGAAAAGTTTACGAAGTCTGGAAAGTTGAATACGCTAAATAAAATGTTTAAATTATATTTAAAATGTAACACCGCAGAGGCTTCTCCCCTCCCCTTCTGATGTGTAAAAATGTATTCGTAAGTGTAATTATACCTACTTACAATAGAGCTTATATTCTTTCCAGAGCAATAAAAAGTGTTCTCAATCAAACTTTCAAAAACTGGGAACTAATAATTGTTGATGATGGGTCAACTGACGAAACTCCGAGACTTATTACAAGATATCCTGTAATTTATGTAAAAACCAGAAGAAAAGGGGTTGCCTCTGCAAGAAATACGGGATTAAAAAAGGCTAAAGGTGAGTTTATAGCGTTTCTTGACAGTGACGACGCCTTTCTTCCGGAAAAACTTGAAAAACAGGTAAGATTTTTTGAAAAACATCCTGATTATTTTCTTGTTCAAACAGAGGAAAAGTGGTTTAAAGCTGGAAAAAGGATTTATCCCAAGAGAATTCACAGAAAAGCAGAGGGATGGTTTTTTCACAGAGCAGTTAGACTTTGTGTGGTTTCCATGTCTGCTGTTATGCTTAAAAGAGAGGTGTTTAAAGTGGTGGGAGGATTTGACGAAAATTTTCCAGTTTGTGAGGATTACGAATTCTGGCTCAGAGTTTCTTTAAAGTTTCCGGTGGGACTTATAAAGGAGGAGCTCGTTGAAAAAGACGGTGGAAGACCTGACCAGCTTTCAGCAACAAAAGGGCTTGACTTTTACAGAACCCTTGCACTTATAAAACTCTTTAAAAATCACTTTTCAGAATTAACTCCAGAGCAAAAACTTCTTCTTTATAAAGAAGCTAAAAAAAAGTTTGAAATTTTTTTCAAAGGCGCTTTAAAATACGGAAATCTTGGCAAAGCCTGGGAATTAGAAAAAATCTTTGAAAAAACCTTTTCTTCTTTAACCGGCACCTCAGAACTCTGTTTTTCATACTTATAATTATATAAACTTTTGTGTAAAACATGTAAATATTATGATAAAAAGTTGAAACTTCTATAAAAAAAGATTAAAATAGCGGGAGAGAGTAAGAATAAGATAGGGGAGAGGTTATGTCTGCGACACCGGAGAGTGTATGGGAATATTTGCAGGAAGTAGGGAGACATGGCGCGCCGCCGTAGGATGCCCTCCATTTTTTGGACACTTTTAATGTTAGGGAGTAAATATATCTACCCCCTGATTTGCACATCATAAATGTTAGTCCCCTTTTCCCTTTTGTTTTCTTTCTTCCAAACTTCCATAGGCGCATAATATCCAAGTCCAGAATGAA